>JAVBTC010000044.1:0-13398 GCA_031556405.1 Rhodocyclaceae bacterium
CTCGCCGTTTAAAGGTCGGGGCCAGTTGGGGCGGTGTTGCCAAAGGGTGCTTTGAGAGCCTTATGTTGTATCCGATGGGAAAGGCTTATTTTTTAGGCATTGAGGGTGAATTAAAAAATTGGTCTGAAGCTAGAGAGAAAAACCCGGCTGTCCAAAGTCAGAAGTCTCGTCTGGCGCGGCAAGCTTTGGAAAGAGCTTATAGCTTGTTGAATACGGCCATAGCAGTCGAATCCTACGAACGCTCGATGCCGGATGAGCAGCGGGCGAAGCTGGTGCCGTACCGTGATTGTTTGAAGCTTTATCTGGATACGGGCAATGCCGAATTGTCCTGTGTGCCGTTGCAATGGTCGGGCGACGTTCCGGCGCCATGAGGGCTTTTTTCAGCAAGCGTAGATACCGTCTTTCCCGTCAATGATTGGCGATAGAATTTATCTGATAAGGGGTTCGGTTTTTCCAGACACCGAAGCACAAATGAACGATCTTGCGCATGGCGGCGCCCAGAGCGGCCATTTTGCTTTTGCCCCTGTCGATCAGGCGTTCATACACGGCCTTGACCTGGGGATTGTGGCGGATGCCCACGACCGCCGCCATGTAGAGCAACGCCCGGATACGCGGCGGCCCGGCCTTCGACAGCTTGGCCCGACCCAGCACCGAACTGCCCGACTGTCGCTCGATGGGCGTCACGCCAAGGTAGGCGGCAAGCTGTTCGGCTTTCCTGAACCTGTTGCCTCGCATCACGCACAGCAGATGGCTGCCCACTTGCGGCCCGACCGCCGGGATGCTTTGCAAAAGATCGGAGTCCTCCTTCAGGTCGGGATGCCGGTCAATGTGCGAATCGATGTCTTTCTGCAAGGAGCTCAGTTCCTCGTGCAGAAAGGCGATGGTATGCCGCAAGGAGCGATGGATCCGCTCGGGCGTTTCAGTCGCTTGCGCCGTCTCCTGCCGGTTGCGTTCCCGTTGCAGATCGTTGGCCAGTGCCTGACGACGGGACAGGAGCGCCTTGAGCTCGCGAACCTGAAGCGGCGGCGGCTGCCAGACGGCAGGCTTCACCATGGCGCCATGGCGAGCCAGCACGGCACTGTCTGCGGCATCGGTCTTGGTACGTACCGCGATGCCTTTGGCGAAATCCCTCACCTGCGCCGGGTTGAGGATCGATACCCGCATCCCCGCATCGTACAGCGCCGTCGCCGCCGATTCGTGATAAACCCCGGTGCCTTCCAGCAGAACATGGGTGTCACCCGGTTCGGTCCCTTGCTTGGCCAGCCAGCGCACAAGCTCGGCAACGCCCGCCAGGGTGTTGCCGACCACCTTGCTCCTGCGCTTGTCCTGAGCGCTTTCGTTCAACAGGCAGCCATCGAGCTTCGCTTTCGAAACGTCAATTCCGAGATAGAACATGATGATCTCCTCAATCAGGTGCCAACTCGCCCACTTGCCTTGTCCATACAGGGTCGTGCCCTTGGCTACCGTTCAGTGTCCGTGCCGGCGTGATGGAAGAAGAAGCGCTTTATCTACGCAACAAGGTCGAGGCCTTAAGGGTGGGCTCAAGCTCTCTTCTCCTCCAGTAATGGAACACATCCATTACTTCTTTGAAGATACAAGGATGGGCAAAGCGCAGCGTGCACACGCGGATAATTCTCATGGAGGAAATAGAAATTCATGAGAAAATTCTAAATTAATAAAAATATTATTGTTTGTAATTCACTACATTAATGAAATTAAATTTCATTTAATTTAGAATTTTTCGTTTTCACTGCATTCCCGCCGCCTGCAAACGCAGCAGAACATACTCTGACGGCATGTTCAGGCGTATGGGCAGAATGCTGGTACCGACGCCGCCGGTAACGAACATCGGCGCGCTTCCTTCTTCGCGGACCCAGCCGTAGGCCATGTGGCGCGGCACCGGATACGGAACGACCGGGGCGCCGACGAAAGGCAGATAGACCTGCCCGCCGTGCGTGTGGCCGGCGAGCACGAGCGCGGCATCGGCGGGGAGTTGCGGGTGAAGGCTTGGATCGTGGGTGAGGACGATCAGCGGCAGCGCGGCATTCGGCGCCGGGACGGAGGAAGGCGGGGAATCGGGCGGGCGAGGGCATTCGCCGCCGGAAGACGGGAAAGACGGAGCGGGGGGAGGAGGCGCCAGCGCGGCGGTGATGTCGGCATGGCCGGTGCTGTTGTCGCCGATTCCGGCGAGTTGGAATTCCATGCCGCAATGACCGATTTTCTGCGATGTATTTTCGAGCACCACGATCCCGCGCAGGGAAAGCGCCGCGCGCATGGCCTGGGCATCGCTCCACCATTCATGATTGCCGAGCACGGCATAGACGCCGAGCGGCGCCCGGAGCGGCGCCAGGTGTTCGGCGATGGCATCGATATCCTGTGTTTCGCGCTTGGAGACGAAATCGCCGCCGAGCAGGATGAGATCGGGTGCGCCGGCATTGATGCGCTCGACCAAGCGGTCGAGATAGGCAAGATCGATGTGCGGCCCGCCGACGTGGAGGTCGGAAACGAAGGCGATGTCGAGCGGAACGCCCTGCCAGCGCGGGCTGTGCAGGGTTTCGCGGCGTTCGACGAGCAGCCTCGGCTCGACCGCGAATCCCCATACGGCGACGACCGCGCAGCAAAGGCAGAGCAGCCAGCCTTGCCCTCTGCGTTGCAATACGTCGCGCAGGTCCATCGTGCCGCGTGGTGCCTACCAGAGCGTTTCGCCGAAAGCCGCGGCATATTGCCGGGCGATGTCGCCGCGGGTCGGCGCGTGATTCTGGCAGCCGCGGTGCGCGATCTTGATCGCGCCCAGGAGCGAGGCCAGGCGGCCGGTTTTCGGCCAGTCCCAGCCATTTTCGATGCCGTACAGGAGCCCGGCGCGATAGGCGTCGCCGCAGCCGGTGGGATCGAGCAGTTCGGCGGCGGAAACGCAGGGAATGTCGTGGCGGGCGCCGTCGGCGAGAATCCACGATCCTTCGCCGCCGCGCGTGACGACGAACGCCCGCACCATCGTCGCCAGGGATTCCAGCGAATGTTCCGTGCGCTCGGAGAGGAGCTGCGCCTCGTAGTCGTTGAGAACGGCGTAATCGGCCTGTTCCATGAATTCGAGCAGATCGGCGCCGGAAAACAGCGGCATCGCCTGCCCCGGATCGAAGACGAACGGGATTCCGCTGGCGTGGCAGTCGCGCGCATGGCGCAGCATTCCCTCGCGTCCGTCGGGACCGATGATCGCCAACCGGGCGCCGCACTCGGGCGTGATTTCGTTTTCGTGCGAGAACTGCATGGCGCCTGAATGAAAGGCGGTGATCTGGTTGCTGTCGAAATCGGTGGTGATGAATGCCTGCGCGGTCAGCGTGCCGGGAATGTGGCGCACGTGGCGGCAGTCGATGCCGAGCGCGGCGAAGCGGTTGAGGTAGGCGTCGGCATCGTCGCCGACCGTGGCCATCACCAGCGGCTCGGCGTCGAGCAGTTTCAGGTTGTAGGCGATGTTGGCGGCGCAGCCGCCCCATTCACGGCGTAATTCGGGAACGAGGAAAGAGACGTTGAGAATGTGGATCTGGTCGGGCAGGATGTGATCCTTGAAATGCCCCTGAAATACCATGATATTGTCGTAGGCGACGGAACCGCAGATCAGTATTTTCATTTTCGGAAAAAAGAAAAAGTAGAGGGGAAGAATAACGCGAAAGAAGTACGGACGAAATGAATGAAACGCAAAAATGGCGGTGATGAAACAGGAGGTGTGGCAAAAATGGGTTTAATGCAGGCCGGATATATGCCATATATGGGTTAAAATGGACTGGATTTCCCGGCGGCATGTCCGTATGTGAAACAAGGGCGCTCCGGCTTCGTCTTTCGTGAGCGCGCACGTGGACAAAGGAATTTAGGGAATCCGGGAAATCCGGAAAATCCATCGCAGCGCGCTTCATCGTCGGCGCCATGTGAAATACGAAATACGAAATACGAGAGCGAAACGGATCAGGGATAAAAAACGTAGAGCCGGTACCCCGCGAGTTCGGTATTTTTGACTTCGAGGCGCAGTTCCACGGCGATTTCTCCGCCGGCAGCGAACTCCGCGGCGTTTTTCTTCTGCGGCGGCAGATATTCTTCCGGCGACAGAACGCGGCGCAGCACGGCGTAATCGCGGACGTCGGTCAGCGTTATTTCGAGCGATGGCCAGGCCTGGGCAAATGGCGCCCGGTTTCTGAGGGTGGCGTTGAGCAGTATCTGTTCGCGGTGCGCGGGGTCGCTGGTGAAATCGGAACTTTCGATGTCGAGGAATTCGCTTCGGCGCGGCAGCGGAATGGCGCAGTGCAGACGGGCGCAGGCGGTTTCCAGCCAGGGGCGCGTCGCGGGCGCCGCGAGCGCGAGTTCGCCACGGTAGAAATAGGCGGCTTGTCCGGCGAGCAGCAGGATGAGCAGGAACGAGGCGAAACCGAGCAGAAACGCCGGCAGCCGGGAGGAACGCCGCGCCGCCGTGCCGCCGGATCCGGATTCATCTCCGGCATTGGCATAGGTGTCCGTGCCGGTATCGGATTCGCCGCCTGCCTGTTCCCTGGCGGCCATCTGTTGTGCGATTTCCAGGGCTTCCTTGTCCTGGCGCAGCGCGTGCAGGATCGAACGCCGGGCTTCCTCGAATTCCTCGGCATTTTTCGATTTTTTTTCTTTTCGGCTTTCCGGGGTGGTTTTCGTCTCCGGGGAAGTCGCCGCGGCACCCGCCGTGGTGCCGTCATCCCGCGAACGGCGCGATTTGCGCCGTTCGCGCCTTTTTTCCCCGGCGTCTTCCTCCTGCGTTCCGGCTGTTTCCGCAGCAGGAGACTTTTCCCCGATATCCACCGTTTCCATGTGCGGCTGCCGCGGCGGGAGCATTTCCATGATCGTGTCGGCGGCGGAAAACAGGGTTTCCTCGTCGTTCGCGGCGGAGAAGGTGACGGTGACGGGGGGAACGGCCTGGATCGGCGGCGCCGGCTTCACGGTTGCGGGACGCTCGTCCGCCGCGGGTTCATTTTTTGCCGTTTCCGTTTTGTCCGCTGTGTTGTCCGCTGAGCGGGCTTTCCTTTCACCCGTTTTTTCGCTTGCGGCGGACTTCGTCCTATTCGTCGGCGGCACTGTTTTTTCCGGCGGTTCGGCACGTTCCGCGGCTTTGTCCCTGGTTTTGTCCGTCGCCCGCGTTGCCGTTTTTTCTGCTGTTTTCTCCGCTGCTTTTTCCGTTTTCCGGATCAGATTGTCGTAGGCGTTGAAAACCGCGCGGCATTTTCCGCAGCGTACCCGGCCTTCCCTGACGGAAAGTTGGTCCTCGGTGATACGGAAGGCGCGGGAGCAGAAGGTGCAGCGTGTGTAGAGCTTGACCGCGGGCGGGGAGGAAGGAGGGGCGCCGCTCACGGCCTGGTTCCCGTCAGGCAGACCCAGCCTTCGCGCGCGGCGAATATTTCGAGCGGTAAATAGGGAGCGTAGCAGGAGATGAGTTCTTCCGCCTGCGCTTCGAGAATGCCCGAAAGCGCCAGCCGGCCGCCGGGACGGACATGTCCGCAGAGCGCGGGAGCGAGGAGGCGCAGCGGGTTGGAAAGGATGTTGGCGACGACGAGGTCGAATCCTCCGCGCGGCGTTTGTTCCGCGTCCGTGAATTCCGCCGTGACGCCGTTCGCGGCGGCGTTGGCGCGGGCGGCGACAAGCGCCTGCGGGTCGATATCGACGCCGGATACCGGTTCCGCTCCGAGCTTGGCCGCGGCCAGCGCGAGAATGCCCGAACCGCAGCCGTAGTCGAGGAACGATGCGCCGGGCCGCACCGTTCGTTCCAGCCATTCCAGGCAAAGCCTCGTGGTCGGGTGCGTGCCGGTGCCGAAGGCCATGCCGGGGTCGAGGATGAGATTGATGGCCTCCGGGTCGGGGGCGTCGTGCCAGGAGGGGACGATCCACAGCCGGTTCGAAATGCGGATCGGTTCGAATTGCGCCTGGGTCGCGCGCACCCAGTCCTGTCCGGCGATGGGCGTGACGCGGAACGCCGGCGGCGCGTCGAGCCCGGCGCGGAGCGCCGCCGCGGCGACGATGCTTGCCGGATCGGCATCCTCGGGCAGCAGAACTTCGATGATCGAACGGTCCCAGAGCGGGGGAATGTCTCCGACATCAAGCCCCGGAATTCGGCCCAGGCCCGGTTCGCCGAATTGCGCTTTTTCCCGTTCGGTGCCCGCGTCGAGGTCTTCGATCGTCGCCGACAGCGCGCCCTGTTCGAGCAGCGCGTCGGCCAGCGTTTCGGCATGCCCGCCGTCGGCTTCGATCTGAACGCCCAGCCATGCCATCGATGGTTCCTCCCGGATTTACTTCTTCACTTCACCCTTGGCGGCGAGCATTTCTCCCAGGTAATGGATGCTGGTGCCCCCTTTGATGAAATTGGCATCCATCAGCAGTTCCTGATGCAGCGCGATGTTGGTTTTGATGCCTTCGACGCCCATTTCCGAGAGCGCGATGCGCATGCGGCGGATTGCCTGTTCGCGGGTGTCGCCATAGGCGATGACCTTGCCGATCATCGAATCGTAGTGAGACGGCACGGTGTAGCCGTCATAGACGTGAGAATCGACGCGAATGCCCGGCCCGCCCGGCAGATGCCAGAAATTGATCTTTCCCGGAGACGGAACGAAGGTGTAGGGATCCTCGGCGTTGATCCGGCATTCGATGGCGTGGCCGCGAAATTCGAGGTCGCGCTGCTTGAATTTCATCCGCTCGCCGGCGGCGATCAGGATCTGCTGCTGCACGATATCGATGCCCGAGATCATCTCGGTCACCGGATGTTCCACCTGCAGGCGCGTGTTCATCTCGATGAAATAGAAATTGCCGTCTTCGTACAGGAATTCGAAGGTTCCCGCGCCGCGGTAGCCGATGCGGCGGCAGGCGTCGACGCAGCGCTCGCCGATGCGCGCGATGTGGCGCTGCGCGATGCCGGGTGCCGGCGCTTCTTCGATGATCTTCTGGTGCCGGCGCTGCATCGAGCAGTCGCGTTCGCCCAGATAGACGGCGTTCTTGTATTTGTCGGCCAGCACCTGGATCTCGATGTGGCGCGGGTTTTCGAGGAATTTCTCCATGTAGACGACGGGATTGCCGAATGCCGCCTGCGCTTCGGAGCGCGTCATGTTGACCGCGTTCAGGAGCGCCGCCTCGGTGTGCACCACGCGCATCCCGCGCCCGCCGCCGCCGCCCGAAGCCTTGATGATGACAGGGTAGCCGATGCTTTTCGCGATCTTCAGGATTTCCTTGGAATCGTCCGGCAGCGCGCCTTCGGAGCCGGGAACGCAGGGAACGCCCGCGGCTTTCATCGTGTCCTTGGCGGAAACCTTGTCACCCATCAGGCGGATCGTTTCCGGGGTGGGGCCGATGAAGACGAAGCCGGAACGCTCGACGCGCTCGGCGAAATCGGCGTTTTCGGAGAGGAAGCCGTAACCGGGGTGAATCGCCTCGGCATCGGTCACTTCTGCGGCGGAGATGATCGCCGGGACTTTCAGGTAGCTGTGCGCCGACGCGGCGGGGCCGATACATACGGATTCGTCGGCGAGCTTGACGTATTTGGCTTCGCGGTCGGCCTCGGAATGCACGACGACCGTTTTGATACCCAGCTCGCGGCAGGCGCGCTGAATGCGGAGCGCGATTTCGCCGCGGTTGGCGATGAGAATTTTTTCAAACATGGGACAAAGCGCTCAAAACGTTCGGGATATCGTTCGGGATATTCACAATCAGCCGATGATGAACAGGGGTTCGCCGAATTCGACCGGCTGGCCGTTTTCAACCAGGATTTCCTTGATGACGCCGGAAGCGTCGGCTTCGATTTCGTTCAGGAGCTTCATCGCCTCGATGATGCACAGCGTTTCTCCTTCCTTGACGGCCTGGCCGACTTCGACGAAGGGATCGGCGCCGGGGCTGGAGGCGCGATAGAACGTTCCCACCATCGGAGCCTTGACGATATGTCCTTCCGGCTCGTCGTCATCGTCCTCGATTTCCGTTTTCGTTGCCGCCGACGGGGCGGAAGGCATCGCCGGGGCGGCGATGTAGGTGTGCTGCGCGGGCAGCGCGGCGGCATGTTTGACGATACGGACTTTTTCCTCGCCTTCGGTGATTTCCAGTTCCGAAACGCCGGATTCCTGCACCAGGTCGATCAGTTTTTTCAGTTTGCGTAAATCCATGATGGCTCCCTACTTGTGACGGCTCGCACGCGCCGGTGCGCCGGCCGCGAGCGGAAAAGGGTGAGATGGCGGGCGAGATGGCGGATGGACGGTAGCGGGGGCCCGCGGTACGCCGGTACACCGGACATGGCCCCACGGAAATCGCGGGGACACGAGAATACGGGGACTCGGCGCAAGGCACGGTGCTACAGCCTTTGCATTCCCGCCGCCAGGTCAGCCTTTGTTGAGTTTATTCAGAAGATATTCCAGCGCGAGCAGATAGCCTTCGCTGCCCAGTCCGGCGATAACGCCGATCGCCAGATCGGAAAAATAAGAATGCTGCCGGAACGGCTCGCGTTTGTGGATGTTGGAAAGATGGACTTCGATGAACGGAATGGCCACTCCCGCCAGCGCGTCGCGCAGAGCGACGCTCGTGTGGGAATAGCCGGCCGGGTTGATGATGATGTATCTCACGCCTTCGCCGCCGGCGGCGTGGATGCGTTCGATTAAAGCTCCTTCGTGGTTGCTTTGAAAAGACACCAGGTCGACGTCGGCGGCTTCGGCTCGGCGCGCCAGGGCCAGATTGATTTCGGCCAGCGTGGTGAGTCCGTAGTATTCCGGCTCGCGCAGCCCGAGAAGATTGAGATTGGGCCCGTGCACCACGAGCAGGCGGGGGCGTTCCGGCACCGCGCCGCTCATGTCGTCCGTTCCGCTCATTTCCGCAGCATCCCCGTCACGGGCATCGGTATCCCCTGGAGACTGCCGGTTGGCGTATTTGGATTGCTTCGGCTGTTTTTTCATAGGAGCGAGTTTGCCGCAAATCGCGGCAAATTGTCCAGTTATTCGGCCGTTTGTTTCATTTTTCCGCGTTTTCGGTATTTTCCGCAGGCGTTGCCGCGAAGGTTGTGGTATCGGCGGATGGTATCGGTTCTTCCACTTCTTCCAGTCCTTCCATACCTTCCGCTTCCCGCTCCAGCAGGGCTTCCAGTGCCGGCAGGCGGATGCGCGCCCGTGTGCGGCCGTCGCGGCGCTTGAACGCGGTACGCTCGTCTTTCGCCGGATAAACGGCGATGCGAGCCGTCACTCCGTCGCAATCGAGCGTGAATGCGGCCTCGGCCCGGTCGCCGTGTGGCGTGGCAGCCGTGAAGGGGAGATTCCGGTTGAGGAGGAAAATTTCGACTTCCTTGGCGCTGTCGGCGAACAGTTGCAGGTCGATACCGGCATGACGGCCTGCGTTCCCTTCAAGTACGGGGCCGGTCAGATAAGGAGAGAAATCCTGCAAGATGCGCATCAGTTCGGCTGCTTTTCGCCGGTGATCAAAAATTCTGCGTTCTTGCTCCCCCGCTTCGAAAACATTCTGCCAGGCACGCAGTGCGAGATCGATCTCGGCATCTCCCGGCAGCGGCGTCGTTTCCGGCAATCCCAACTGCCGCAGGGCCTTTCTTTTCGCCTGCGCATGGTCGAATCCGCCTTCGGCGATCAGGCGCGCGGCGGTGTGGGCGATCATGGCGCGGCCTTTATGGCCGCCGCGGTCGCCCGGTTTGTCGTGGGAGGAAATCATGACGGGTTCCGGGTGCGGTTGGAGAGTGTCGTGGGGCGGCTACAGGGCAGCTACAAGGCGAGATAGGGTGAGATAGGGTGAGATAGGGCCGCAAACGCTACAATAGGCTCCCATTGTTCCCAATGCTCCCATTGTAACTCCCGGCGGGCAGCCGTTTTTTCCATTCCTTTTTCGGTAGCGGTCCGGTACCGCCTTTTTTATGCATATTCATATTCTCGGCATCTGCGGCACTTTCATGGGCGGGTTGGCGCAGTTGGCGCGCGCCCAGGGGCATCGCGTTACCGGCTCCGACGCCAATGTCTATCCGCCGATGAGTACCCAACTCGCGGCGGCGGACATCGAACTTTACGAGGGTTATGACGCGGCACGGATCGTACCGGGAACCCTGGCGCCGGATCTTTTCGTCGTGGGAAACGCGATCAAGCGCGGCAATCCGCTGCTGGAGGAGATTCTCGACCGCGGCCTGCCTTACGTTTCCGGCCCGCAATGGATCGCGGAACACGTGTTGCAGGGAAAGTGGGTGCTCGCGGTGGCCGGTACGCACGGAAAAACCAGTACCGCTTCGATGCTGGCATGGATTCTGGAGGATGCCGGCCTCGCGCCGGGCTTCCTGATCGGCGGCGTGCCGCAGAATTTCGGCATTTCGGCGCGATTGGGCGGAAAAAACGGAGAAAGCGGAGAAAGTGCATTCTTCGTCATCGAAGCCGATGAGTACGACACCGCTTTTTGCGACAAGCGCTCGAAGTTCGTTCATTATCGCGCGCGGACGGCGATTCTGAACAACCTGGAGTTCGATCATGCGGATATTTTCGGCGATCTTTCGGCGATCGAGATGCAATTTCATCATTTCGTGCGTATTTTGCCGCGTACGGGCCTGATCGTGGCGCCTGCCGCGACGGCAAGTATCGAGCGGGTATTTGCTCGCGGGCTGTGGACGCCGGTCGAATATTTCGGCGATTCCGGCGGTTGGCATGCCGAGGGCGACGATACGAGCGGCGCGCTGTGCCTGTATGGGCCGGAAAGCGAAAAAGCGGGAGGAGCGATTGGCGAAATATGCTGGTCGCAAACAGGGGCGCACAACCGTGCCAACGCGGTCGCGGCGCTACTTGCCGCACGTCATGCCGGGGTACCGCTGAAGCAGGGCTTGGCGGCGCTGGCGCGTTTTGCGGGCGTCAAACGGCGTCTGGAATTGCGCGGAGTGGCGGGCGGCGTCTCCGTTTATGACGATTTCGCACACCATCCGACGGCGATTGCCGCCACTCTTTCGGGATTGCGCAAAAAGGTCGGCGGCCGGACGCGTATTCTCGCGGTGATCGAGCCGCGCTCGAATACGATGAAACTGGGGACGATGAAGGCGCTGCTGGCCGATAGCCTGAAGGATGCGGATCTGGTGTTCTGTTCCTGCGTGGGATTGGACTGGGACGCGGCGGAAGCGCTGGCGCCGCTTGGAGAGAAAGCCGAAGCGATCGCGGATTTTCCGCGCCTGATCGCGGCAATCGCTGCCGCCGCCCGGCCCGGAGATCATGTTCTGGTGATGAGCAATGGAGGGTTCGGCGGCATTCACGGCGAGCTCATCAGACAACTGGAACGAAAACAGGGCATGGAAACGAGCAGCGAACAGGGCGGCGGATAAAGCGACAGATAAAGCGGCGAATGGGATCAAGGATCGTGGATCGTGGATCGGGTGTCGGGAGATTCCGGAAAAATTCCAATCGGTTCGTGGAAGCGGCGGCATTCTCCGGTGAATAGACATTCGGGGCGTTCCTCGCACAATCGCTCGCAGAAACCCGGATTTTCAGCAGGGCAGGGATCGAAATTCCAAATTAGTTAATTTCAATATGGCTACTGTATTTGGTTTTAGTCGGAAATTAATTAAATTATTTGGAATTCTCCGTTTTTGCTGGCGCGTTGAAAGTCGATGCCCGGTACAATTTGCGGCGCGCGTGTTCGTCCTTGCCATGGTCGGAAACGCGCCGTCACCATTCTCGTTGCAGCGTTCTCGTTGTTATCCCCGCTTTTTCATTGAGCCATTCCGGCATCTCGCCGTTGACTGATATATCGTTTCCACGAAATTACCGTCCCGGTTCTCGATTCTTTTATTCCTATGTTGAAGGATTCCATCCCGCTTGCCGCCCTGCGCCGGGCGCTGGTGATCAAACTGCGCCATCATGGCGATGTGTTGCTGACGACGCCGGTATTTTCCGCCTTGAAGGCGATTGTTCCGCAGATCGAAATCGATGCTCTGGTTTATGCCGAGACGGCGGAAATGCTGACGTTGCACCCGGCGGTCGGCGAGGTCTACAGGATCGAGCGGCATGCAAGGCATGCGGGACTGGTAGCGCAATGCTCTGCGGAATGGGCATTGCTGCGCCGCCTGCGCGAGCGCCGTTACGATCTGGTACTGCATTTGTGCGAGCATCCGCGCGGCGCCTGGATGACGCGGCTGATCGGCGCGCGCTGGGCGGTGGCGCCGCAAGTGTCCGGGCGCGGATTTTTCTGGCGCAGCAGTTTCACGCACCTTTTTGCCACGCCGCGTCAGCGGCCTCGGCACAGCGTCGAGCGCAATCTCGACGCCCTGCGCCGGATCGGTGTTGTCACCGCGGGCCAGGAGGCGGATAAAAAGCCGTTCCATCCGCCGCCATTGACGCTGATTCCCGGTGCGGAGGCGGAAGCGCGGGTTACTGCCCTGCTCGCCGAGCGTGGTCTGGAAGCGAAGCGTTTCATTCATCTGCATCCGGCGTCGCGCTGGCATTTCAAATGCTGGACTACCGCCGGCTGGGTCGAGCTGATCGAGCGCTGTGTCGATGCGGGCTGGCAGGTGGTGCTGACGTCCGCGCCGGCAGTGGAGGAAACGGCGGCGGTGGCGGCGATTACCACGCGATCGGCCCTGACGCCGCTCAGCGTCCCCGGCGCGAGCGCCGGACCGGTACATAACCTCGCCGGACAGTTGACTCTGAAAGAATTGGCCGCGTTGACGGCGCGCGCGCGTCTTTTCGTCGGCGTCGATTCGGCGCCGATGCACATCGCCGCCGCGGTCGGCACTCCGGCCGTCGCGCTTTTCGGACCTTCCGGGGAGCAGGAATGGGGGCCGTGGCAGGTGCCGCACCGTATCGTCAGCGACAATACTTTTTCCTGCCGCCCCTGCGGCATCGACGGCTGCGGCGGCGGGAAAAACGCCGAATGCCTGACGTCGATCGGTTCCGACAAGGTGGTTGCCGCCGTGCAGGAACTGTTGGCGGAATGATGCCGGAGCCGGGGGTGACCGCAGTGGGAGCCGTCGGTTCATGAGGCTGGCGATTGTACGCCAGCGTTATAACCCTTACGGTGGCGCCGAACGCTTTGTCGCGCATACGCTGGAAGCACTGTCGCGGGCCGACGGTGGCGATATCACGCTGATTGCACGCAGTTGGCCGGAAGCGGCTGAAAAAGGGGCCGGGAGTTCGGTTGCCTGGAAAACGAAGTGTTGCGATCCGCCTTATTCGCGTTTGTTCGGCGGGCGTCTGGCGCGTGACCGCAGTTTTTGCCAGGCAGTGTGGCGGGAAATCGCCGGCGGTGATTACGATATCGTGCAATCGCATGAACGCATTCCGGGCTGCACGATTTTCCGTGCCGGCGACGGGGTGCATGCCGCCTGGCTCAATCATCTGCGCCGGGTACGCGGGTTCTGGGGGCGGCTGGGATTACGGCTGAATCCGTATCACCGTTATGTGC
>JAVBTC010000089.1:0-16279 GCA_031556405.1 Rhodocyclaceae bacterium
TGACTACAATGTCCGAACAAGGTAATAGGCACCATGCTTCGTTGTAGTTCCCTCTCTCACCCCGGATGACTACAATGGAAGACGGCGGCGTTCGCACGTATTGCCCGTTGTAGTTCCCTCTCTCACCCCGGATGACTACAATGTTTTTCTGCGAGTTGGCCGAGCAGGAGTAGTTGTAGTTCCCTCTCTCACCCCGGATGACTACAATATTGCTTCGCGTAAGGCGGCTCGTGTTATGGTTGTAGTTCCCTCTCTCACCCCGGATGACTACAATTGCTCGAGCGTCTTCGTACCCATCTGAAGTGTTGTAGTTCCCTCTCTCACCCCGGATGACTACAATGGCGTCAGTCTCGAGGCGGCGATCGTCAATGTTGTAGTTCCCTCTCTCACCCCGGATGACTACAATAGCCCTTTCCCAAACCCCGTTCAGTCTTGACTGGCGGGGTTTTTATTTTTCTGAAAATGGGTTCAGAAGAGCAGCATTTGCTGGGCATTGACCTTTTTTTCCTGAAAAAGCGGCAGCCCGACCAGTAGTTTCATACTGGCGTATTGCTTTTCAGTGACCGTCAGCGAGCGGATGGAACCTTCCGGCGGCAGGTTTGCGACTAGGCGTTGCAGGTGCTTCTCCTCGGCGTCGCGGCCGTTGACGATGCGTCCGTAGACGGAAAACTGGATCATGTCGTAACCGTCGTTAATCAGAAAGCGGCGGAACTGGGTATAGGCTTTGCGTTCCGCACGGGTAACGACGGGCAGGTCGAAAAAGACGAGCATGCGCATGTGGCGCCTCGTTTCACTGCTCACGGAGGTGCTGCCTCAAGCCGATGAGCGTCGGCAGTTCCAACAAATCGGCGTTTTCGTTTTCGTAAAAACGCGCTAGGCTCTCGACACTTTGTTCGATGGCCGCTAGCACGCTCATCGTGCCGCGTGGCATGTCGACGTCGACATTGAGGAGTACGACCAGGGAAGCTTTGTCCATGGGAAGAAGTTCGCGTTCTTCGTTCGAAGGCAGGCTGACGACATGGAGGTCGACGATGGGGCGGAAAGCCTCGATCAGGTCGTCGGCCAGATTGAAGGCGTTTTGCTCGCTGGCGTGGAACAGGCCCAGCGACGGCAGCAGTCCATGCGCCACCAGCCCGCGCGCGATGGTGCCGCGCAATACGGCGTAGCCGTAATCGAGTGCGGCGTTGATCCAGCGGTCCTGGCTGCGGTGAAATCCTTTGCCGAACAGTTGCGGGAAATAATGCGACGCGGCTAGCGCCTCGCAATTTCCCGAATCTCCCGAGCGAACGCGGCGTGCGTAGGAATCGATCCGTTCAGCGCCGTCACGTCCGGCCAGCGTCAGGCAACGCGCCTGGTTGGCGATTTTGTTCCGCACCATCGCAGCCCATGCCCGTTTCGTGGCGGGGCGGGCGATGTCCAGTTGCAGGCGCAGCATGCGCGTGGCGCGCGAATGCTGAAGGTAGGGAAGAAAGACGCCGTTGGGTTGGTGGTTGCTGCCGGTGGAAAAGAGGCTGATGCCGTATTCCGCGCAGGCCGACAGGAGCGGGTGGGTCAGCGTGATTTCACGGTGATTCAGCACGATGACCGCGATGTCTTCGAACGGAACGAAGGCGGTTTCCTCCTGTTTGATTGCCAGGGAGAAATGTTCCCTGCGCAATTGGGCGGGCTTGGAGATGACGATACTGCGCCAGACCATGATGCCTCCGTAATTTCTACGCCAAGCCGCGGCGGATTTCCCGTTTTGCCGGAAACACGCGGCCAAGAACGTCTACATGCAATTTTTCAAAGGCGAGGATTCCAGTCTTTACGCCAAGGCTTTGATACAGGCCCTCCTTCCCTTCCTTCCGATTCCGGTCGTGGCTCCAGATATTGATAGCAGCAGTCGAAATATTCAGTCCTGCGAAGTAGCCGAAATACATTCTATTTTTCGTCGTCAGCCGTACCACGTCGTTCAGGCACAGGGAAAACCGGAAATCGAAGCTTTCATCGATCCGCGTCCATTCTTCGCGAACTTTGCTTTGTGTCGCCGCCCGGTCCGGAAGCGGTGCTCCTTTTCTCCGGTCACTCTGGTAAATCGGCACCAAATAGTATTTCCCTTCCTTCTCGAACACATCCACGCGCCACATGCTGGCTTGGTCGGCGATACCACCGCGGACCGGGACACCGCCTTTTTGTACGGAGAAAATCTTTACCTTGCGCACCGGCGGCCCGTCGCCGCCGTCGCTCAAAGGTTTGTGGAAAGGTGCGGCGAATGCCTTTTTACCGTCGCCGTCAAATGCTTCCAGCCGCTTGTACAGTGCTTCGACCAGCTTTGCGTTGCGCGGATCTTCCAGCCCGACGAGCGTTTCTTCGTTGGGTTTGCCGTTTTCCTTTAGCGGGCTCAAATGACTGAGCTTCAGGTTTTCCAGCGGGGTGCGCAGCACGCTTTTGCTTTCCGCCAGATATTTGGCGGAGCGAATAGTTTCCTGGTGCAATGCGCCGCGGTTGCGCCGTTTGGGCGCGCGCGATACCCATACCGGCCGCGCGTCCCGGATGTACTCCTCGTTGTAATGCGGTAGCGCCTGCAGTGCGGTTGCAGGATCGGGCCGAAGCCGTGCCTGTATTTCTTCGCGGAAACGATCCCAGGGCTCGGGAAAATGCTCGCGCGCTTCGCGCAGAATTTCTCCCGTGGTTGCGTCTACCATGTACCCGCCTCGGATGATTTCATGGCGTTCGCGCTTGCGGTGGTAATCGCTTACACGCTTGATCAGAGCGTGCGATGCCGCCGCAACGATGCAGGCGTCTTGGGCGTGGTGCAGATCGCTTTGTTCGCGGTCCTTCAGAAGCCCCCAGCGCGCGCGCAGAAAGCCGGTGAAGCCGCCGCTCGGCGTCAGCACCGGCGTTTTGTTTCCGGGGTCGCTGAAACACAGATGACGCTTCAGGAAATTCGCCAGGAATCTCGTGGCGAAACGGGTGTCGTTCAGGTTGCGTTCGGCGAATTCGTCTTTCTCGAAATTTTCTCCGAGTTCCTTGCGCAACAGGCGGTTGCGCTTCGCCTGGCGGAAACTCTTGTTGCCTTGCACCCAGGCGACGAACGCGCGCCAGCGTTCGCTGTCGTTCTGTCCGTTCAGGTATTCGTAGGGCGTGCGGTTGCGTTTGTTGCGGTTTTCCCGGGTGAACGCCAGCACCTTGTTGTTCTGCGTGTCGTCGAACGAACGCGAATAGGGAAGGATGTGCTCCTCTTCCACGTAGCCTTGTTCCAAAAGGCGGCCCAGGTCGATCGGTTCGAGGCTGAAGGCGCATTTGCCGTGCTGTTCCTTGTACATCCGGTATTTACCCAAGTTTTTCGCCTTCGGTTCGTCGACGTGGGGGAAATTTTCCCAGAATTCTTTCAGCAACTGTTGTTTGCGGTCGGCGAACGCTTTCTGTTCGCGTTCGATTTTCCTGCGTTCGTCGAAGGGTTTGGATAAGTCGCGCGCCAGTTCGATATGGATTGCGCAGGGTGATCCATAACGCCCGATCAGCGCGTTGACGACCTTGCGCGCCTGATTGAGCGCGCGGTAGACCACCGGGTTGCGAATTTCGTCGTAGGCGATGAGCGGCAGCTTGCGCAGCGCTCCGCCGGAAAACAGCGGGCTGTGGTTGTACCCCGCGTCTGCGCACGCCTCGTCGTAGCGCCGGCCGGATTCCATGCAGGGCAGGATTTTGCGCAGCGCCTTGAGCGACAGGTTGATGAATCCGGTAAACGAGACCTCCAGCAGTGCCTCAATTTCCGCCGCTTCGCATTGTGCCTGTGCCAGTTCCCGCCGCAGTTCGGCATCGGTTTTATAAACGGACAGGCAGGTGGCGATGGTGTCGAGCATATGCGGGTCGAGACGGCGCTTTTGCCACAGAAGTTCCAGGCCATGGCGTTCGTAGGCCTTGCGCAGGGCATGGAATGCCTTTGCTTCGAACAGTTTTTCTTCCTCGGCTTTGTCGCCCTTGCGGAAGTAATCCACGCCCGCGGCGAAGGTTACGTGCGGCGGCAAATCCAGCGCCTTGCGCACCTGCCGGTATTCCACTTTATTTCGCGTATACGGCAGATCGATGACCTCCGTGCGTTCGGCCTCGTTCAGTCCACGGCGCACGCCGTTTTCGTCGATGCGCAAGTTGTTGAGCCGCGTCAGCCAGACGAAACGCTCGGCGCTCCAGGTATTTTTCGCGGCGCGGTATTCGTCTTTTTCGAAGGTGCATTTGCCTACTTCTTGTAGCAGTTGCCCTCCTGAGCAAGCAGGCCTTTGTGTCCAGAAAAGCTCGTCTACACAGAAATGTAAATCTGTATCGGTATACGGATTGCCTAAAGCGCGCTGGCGTTCGAACAGCAGCGCCAGCTCTTCGCGCAGCAGCTTGCGGTAGAAACTGTTTTTGTAATCGCCTTCCTTGTTGCGTTTGGCGCCTGCGAACGCCTCGTCGCGCGCGACCATTTCGCCGACGGCGCGATAGTTTCTTTCGGCGAACAGCGCCTGGGTGCGTCTTACGCCGGCGGTGAGTTTGCCGCCCTCCGATTTGCCGTCGTCGGATTCCTCGGTCTTGCGTGCGGCGTAAAAACCGCGATGTTTGACCAGGTGATACAGCGTGCGTGCCCATTCTTCGGCAGAGAGCCTCCGATCCAGTCCTTCTGCGCGCAACAGCCAGGGATTCATTCCGTGCGGCGGCGTGACGAAGTGCGTTTCGTCGGCATCGGGCACAATGCCCGCATCGCGGAGCAGCCGCCGCAGTTTTTTCAGCCGTTGCACCCGTCGCGCCAGGCGCTTGCGCATCGTGCGCGCGGTGCGCCGGGCCAGATTGAGCGGTTCGCCGGTGTCTCCTTTTTCGGCAGCGTCGAATGTACGCACGCCAAGATCGACGATTCTGCCTCGAGAGGTTTCTTCTTCGTTCTCGCCCGAATGCTCCAGTACAGCCCATCCTACCGATGCGATGCCGATATCCAGGCCGAAGGTAAGCCTGTCAACAGGTGATGCCGATTGCTTGCCTTGCATAGTCTCCTCCTTTAAAATCCCCACTGTTGTAGTTATCCGGGGTGAGAGCCGTTGCTACAATAAGTGAGGTCGAAAGACCGAACGTATCCGCCCGCCGGGAGTAATTTTCCGGCGGGCTTTTCATTTCGAGTATTCCGATTATATTGTGCTGAAAATGACGTGCAATAGGGAAAACGAATGGCGCTGCCGTTTTCTTGCCGCCGGATTCCGCGAGGGAATGAAAAAACCACTGGAAAACATCATAAATATTACAATTTAGAAAAATAATTATTTTTTTAATTTCTCTACAGTGGCTTATTGTTATTTAACAAATATGGAATTTGGTCATTGGGCCGGGCGTGACGCTCCCTTTCGATATCACACTCTTGCCACCGCTCGCCGGCGAAAAATGGCAGCGGCGAGCGTAGTCTTCCATGCGCGTGAAGAAAGGAGCGGGTAGATCGCGCACGCTCTACGGGACTGCGGTGGAAACCATATTCCTTCGCACTTTGCCGTGTTTAAAGCGCCGTTCCCCTCGCAGGAACGAACAGCCGGGACATATCGACGCCCTCCAGTTCGAGTAGCTTTGTCTTCGTGCCGACACCTCCGGCATAACCCGTCAGGCTGCCGTTTGCGCCAACGACCCGGTGGCAGGGGATGATGATCGATATGGGGTTGTGTCCGACAGCCCCGCCCACTGCCTGGCTCGACATGCTTTCCTTATTCATCTTCGCTGCCATTTTCCTGGCGATGTCGCCATAGGTGATGATTTCGCCATAGGGTATTCCACATAAAATGCTCCATACATCCTGACGAAACGCGCCGCCAATCGGCGCCAGCGGCAATTCGGAAATGGCGGGTTTTTCGCCTGCAAAATAGCGGTCCAGCCATTTTTTCGCGACGTCGAATATCGGCATTCCGTTTTTCTCGACCATTTTTTCGGGGATGGTATCCCCATGATATTTTTGCCCCTCCAGCCATAAGCCGACGAGATTGTCGCCGCTGCATGCAAGCGTAATTGTGCCTACGGGCGATGGATAGGTCGTGGAACAATACATTTTTCCGCTCCTCATAAAGTGTTCCAAAGGTTGATCGTGGCGTAGCTGCGCCACGGTCGCCATGCTTCGGCCATCTTCGATAATTCTTTCGGCGTGCAGGGCCGGAGCGCCTTTTTCACGCCTGCGTCCGTTTCGAGAAAAGCGTCCGGCCATTCCATCGCGCGCATGGCAATGTACTGTGCCGTCCAGTTTCCGATACCGCGAATCGTCATCAGCTTTTTCATTTCTTCTTCCGGCCGGGCACATGGGGCGAAATCGATGTTTCCCTGCACCAGTGCCCGCGCCAGTTCATGAATGGTTCTTGACCGTGCGGCAGTGACGCCCAACGCGCCAAGATGATTTTCAATGGTCCCGTCCAAAGCCAATAAGGTCTCGGGCGAGGGGAAGACATGGGTCAGGCCCTCTATCTCCGTTCGAATGGGCGTGCCGTAGGCATTGGCGATTCTTGTCGCCAGCGTGCTTGCCGCTTTTACGGTGATTTGCTGTCCAAGCACCGCTCGCACCGCCATTTCGAAGGCGTTGAAACATCCCGGCAGACGAGTGCCCAAAACACAAAGACCGGGACGTATATCGTTCATCACCGAGAGCGTTTCATATACCGCGTCCGGGTCGCAGTACAAATCGAACAAATGCCGTATTCGCGCCAGAACTTGTGACAGCACGGGCAGTAAAGTCTCGCTCACGGTGACGGCCAGTGCGTTTTTCCGGGGTCTATGGCCTACCCGCACCCAGCCGTATGCGTGTTTGCCCTGCGCGGTGACCAGATGCACGGTACGCAGGTATTCACCGTCTCTTACCGCCTCAACCCCGGTGATTGCGCGGCCGGCGAGGAAGCTCAGCATTTTTTCCCAGTGATAGGGCGGGCGGTAGCCCAATGCCAAAGTCACGTCGTTGTTGCATTTCCTTTCTTCCGGCGTTCTTTTCCGCAAAGCCGTGGGAGAAAGGTCGTATTGCTTTTTGAACAGGCCGTTGAAGCGGCGCAGGCTGCCGAAACCGGCCGCCATTGCAACTTCGAGCACCGTCAGGTCCGTCTCCGTGAGCAGGTTTTTGGCAAGGAGCAGTTTGCAGGTTTGCAGATATTGAACCGGCGATACATGGTATTCCGCCGCAAATACGCGCCGTAAATGCCGGCTGGTACAGCCGAGCCGCCCGGCAATTTCGTCCAGTCCCAGCCCGTTTCCGCAGTTTTCCTCCAGCATCCTCGTTGCCCGATGAACCAGATGAACGGTGGCGTCGGCTATGGAAGTGCCGGGGGCAAGCTCCGGCCTGCATAAAAGGCATGGGCGGTATCCGGCCTGCTCGGCTTCCGCGGCGGTGGAGTAGAAAGTGCAGTTTTCGGCTTTGGGGCGTTTCGCCCGGCATACCGGCCGGCAATATATTCCCGTGGACGATATGCCCACAAAAAAACGCCCATCGAAGCGCGCGTCTTTCGCCTTGAATGCCGCGTACAGGCCGCTGTCGTTTTTCGGCATTGTTTTCCGTTTCCTCGTTCAGAATCGGTTCAATCGTATCTCCATTTTCCGAAAATATCCGGCCATTTTCGGACATGCTTTTTTACGCGTCCCCCGCATGTCGGGGATGATTGGTTCCACTCTTTCGTCATTACCTGAAAGCGCGGATATTTCCTGTGCGGACGGACGAATTGCCCTGAAAGAAAATGGCCATGACGTGATTTCTTACGGGTTGTTTTCTAATTTTGTAAATTAATTTGTTTGTATATATCACTACATTAAACAAATAATATTTCATTTTTATTTGGAAACAAAGCTTGCTTCCGGCACTCCCATTTCCTGGAAAGAGCGCTTTCAGTCATGGAGCCTTTCGCCGCCATACCTGCCACCGCTCGCCGGCAAAAAGCGGCAGCGGTTGCAGCGAAGCGCGGTCTTCCACGCAGGTGAAGAAAGGATCGAGCAGGTTGCGCACGGTCTGCGGGGCGGCGGCGAAAGGCGGGCCCTTGCCTTCCTCGCCGTAAAGGAAAAACCCGGCCAGGCAACCGCCGGGAGCCAGCAGGGCCGCCGTTTTTTCGGCATAGTCGTGCCAGCATTTGCGCGGCAACGCGCAGAGAAAGGCGCGTTCGTAGATGAGATCGAAAGGCGCCGGCGGCGTGTAGGCGAAAAAGTCGGCGTGCAGCAGTTCGCCGGGCCAGGCGCCGAGGAGTTCGCGCGCCGCGGCGACGGCGGCGGCGGAAAAATCGAGGGCCGTCACCTGTCCGCCAAGCGCGGCGAAATAGGCCGCTTCATAAGCGTGGCCGCAGCCGGGAATCAGGATGCGGAGGTTTTGCAAAAGGTGCGCGATAGCGTCCGTGCCGCTGTCCGAGCCCGTTTCCCTGATGGTTCTAGGCTCCGAGAGGGAACGCGGGCGGTGGAGTTCCCGCACGAAGGCCGGCAGTTCGGCGGGGATACCGCCGGCGTTCCAGGGGACGGTGCCGGCGGCGAAGCGCAGATCCCAGAAATCCGGGAGTTCCGGGCGCTGGCTCGGAGGTTTCGGGGGCTTGGCGGAAGATCCGGCCTGGGGACGCGCATCCGGCTTCCCTGAATCCGGCGGATCCGGTTTTTCCCGCGCGGGAGCGGTGGATGCGGGGGGCGCGGTCTTCGTTTCGAGCCGATGATCGTCGTCTGGCATGGCGGAGCCTTTCGTCATTTATCCGGTGAAATATCCGGGAAGTTGCGGCAAGGTGTTGTAAGCGTGCGTACCGGCGGCGTCCGATCGCCCGGCTGCCGGCCTGCGGGCGCGGGGGCGGCGGAGGCGCATGATAGAATCCTTGAAGCCTCCGGTTCTTATGAAAATAATTGGAAAGCTTGTCTTGAATTCCCTGAATACCCCAAATTCCCCGGATATTTCGGCGGCTTCCTCGTCCGCCGATTCCGTTGACCATTCTGCCGCCCACTCCACGGCACATTCTGCTGTCGGTTTTGCTGCCGCTTCCGCAGCCGATCCCGGCGTCCTTCCCTCCCGCATCGTCATCGCCTCGCGTGAATCGCGGCTGGCATTGTGGCAGGCGGAGCATGTGCGGGATCGCCTGGCGAGTCTATATCCGGCCACGGAGTTTGTCATTCTCGGCATGACCACGCGCGGCGACCAGATTCTCGACCGTCCCCTGGCGACCATCGGCGGCAAGGGCCTGTTCATCAAGGAACTCGAAGTGGCGATGCAGGAAGGCCGTGCCGACCTCGCGGTGCATTCGATGAAGGATGTGCCGATGGAAATGCCGCAGGGCTTCATGCTGGGAGCGATCCCGGTACGCGAAAACCCCGCCGATGCCTTCGTTTCCAACCGTTACTCCTGTCTCGACGATCTGCCTTCCGGCGCCCGGGTCGGGACTTCCAGCCTGCGCCGCGAGGCGCAGTTGCGCGCCCGCTATCCGCAGCTTGAGATCCATGCCTTGCGCGGCAATCTCGATACGCGCCTGCGCAAGCTCGACGAGGGACAGTACGACGCAATCATTCTCGCCGCCGCCGGCCTGATCCGCCTGGGGCTGTCCGCTCGCATCCGGGCGGTGCTGCCGTCGCAGGTGTCGCTGCCGGCGCCGGGGCAGGGAGCATTGGGAATCGAGATTCCCGAGGGCAGGCCGGAAGTCGCGCGGATAGTCGCCGCCCTGGACGATGCCGCGACGGCGCATTGCGTGCGCGCCGAACGCGCTTTCTCGCGTGCGCTCGGCGGCAGTTGCCAGGTGCCGCTGGGGGCTTACGCCACGATCGACGATAAGGGCGAAGGCGAACTGTTGTTGCGCGGTTTTGTCGCCAGTGTCGACGGCGCCCGCTGCGTGGAAGGCGAACTGCGCGCGATGCCGGAAGAGGATGAACTCCTCGGGCGGGCGCTGGCGCAGCATCTGCGCGACCAAGGCGCCGGGGATATTCTGGAGGAGTTGGCCGCGACGGTGGCAAAAGCGGCTTCGCTGCCTTCTTCCGAGAACCCGTCCGGAGATTGAGGCCGGAAAACCCAGTGGATGTGAAGGAAATGACGAAAAGCGCGGTGCGAAAGACGGAGGAGGCCGATGCGGAGACGGTAGCCGATTCCGTTCACTCCGTTCGCTCCGTTCGCTCCGTTCACCATTCCGCACTCGCGGGGAAGACCATCGTCGTTACCCGCCCGCGGGCACAGGCTGCCGCGCTTGCGCGGATGATCGCCGCCGAAGGAGGCGAAACCTTTCTTTTTCCGCTGCTGGAAATCAATCCTCCCGGTGCCGGGGATCTGGCCGCGCTCGATGCGGCACTGGAGCGGATCGACGGTTATTCGATGGCCGCTTTCGTCAGCCCCAACGCGGTCGAATACAGCGTTCCGCGCCTGCTGGCGCAGCGCCCCTGGCCTGCGGGCCTGTTGCCGCTGGCTGTCGGCCAAGGCACGGCAAACGCGTTGGCGGACCATGGTGTTACCGGCACCGTGGTGCCCCGCATGTGCTTCGATTCCGAGGCGCTGCTGGCATTGCCGGAGCTTGCCGCGGAGCGGGTCGCCGGGTGCGCCGTGGCGATTTTTCGCGGCGACGGCGGTCGCGAACTGCTTTCCGAGACGTTGCGCCGGCGCGGCGCCCGGGTCGATTGCGTGACCTGCTATACGCGAACCGCCCCCACCGGCGACATGACGCCGCTGCTCTCGCGTGCGCGCGAACACGCGCTGGATGCGCTGACGGTTTCGAGCAGCGAGGCTTTGCGGCATTTTGCCGCGCGTCTCGGCGCGGAAGATCAGGAAACCAGGGAAGCATTTGCCGCGCTGCCGATGTTCGTGCCGCATGAACGGATCGCGGCGACGGCGGCAGCGCTGGGTTTTCGCCGGGTGATCCGCACCGCGCCCGCGGACGCCGGCATCATTGCCGGATTATGCACGTATAATTGGTCTTGACTATGAATTCAGGCATTTCAGATTCCTCGAACAGTACTTCCTCCGGGCAGGTATCCGACCCGAGGGGCGACGCGCAGGCGTTTACCGTTGCTCCCGGCATATCGGCGGAAATGGGAAAAGAAGCGGGAAAAGAAGCGGAAAACGAGGGCTCGACGGCGACGCAGACGCTGCATCTCGGCGCGGAAACCAACGCGGAAATCAATGCGGAAACCGACGCCGAAAAGGCGGCTTCGGGCAAAAAGGCGCGTGCCGCGCCGTCGCCGAAAGCATCGGGTTCGACATTGGTTTCAGCCTGGCGCAGCCCGTGGTTTTTCATCGCGTTGCTGGCGTTGGGGCTGGCGGCGTGGCAGTGGGTGGAAACGCGCGCCCAGCTTGCCGAAACACGGCAGGAACTGGCGCGGCGGCTGGGCGAGAACGACCTCGCGCGGCGCGGCAATGAGCATGAAACGAAGAAGGCCCAAGAAGAAGTCACCGCCTTGAAGGCAAAGCTGGCGGCGATCGAGGAAAAATTCGCCGAATCGAAAAGCCAGCAGGCGACGCTGGAACTGCTCTACCAGCAACTGGCCAAGGGGCGCGAGGAATGGGCGTTCGCCGAGGTCGAGCAGGGGCTGAATCTGGCGGCGCAACAGTTGCAGTTGGCCGGGAACGTGCAGGCTGCCGTGCTGGCGCTGCAAACCGCCGACGCGCGCCTGACGAACAACAACCAGCCGCAGTTCATCGCGTTGCGCAAGGCGATCAACCGCGATCTCGGCAGGCTGCAGGCGCTGCCCGCGGTCGATCTCCCAGGCACCAGCATGCGCCTGGAACGCCTTCTCGGGAATGTCGATGTATTGCCGCTGGCGGTTTACGCGCGTCCGAATGCGGCACCGGCCGGAACCGCGGGCGACGTCTCCAAGGCTGCGTCCCAGGTCATACCCAAGGCCACGCCCAGGACCGCACCCAAGGCGGCTTCCAAAACCGCGCCCAAAGCCGGGGATGCGCCGGTGCAGCGCGGCGGCGAGACGGGCAAGGCTCCCGCCGCCGGAACGCCGCCTGACGTTGCCGCGCCCGAGGCGGAATCACCGGGATTCTGGGGGCGGCTTGGCGGCGAATTGTGGAGCGAACTCAAGGGCATGGTGCGGATCCAGCGCTTCGACCGCGCGGAGCCGCCCTTGCTGGCGCCGGGGCAGGAGTTCTTCCTGCGTGAAAATCTGAAGCTGCGCCTGCTCAACGCCCGGCTGGCGCTGCTGATGCGCGACCAGAGCACTTATCGCGGCGAGATTGCCGCCGCGCAGGACTGGATCAAGCGTTATTTCGATACCCGCGAGGCTCCCGTGGAGACGGCGCTTTCCAGCCTGCAGCAGCTCGGC
This sequence comes from Rhodocyclaceae bacterium, assembly GCA_031556405.1. Classification (GTDB taxonomy): domain Bacteria; phylum Pseudomonadota; class Gammaproteobacteria; order Burkholderiales; family Rhodocyclaceae; genus WQZF01. Next base: position 12,220 of record JAVBTC010000089.1, read on the forward strand.
GCGGCGGAAATCAACATTACGCTGCCGACGCTCAACGACAGCCTGTCGGCGCTGCGTAATGCCAAACTGGTTGGGGCGCAGCAGTGAAAATCCTGTTCTGGTTCCTGCTGCTGGCCGCGCTGGCGGTGGCGCTGACGCTGGTTGGGCAAGTGAACGACGGCTACCTTCTGATCGTCGTGCCGCCGTACCGGGCGGAGATTTCGCTCAATCTGACGATCATTCTGCTGGTCTGCGCGCTGTGCCTGATCTATGCCATCGGCCATGCCGCCGCGCTGCTGCTTTCCTTGCCGCAGCGGGTGCATCAGTACCGCGAGCGGCATCGCCGGGAACAGGGGACCGCCGCGTTTCGCGACGCGCTGCGTTTCCTGTTCGAAGGCCGTTTCGGGCACGCGCTGAAACAGGCGGCGGCGGCGCATGCCGCCGGAGAGGCGAGGGGACTGTCGGCGCTGATCGCCGCGCGCGCCGCGCAGCGCCTGCGCGAATCAGGCAAGCAGGAAACCTGGCTGAACCGCGCCGGAGAGGACGATCCGGACATCGAGGCCGCGCGCCTGATGTGCGAGGCCGAGCTGCATCTCGAAACGCGGCAGTTCGAATCCGCCGTTGCGGCGCTGGCGCGCCTGCAGGAAATCGCCGGCCGCCATATCGCCGCCCTGCGCCTGGAATTGCGGGCGCAACAGGGCTGCGGCAACTGGGAGGAAGTCTTGCGTCTGGCACGCCTCCTGGAGAAGCGCAATGCCTTGCAACCCGAGGCGGCACGGGAAATCAAAGTGAAGGCGCATCGTGAAAACCTGCGCCGCTTCCGTTCCGATGCACAGGATCTGCTCGCTTATTTCGAGAAAATCCCGGCGGTGGAACAAAGCCCGCGCCTGACGGCCAAAGTTGCGGAATTGCTGCTTGCGCTCGATGCGCACGACGAGGCGCGGCGTTTGCTCGAAATCGCGCTGGAACGCCAGTGGGAACCGGAACTCGCGCGTCTCTACGGGCTGGCCGAGGGCGGCGACATGGTGACGCGGATCGCACGCGCGGAACGCTGGCAGATGCAGAATCCGCGCGAACCGCAGCTTTCGCTTGCGCTGGGGCGCCTGTGCATGAAGCAGCGCCTGTGGGGCAAGGCGAAGCAATATTTCGAGGCGGCGCTTGCCGTGCGCGGCCAGGTCGAGATTGCGCGCGAAGCGCATTTCGAACTGGCGCGCCTCTCCGACGAACTGGAACAGCCGGAAGAAGCCAATCGGCATTACCGGGAAAGCGCCGAATTGGGGCACACGCATCATTCTTATTGAAAAGAACTTCTGTCAGGAAGGAAGGCCGACCATGGTGAGCATCGATCTGCGCAAAATCTATAAATTCACTCCGATCACCCCCGCTCCGGAACCGGGCAAGCTGCCCTCGGGAGGCGATCTTTATTACGAATGCACTGAATGCTCGGTCATCATCAGTTCGGTGCCGCGGATTAAATCCGACTGTGCCTGCGGCAACCTCAAAGGGGCCGCAGGCAAGGTGGAGATTCAGGATCCGGCGAAGGTCAACGTGGTGCGCGGCACGCTGAAATAAGTCCAACGAAATATCTCCGGCGTGTCACCGTTTCATTTTGCGCGGATCAGAAGCTGCGGCGGGAATCGTGGTGAGCATCGCAGTGGCCGTGTTTTCCCCCGGCCGTGAGGGTTGCCGCGCGGATCGTTTTTTCTGTCATACAATTCGGCATTGAATTCGACATTGCCCTCGTTCGCGGTCTTTCGTTCGAGGCGGATGCCATGATTTCGTTTCTTTGTTTTATAACCCGAGGAGTTACCATGCATTTACCGCACGTCGTCGCGCGTCCCGGCGCTCATCCGCTTTTTTCTTCGTTGAGCGCGGCCGTGGCCGCCTGCGCCCTGTTCGCCGCGACTTCCGCGTCGGCCGCCATGACGCTTGAACTTTCGCACCAGCTTGACGCCGAGCGCGCCGAAAAGCTGGCGCAACTGGCCGAGCATTTCAACAGCCAGCAGAAGGAATACGAAATCAAGCTGGTGTCCCGCACCGCCGACTCGACACCGACATTGCTCAATCTGGCAACGCATGAGGATATCGCCCGTTTTGCCGTCAAACACCGTAAATTCCGTCCGTTGCACCAGGTCATGAGCCAGGCGAAAGAGCATTTTTCCGCCGATGCCGTCGCTCCCGACATGCGTGCCGGCGTCGCCGACGGCAAGGGGCAGATGTTCGCGTTGCCGCTGGCGCTTGCCACGCCGGTGCTGTACTACAACAGAGCCGCGTTCAAACAGGCCGGGCTCGATCCCAACCTGCCGCCGAAGACCTGGCTCGAAGTGCAGGCCGCCGCCGGCAAGCTGCGTAACGCCGGTATCGACTGCGCGTACACGACTTCCTGGCCGGCCTGGGTACATATCGACAATCTTTCGAGCTGGAACGGCGCGTCGACAAACGGTCCGAAGAATACGCTGGCGTTCAACGGGTACTTGCAGATCCGCCATATCGCGCTCCTGGCGAGCTGGTCGAAAGGCACGTACTTCACTTATTTCGGGCGCCGCGACGATGCCGACCGGCATTTCGCCGCCGGGGAATGCGGCATGCTGACCAGCGGTTCGCAGCTTTACGCGACATTGCGCAATGCGCCCGCGCTCGATATCGGCGTGGCGCCGCTGCCGTACTACGACGATATTGCCGGTGCGCCCCAGCGTACACTTGCCGACGGCGCCTCTCTATGGATCGGTGCCGGGCGCAAACCCGCGGAATACAAGGGTGCGGCGAAGTTCATCAGTTTTCTTCTGAGTCCCGAATCGCAGCTCGAACTGGCGCGCGCACATGGCTACCTGCCGCTGACCAAGGCATCGCAGAGCGCGACGCGCGGCAAGCTGCTCCAGGAAGAGTCGCTGGCGTTCAATATCGCCGATATCGAACTCGATGCCAAAGGAAAAACGGCGAAGCTGCCGCCGCTGCGGGTTTCGCAGATCGAGCCGGTGCGCATCATCGTCGAAGAGGAACTCGAATCCGTCTGGAACGGCCAGAAACCGGCCAAGGAAGCGCTCGATACGGCCGTCAAGCGCAGCAATGCGATTTTGCCGACCGCGCTGAAGGGCGCGCTTCCGCAATAACGGAGGGAAGAAGGAAGAGAGAAAAGGGAAAAAGGAAAAGGGGCGGATCGGAAAACGATTGCCCCTTGGTCCTTTGGATATACGAAGCGCCGCAATTCGCGGCGCTTTTTTTATTAGAGCGTTTTCGACTCAGGTGCATACCCTTGGATTTCCGCCTGCGCGGGAATGACAGAGGTGTTTTTGTCTTTTGCGGAAAAACCACCGCTCACACCACTCGATCGCCGCTATTTGCCTCGGGCCATCATTCCTTCCGTTATTCCCTTCGCGTAAAACTCGGCGGGAATCCAGAATGGCGTATATGCCTGAATCGAAAATACTCTAGATCAACTTACAATTAAATTCTAAATTTCAATGAAATTGAATTTGTTTCATATAGCCATATTTATCCTGTAATTATTTTTATAAAATGGAATTTACGCAAACCCCAACCGCTCGGGGGATGTCGTTTGCGGCGGCGAACCGAATCAGGCGGATTCTATTTTCGGGTCGCGGGCGAGCAACTGCTCGACAGCGGTGACGGCAGACACGCCGCGATGAAGAATGGCATCGACGGCCTCGGTGATCGGCATCTCGATGTTATGCACATGTGCCAGATGCGAGACTTCGCGCGCGGTGGAAACGCCCTCGGCGACGTGGCCGAGTTCGTCGAGGATCTGCGGCAGCGTCTTGCCGGCGGCGAGCGCCAGGCCGACGCGGCGGTTGCGCGATAGGTCGCCGGTACAAGTGAGAATCAGGTCGCCCATTCCCGCCAGCCCCATGAAGGTTTCGCGCCGGCCGCCGAAGGCCTGGCCAAAGCGGGCGATCTCGGCCAGGCCGCGGGTGATCAGCGCGGCGCGGGCATTGGCGCCGAGGCCCAGACCGTCGCTGATGCCGGTGGCGATGGCGAGTACGTTTTTGACCGCGCCGCCGATTTCGACGCCGGGCAGGTCGTCGCTGGCATAGATGCGCAGCCGCGGGCCGTGCAGCAGGCG
>JAVBTC010000017.1:0-5005 GCA_031556405.1 Rhodocyclaceae bacterium
AAGAAGATTTCGCGTACCAGGCGACGATCGGTTGGATTCATTGGCGGTTTCCGTTCTCCGCGGTTTTTCTATCAAACGGCGTGCCAGTTGTGCCGGCATCGGTTTTTTCGAGATAAATCAGGTGTATGACAAAACAAAATCCACGCAGTTTTGATGGTGGTTGTGCCAGAATGGCAGAGTGATGTCACAAATACTGCCAGGAGCGACGCAATGAACGATACCGGCCGTTTGACGGAACTCGTCTCCTTCCTCGAAACGTTTTCCGCTCCTCACATCCTGTGTGATCGCCATTACCGCATCGTTGCCGCGAATGCTGCTTACCGCGAGCTGTTTTCGAACGGCGGCAGCGTGATCGGGCGGGCCTGCTACGAGGTTTCGCACCATTACAGCGCGCCATGCAACCGTTCCGGGGAGTCCTGCCCGTTGGCGCAAAGTCTGAAATCGGGGCGCCGGGAGCGGGTTTTACATCTTCATCATACACCGCGCGGGGAAGAATATATCAATATCGAATTGGCTCCGGTATGCAATGAAGATGGTAAGGCGGTGTACTTCGTCGAAAAAATGGAACCGCTGCGCGTGGCGCGCGGCATGCGGGACGATCAACGCCTGATCGGACGCGCGCCGGCCTTTCTCGGCATGCTCGAACTGGTGGCACGGGCCGCGCCTTCCGAAGCCAGCGTGCTGTTGCAAGGGGAATCGGGCAGCGGCAAGGAGCTTGTCGCCGTCGCGGTGCATGAGGCCAGCAGCCGTGCCGAGCGTCCGTTTGTCGTCGTCGATTGCTCGGGACTGCCGGAAACGTTGTTCGAAAGCGAATTGTTCGGCCACGAGCGCGGGGCGTTTACCGGCGCAACCGCGCGCAAGCCGGGGCTGGTCGAAGTGGCCAACGGCGGCACGCTGTTTCTCGACGAAATCGGCGACATTCCGCTCGGCATACAAGTGAAACTGTTGCGCCTGCTTGAAACCGGCACTTACCGGCGCATCGGTTCCACCGAATTGCGCCGTGCCGATATCCGGCTGGTGTCGGCCACGCACCGGCCATTGCAACGGATGGTGGCCGACGGCGATTTTCGCCGGGATCTTTTTTACCGTATCAATGCTTTTCCGATCAACGTACCCTCGCTGCGCGAGCATATTGCCGACCTGCCGCTGCTGGTCGAGGCGCTGCTGTGGCGGGTGGCACCCAAGCGGCGGCTGAGCCTGGCGCCGCAGGCGTTGCAGGCGCTGGCCGCCTATCCGTTTCCCGGCAATGTGCGCGAATTGCGTAATGTACTGGAACGCGCCAGCCTGATGTGCGATGGCGACGTGATCGGCATCGGGCACCTTGCCAGGGAAGTAACGGCTTATGGCAGCGACGTTCATGTGGGTGAGGATGGTGGCGACGATCCGTTCAATCTCGGGGGCGTCCAGCGCCGTTCCCTGTTGCTTGCCGCTTGCGGGCATCATGGCAATCGGAGGGAACTGGCAAAAAAAATGGGGATCAGCGAACGGACGCTTTACCGGCGCTTGAAGGAATTGAAGAAAAATTTACCGGACGATGCGTGAATTTCAGGCAAATTCCAGGCACGCAAGCCGCCGATAAAGGAGGTGGTGTTGTGTGCGTTCAAGAGTTTTTCGTTCGGGAGGTTTCTGCTAACATCCGCCGGATGCGACGCTGGCTTGCCATTTTTCTCTTGGTTTTTCTGCCGCTCCAGTTCTCCTGGGCCGCGGTGGCCGGTTACTGTCGGCATGAATCCGGCGCTGCCGCGCAACATCTGGGACACCATGAACACAAACACCAGGTCCCCGATAACGATTCGGGCAGCGGAAATCCGCTGGCCGGTATCGATGGCGATTGCGCCGTCTGCCATGCGGGATGTCTTACGGCATTGACCGGATTCGCGGAGCTTCCCCCCGTGATCGCCGCCGCGACCGACAGTCCGTGGTCTCCCCATTTCCCTTCCTCGCTGCCCGGCGATCAGCCTGATCGCCCCAATTGGCCCGTCTCCGCCTGATCGGCGGGGCGTGTTTTTCACATTCCCTTGATTCCCTGAGTGCCGCGCAAGCTGCGCGCCCTGTGGTTGCGCGCGGTTTCATTGGCGGCTCTGATCCGGGCATGCCCTGCCGATTCCCCGATGTGTTTGCTCATCTCTGGAGAATCGGATGTATTTCAAATCACCCCCTATTCCTGTTCCGGCCCGTATTTTGGCCTGTATTTCGACCTGTATTTCAGCCTATATCCTGATCGGTCTGGCGGCATTCTCCGGGACGAACGGATGGGCTCAGGCGGGTTCCCGTGCCGACGGAACGGCGACGCTGAAACAGGCGTTCGAAGCCGCCTGGGCGCGTCAGCCGGAAAGCCTTTCCCTGGAGTTGCGCCGGGATGCGGCCGAGGGCAGGCGCCGGCAGGCCGAGGCATGGACGGTCGAGCCTCCCGCCCTCGAACTTTCCGACAAGACGGATCAGGTCCTCCGGAACGAAGGCAGCCGCGAATACTACGCCGGCGTTACCTTGCCGCTCTGGCTGCCGGGGGAACGATCCCGTGCCGGCGCGCTTGCCGAGGCCGAGTCCAAGGCCGTGAGCAGCCGTGCCGCCGCCGCGCAATTGCGCGTTGCCGCCTTTATCCGCGAGGCTTGGTGGAACTGGCGGCGGCTGGTCGGCGAGCGGGCGTTGGCGGTATCCCGTTTGGCGAACGCCAAACGGTTGGCCGAAGACGTTGCACGCCGGGTAAAGGCCGGCGACCTGGCGCTGGCCGACCGGTACCAGGCGGACGGCGCGGCCGCGGCCGCCGAGGCGGCATTGGCGGAAGCGGAAAGCGGTCTCGCCGCCGCCCGGGAACAGTTGCGCGCCTTCACCGGCGTATTGCCGGGGGCAATGGCCGATGAACGCCCGGAATCGCCACCGACGGTTCCTGCCGATTTCACCGCATTGGATGTTGCACATCCCGCCACCGTGGAACTGTTCGACCGTGCCGAAATGGCACGGCGCGCAGCCGATCTTGCCGGCGTTCAAACCCGCAGCAATCCGGAGCTCGTGCTGGCGACCACCCGTGAGCGGAGCACCTCCGAGGACGTCTGGCAACACACGGTCACCCTGGGGGTCCGCATTCCCTTCGGTTCCGAGAGCCGCAACCGGGCCAAGGCCAGGCTGGCACAGGCCGAGGCCGTCGAGGCGGAAACCCAGCTTCGCCTGGAACGGGAGCGCCTTGCGGCCGATCTGGAAACCAGCCGCGTCCGGGTCGAATCGGCGCGTGTCCAGCTTGCCTCCGCGGAAAAGCGCGCGCAACTGGCGCGGGAATCGCGGACCTTTTTCGATAAATCCTTCCGCCTCGGCGAAACCGATCTGCCCACGCGTTTGCGCATCGAGCTGGAGACCGTGGAAGCGGAACGACAGGCCACGCGCTCCCGCGTCGACCTGGCCGCCGCCATTTCCGCACTGCGTCAGGCCATGGGCCTGCTTCCTGAATGAATACGAGGATCATCGTCATGAAAATCACGAAACTGATCGCCGCCATCGCCTGCATCCTTGGGGTGGGATTGCCGGCAGTCCCTGTTTATGCCGACGACGGCCATGATCACGGCGAAGCGCCGGTGGAGATCTCGGGTAATCCATTGCCAAGCGTCATGCCGGCCGTTGCCGCGGTTTCCGAATCCTTTGAGCTGGTCGGCCGTTTGACGCACGACGAACTGTCCATCCTGGTCGATCGCCGGGCCACCACCGAACCCGTGCTCGATGCATCCCTGTCGGTCGAGGTGGATGGGCATAACGCCATTGCTCCTTTTCATGCCGATCATGGTGACTATGTGCTGACCGATGCGGCGATGCTCGCCCGCCTCCGGCAGATCGGTACTAAGCCTCTTGTTTTTACGCTGACGGTCGGCGATGAAACCGAACGGTTGACCGGCGAGCTCGACGTCCATGAAGAAACCGGAACCGTCGCGGCCGATCATGAGCATGGATGGAGGGAACACGCGCCGTGGATCGGCGGCGGAATGGTTGTCCTTGCTGTCCTTGCCGTGCTGCTCGTCGTACTGCTCGTGCTGGCGCGCCGTCTGCGCGCCTTCCGTCGTCCCGCGTCCGGAGGTGCCGCATGAATGCCGGGACATGGATTGCCGCGCTTGGCATCGTTCTTTTCGCTGCTTTGCAACCCGCATCGGCTGGAGAGGGGCACGATCATGGCGATGCGCCGCCGGCCGCCGACAGCAACGGTCCGAAGCGGATGCCGGACGGCAGCGTTTTCCTGCCCAAGCCGGCGCAGCGTCAATTGACTGTCCGGACCATGCAGGTATCCGCCGGTGCGTTGCCGCGTACCCTCGAACTGAATGGAAAGGTCGTGATGGACCCCAACGCCGGCGGCAAGGTGCAGGCCATCGTCGCCGGTCGTGTCACTCCGGGCCCGAAGGGATTGCCCTATGCCGGGCAGAAGGTCAGAAAGGGCGAAATACTGGCCTATGTCACGCCGGAAGTCGGCGGTAACGGCCGTTCGCTCAACGAGAGCCGCTTGCGCCGCCTACGCGAGCTTTCGGAAACCGTGCCGAGAAAAGTGATCGAAGAGGCCGAAGCGGCGGTCGCCAACGAGCGGTTGGCGGCGCCGGTGAGCGGCGTCATCGCCTCGACCGGTGTCGTTTCCGGCCAGGTGGTCGAAGCCCGCGAAACGCTTTTCGAGATCGTCGATCCGGAACGGATGCTGGTCGAAGCGTTGGCATTCGACCCGGCCATCGGCTCCGACATTGCCGGCGCCTATATCGCGGTCGGCGACGGAAAGCTTTCCTTGCGCCTGGTCGGAGTTGCCCGCAGTCTGCGCGAGCAGGCGCTGCCCCTGATGTTCCGGGGCGAAGGAGGCGCTCTGAGGGATCTGGCGGTAGGGCAGGCGGTGCGGGTATTCGTGCAGAGCCGCCGGAAAATCGAGGGAATCGAAGTGCCGGCCGCGGCCTTGATGCGGAATCCGGCCAACCAGACCATCGTCTGGGTAAAGACGGCGCCGGAGCGCTTCGTTCCCCGGACGATTACCGTCGAGCCGCTCGACGGC
>JAVBTC010000173.1:0-12943 GCA_031556405.1 Rhodocyclaceae bacterium
GCCTCGATAAAAACAAAGCCGCCGTCCTGCTGGTGGATCACCAGTCCGGATTGTTATCCCTCGTCCGCGATATCGAGCCGGATAAATTCAAGAACAACGTATTGGCGCTGGCGGATCTGGCCGCGTATTTCAAGCTGCCGACGATTTTGACCACCAGTTTCGAGGAAGGCCCGAACGGCCCCCTGCTTCCGGAATTGAAGGCGCAATTTCCGGATGCGCCCTATATTGCCCGTCCCGGCCAGATCAATGCCTGGGACAATGCCGACTTCGTCAAGGCGGTGAAGGCCAGCGGCAGAAAGCAGCTCATCATTGCCGGCGTGGTTACCGAAGTCTGCGTGGCATTTCCGGCGCTGTCCGCGCTGGAAGAGGGATTCGAAGTGTTCGTCGTGACCGACGCTTCGGGCACGTTCGACGAATTGACGCGCCACTCCGCGTGGGCGCGCATGTCGGCCGCCGGCGCGCAACTGATGACCTGGTTCGGCGTCGCCTGCGAACTGCACCGCGACTGGAGGAACGACGTGGAAGGACTGGCAGCCCTGTTTTCCAACCACATTCCCGATTACCGCAACCTGATCACCAGTTACTCAAGGCTTACTCAGAAAAAGTAGGCCGCAAAAAAGTAGGCCGATAGCGTCTTTCGTCCGGCGGGCGCCACGGGTTTTCAACCCGTGGCGATCATGCGCCGGGTGTCACCCTGCCGATGAATGCCGCGAAGGCTTCGAGCTGTTTGGCCAGAAAATCGCGGGTGGATTGATCGGTGAGCGTGCCCTGTGCCTCGTCCGCCTTGTTCTGGATCAGACCGCCCATGAATTCCGGCTTGTTCATCACCATCGCATCGAGAAAAACCAGCACCTGGCGGAGATGGTATTGGCAGCGCGCGCCGCCGACCGGGCCCATCGAACAGGTCTGAAGCAGCACCGGCTTGCCCGCCAGCGGCTGATCCGGCAGGCGTGAAATCCAGTCGATCGCGTTCTTCAGTCCGCCCGGAATCGAATAATTGTATTCCGGGGTGACGATGATGACGCCGTCGGCGGCGCGGATGGCCTCGGCGATGCGCGAAATCTCGGCGGGAAACCCGCTGCTTCCCTGCAGGTCCGCATCGTAGAGCGGAATCGCGGCGATCGACGGCAGCGCCGCGATTTCGATCCCGGCAGGCGCCAGCGCCGGCAGAGCGCGCGCGACGATGCCGTTATACGAACCTTTACGCAGACTGCCGAGCAGGGTGACAAGCTTCAATGAACGTTGCGCCATGGTGATCTCCTTTTCAGGTGGGAGGGGAGGGTAATGCGGGAGGCGCTCCGGAAACCGGCCTTCGGCGCGCCTCGATGTTTTCCGTTTTCAGGCGTTCTCATCTTCTTTCGTGCCGCGCAGCAGTTTTCGCAGCAAGGCACGTTCCGCGGTGCGTTCGCCGCCACGGCTGATTCCATGCGCGCCCGCGCTGCGCTCGCGCGCCGCTTGGGCGATGGGATTGCGCGGTTTCTGCGCCGGCAGGCGAAAAACGAGTTTTTGCCTGGTCTTCAGGGTTTTGTTGGCCATGATGCTTCTTTGTGTTTCTTTATCTTTCTTTATCGCGGCATATCCGCGCCGCATTCGATTCATTCATTCTATCCGCTATCTTTTCGCCGTTGCCGCTCCGGGTTCATTTTCGCTTCGCTTTGCCATGTTGCTCGTTGCGTTTATCACAGGGTTGTCTACGAGGATTTATGGAGATGGCAGCGAAACGGAATGGCATTTGGCAACGGGCGGGCGTTTGCCGTTCGCATTGCCGCTGCTCGCGCCGGTTATGTGCTGTACACCGATTCCGATGTAATTGCAACTGTCAATGTTGACAGGATTTACAACTTGCGGACATAACGGTATTTTCCCTTTTTCATATGAAAATGGGATGTTCCATGGCGCAGGATATGTTTCTCAAATTAAGCGGTATTGATGGTGAGTCGATGGATGCCAAGCATACGAAGGAAATCGAGCTTTTATACTGGAGTTGGGAAGTGTCACAAGAATCGAACATGCATATGGGTTCCGGGGGAGGGGCAGGAAAGGCAACGGTCGGTGATTTGAAATTTGATCGTCTAGTAGATCGTGCTTCACCTAACCTGATGAAATACTGTTTGACAGGCAAACACATTGCAGAAGCGGTACTTACGGTAAGAAAGGCGGGGGGAACGCCTCTTGAATACCTCAAGATAACAATGAATGATGTAATCATTACGCGTGTTCAGCCTTCTGGTAATAATTCTGATTCACGTCTATGCGAAACGGCTCATCTTTCTTTTTCGAAAGTAAAGCAAGAATACGTTGTACAGAATCAGCAAGGTGGAAGTGGTGGTGTTGTCACGGCTGCTTTTGATATCAAAGGAAATAAAGAGTCCTAAATTTTAACTCTTGAGAAAAATTTACTATGAAAAACTATTATGATGCTTATGTTGGAACGGTAAAATTTGATGCTTATAGCCGAGATACAATTAAACGTATTAAGTTTCTTATTAAAACTGATAAGATATTAAAAGTGATATTGTCAGCGGGTGTTTTTGCCAGTATTTTTTTGAATGATAAGGTTCTGGAAGTTACCTATAACATTACACAAACAGATTGGAAACTATACTTTGGTGCTGTAGGAAAATCTGGTGCAGGATTTAATCATGCTATTGTTCTTGAATTATCAGAAGCGGTGTTGCATTATGCTTACGGAGATTCGTTTAACAATAGCTTAAAGGGATTTTGGGAGGGAATGTACGATGCATTTTACGCGAATCAGTAATTATATATTTTGTTCTTTCTTGTTATTTTTTATTCCTTTTTTATCCTATGCCAATCAAGACGTCATAGATATTTTAAATAAAGAATTCGTATCGGCAAAAGCAAAATATGAGGAAAAATTAACTTCGTGTAAAAAAAATAGAAAAAGTATAGAAATATCATCGTATCAAATTGATGAATTTAAAAAAATGAACATTTCTCATAGTGATGTGTTAAAAGCAATATCCTATTTTAATAGGAAAAGCAATGACAAATGTGTTCGCGATGAAATGGTTAATTTGTATCTTGCTGCGGGAAGTTTAAAAACTGCTTATGAGATGTATGAAATATTTGGTGAACTTTATGAGGATATAAGTAATATTCAAACTCTTTTATTATATTCAAATGTAAGAGATGTTGAATTGTCACCAGAATTTTTAAATCTTCCTGTGGAAAAAAGAGATTATCTAAGCAAAATATTTGGAGATGAGCCTTTTGATTTAATTAAGGCCATCAATTCTATTGATAAATATCGCGAAAAAAAATAGTTAAAGTGCGGTATGAAGGGCATACCTCCTTCCTCAAAAAGGAGTGGGAGCCGGACGATGGTCGCACCATGCCGCACAGGGAGAAGGCAAAAAAATGAAACAAATTCTCTTTTTCATCCTGTTCACAGGGGCCGTTTCCGTCGCCCAAGCCGGCAATACGCCAAAATCCCCAGAAACCAGAGAATGGATTAACTCCGACAGCGTCACGGTCTGGTTCAGGGGAAAGGTTGCTAAATACATGTATGAGTCGATGCCTGAAGACAGCAAGGACCCACCAGAAGGTGTTTGTGGCAATAACGGCATCAAAGGCGTTGTTTCAAAAACAAAAAAGGGCCTGTTCTGCATGAGAGACACAAGAAAATCCAAGCCAGTCTACGGTTGCTCAATGATTGTGCTTCCAGAAGAAGGGATGCTTGATATGCAAACCGTCGAAAGCTTCGAATGCGGACGCGAATTTGAAGAAGACAAGGAAGAAGGGGACTGGGAAAAGTGGATAGGGTTCCGTAATAAATGATGCTGTACCAGCACGGCTCGAAATTTGATCGGCAGAGAGCTTTGCGCAAAAAAATATGATACTTGTGATGACCCTGATCCATAGAGGGATCTGCCATTGCTCGCGTGCGCAGCCGCGACAGGTCGAAGTGAAACGGAGAGAAAAGCGTTGACCTGCTGCTGATTTCCTGCGACTACAAAAAGTATTGCGAAGCGACGAGGCGCGCCATCGAAGCGTGCCGGGCAGGAACGCTGGACGCCGGATTGCAGTCGGAGAGCGACATACGGCTGGCGCATTGGCATGGGCGGCGCCATAATCGCGCCATCCCTTCCGCTCCTTCCATTCCTTCGGATGCTTCCGATCGAATTTCTCCCTGAATCTTCCTTGTTCACCGATATGAAATCCGTAATCTCTTCTTCCTACCGCCGCCCACTCGACCTCAAACACGGCTGCATCGAAATGGGCCACGGCGCCGGCGGGCGTTTAAGCGCGCAACTGGTGCAGGAGGTGTTCCTGCCGGCATTCGACGCAGGCGATGCAGGCAACGACATGGCCCCGGGCCGGGAAATACCGGGCGACGACGCGGCGGCGCTGCCGTTTCCGCAGACGGGGGAAAAACTGGTGCTGGCCACCGACGCGCATGTCGTCTCGCCGCTGTTCTTTCCCGGCGGCGACATCGGCGCCCTGTCGGTGCACGGCACCATCAACGACGTGGCGATGCTGGGGGCGCGGCCCCTGTATCTGGCCGCCAGTTTCATCCTCGAGGAAGGACTGCCGCTTTCCATCCTGGCGCGCATCGCCGCCTCGATGGGAAAAGCGGCGCGGGCGGCCGGCGTGCCGATCGTCACCGGCGATACCAAGGTCGTCGAGCGCGGCAAGGGCGACGGTGTTTTCATTTCCACCACCGGCGCCGGCGCGCAGCCGGAAGGAATCTCGCCAAGCGGGACGCGGGCACGGGCCGGCGATGCGATCCTGCTTTCCGGCGCGATCGGCATGCACGGCCTGGCGGTGCTTTCCCGGCGCGAAGGGTTTCTCTTCGAAAGCGATCTCGTCTCCGACAGCGCCGCGCTGCATACGCTGGTCGCGGATATGCTCGCCGTCGCGCCGGGAATCCATACCTTGCGCGATCCGACGCGCGGCGGGCTGGCCAATACCTTGAACGAAATCGCGCAGCAGTCGGGTGTCGGGATGACGCTCGACGAAACGGCGATTCCGGTGCCGGGCGCGGTCGCCGCCGCCTGCGAAATTCTCGGTCTCGATCCTCTTTATGTCGCCAACGAGGGAAAGCTCATCGCCATCTGCGCCGAGGAAGATGCCGAAGCGCTGCTGCGGGCGATGCGCGCGCATCCGCTGGGGCGCGATGCCGTCAGAATCGGAACTGTGATCGAGGATTCGCGCGGGTTCGTGCGGATGCGCACGCGCCTGGGCGGGGAACGGATGGTCGACTGGCTATTCGGAGAGCAGTTGCCGCGGATCTGCTGATTTTTTACTGTAGAGAAATACGGCGGTTTTCAGAATGATTTTCCCCGCGTAGCGAGCGAGCCTACGCGGAAAATTTTTCTGGTATTCCTTCCCGGTGGAATCCGGTTATACCCGGTTATGCGGAAGGTGCTGGAAACGGCAATCAACAATCGCAGCCGCAGGCTTTACCCTGTCGGATGGCCTTCGCTGGATTCCCTCAGGAAAAAAACCGCCGCACGGCTTCTTCCGGCACTTCCATGCCGGTGCTGCGCGCCCGTTGCAGCAGTTCCCAGTAATAGCGATAGGAAGCGCGGTCGTGCAGGCGGCCTTCATGCTGGATCGGTCCCCAGTGCGCATCCTGCGCGCCGGAAAGGATTTCCGTGGCGGCGGTGACGGCGGAGAAGTCGGGACGCATGGCCTCGACGATGGGAACGACCTGGTTCGGATGGATGCTCCACATCCGCAGGAAACCGAAACGCTGCCGCGCTTGCCGTGCGTCGTCACGGATCAGCGCGGTATCGCGCAGTTCGGTGGTGACGTTGTGCACCGGGACGACGCCGTTGGCGAGCGCGGCGGCGGCGATTTCGCATTTGGCGCGCACGATCAGCGGATGTTCGAACTGGCCGGGGCTCGTCATTGCATCGCCGGGAATGGCGCCATGGTGCCCGCTGACGAAGTCCATGAGCCCGAAGTCGATGCTCTCGACGCCTTCATGGGCGGCGATCTGCCAGACCTCGCGCAGTGCGCCGTGGGTTTCGATCAGCACGTGCACGGGCAGCGGACGGCGGATGCCGTGGGCGCGTTCGGCCTCGCGCAACGCGGCGATCTGCACCGCAACGTCGGCGGCGCCGCGCGGTTTGGGCAGGGTGATGAAGGCCAGGCGCGCGCCGGCACGGCTGACGAGGATTTCCAGGTCTTCCCGCCAGTGGGGATGGGTGATGTCGTGAATCCGCGCGCCGACGCGGCCATGGGCGTTTTCCGCGCTCATGATGCAGGCCGCCGCCATTTCCGCATGCTCGCGCTCGGCACCGGCGCGGGCGCCGTCTTCGCAGTCGCAGGTAATGTCGAACACCGGTCCGGCGGGCGTGGCGAGTTCGCTTTGCAGGGCGAGCGCCTTGCGGATCATTTTCTCCGAGCCGGCGTAATGATCGACCGCCGGCAAAATGGGAAAAGGCTTTTCGCCGGCAAAAAGAATGTCTCTGGGATGAGCGTCGGACATGGCGGATTTTATAATTTAAAATAATTATTCATTTATGAATGCAGCTACAGCAGCCGAATTAAATTTAATTATAATTGGAATTCATGCTTCCTTCAGCCATGCTTCCGCATCTTCGAGCAGATCGAAAGCGCGCAGGTCGGTGTCGACGAAGATCTGCGACAGCCAGGCGCTCCAGGAGATCCACTGGCTTTCGGTGACGACCGCGATGCGGCGGAAATCGTGCGCGTGCTCGCGGGCGAAGACGATTTCCTCCCAGGCGACATCGAGCGTGAAGTCGGCCATCTGCAGCAGGTTGAAGCAGAGGTCGACCGAACCTTCGAAGCGGATCTTGTAATTCACCAGTTCTTCGAATTCCTGAAAGTCGGCAAGCGAAAATTCGCCGTAAACGGTGACATTGACACGGGTTTTTTGGTGGTCGACAACGATCATGTCCTGTTTCCTCTGGTGTGTTGTTGAAGCGGGTTGGGGGATACGGGGGATATTTTCGAGTGTACCCCGAACCGGGAGAAAGGCGGGTTGCCGTTACCCACGGGATTCGCCGGGCAGATGCGCCGCCATGATCTTGCGGTAGAACTCGTGGAAGTGCTGCATGCCGTCTTCCATCGGCGATTGATACGGGCCGACTTCGTTCCTGCTGCGTTCGAGCAGGGCGCGGCGGCCGCGGTCCATGCGCTCGGCGATGTCGTCGTCCTCGATGGCGGTTTCCATGTAGGCCGCCTGCTCGGCCTCGATGAATTCGCGCTCGAAGAAGGAAATATCCTCGGGATAGTAGAACTCGATCACGTTGGTGGTCTTGTCGACGCCGCGCGGAATCAGCGTGGAGACGACGAGCACGTGCGGATACCATTCGACCATTATGTTCGGATAGTAGGTGAGCCAGACGGCGCCCTGCTGCGGTGCTTTCTCGGCGTAGTACTCGCGCAGCACCTTCTGCCAGCGCGCATAGACTTCGGAACCCGCCTTCAGGAGCGGGGTGATGCCGACTTTCTGCACCGAATACCATTCCCCGAATTGCCAGGCGAGGTCGTCGCAGGTGACGAAATTGCCCAGGCCGGGATGGAACGGTTCGACGTGGTAATCCTCGAGATATACCTCGATGAAGGTTTTCCAGTTGTAATTGCACTCGTGCATTTCGACGCGGTCGAGTTTGTAGCCGCTGAAATCGAATGCACCGGCGACCGCCATGCCGGCGAGGTCTTGCGCGGCGGAGCGCGGACCGGCGAACAGCAGGCCGTTCCAGTTTTCCAGGCGGCGCTTGTTCAGATTGAGACAGGGGTTGGCGACGAAGTGCGGCGCGCCGATCAGTTCGCCCTGGCGGTCGTAGGTCCAGCGATGGACCGGGCAGACGACGGTCTGCTCCACGGTGCCGCTGCCTTGCAGCATGATCGCCTGCCGGTGGCGGCAGATGTTGGACATCAGCCAGATGTCGTCCCTGCTTTCGCTGTCGCGCAGCAGCATGCGGCCGTGATCTTCCCATTCCAGGGTGCGGTAGGCGCCCGCTTCCGGCACCATCAATTCATGCCCGACATAGCCCGGACCGGCATCGAAGAGCAGGGTTTTCTCCAATGCGAACAGTTTTTCGTCGAAATACCAGTCGACCGGGAATTGCGAAGTTGCCGGCGCAAGTTTTGCGGTGGATAAAAGTTCGGACATTGCATGCCTCCTGCGAATTGGGAAGTGCTACGCGGGAAATCCTACACGGGGTTGGAAAAGAGGGATTAAAAGAGGGATTACAAGGGTGGAACAAACGTGGAAATACCGGGAATATCGAAAATTCCGGGCCGCCCCCATTGGCGAACCTCATATTTTAGCCTGCTTCGTATTTGACCAAAAGCCGCCTTTTCAGCTATTTTCCTATGCTTTCCCCGGAATTTCCTCATGGCCGTCCCGAAGTCCGCAGCAGTAGAAAAACTCAAGTTTGAAACCGCGCTCGAAGAGCTGGAGGGGATCGTGCGCGACATGGAAGGCAGCGAACTGCCGCTGGAAGAATCGCTTGCCGCCTACAAGCGCGGCATCGAACTGCTGACGCACTGCCGGCGCCTGCTCACGGTGGCGGAGGAAAAAGTGCGCATTCTCGAAAACGACAATCTCTCCGTCTTCGATCCCGAGGCTGGGGATACGATGGGAGCGCGGCTGGAACAACCCGCTCCGGGGGCGCGTTGATACGATGAAATACGAAACGGAATCGAGGAGTGCGTCCCCGGGGGCGCCCGGAAATGGCTTCGGCGATCCCGACGGCGCGCCGGAAAACACACCGGAAACTACGCCTGAAAACGAACAGGAATTTCTGCTCTGGATGGGCGCGGCCAGGGCGCGGGCCGAAGCCGCGCTGGAGACATTCCTGCCCGCGGCCGACGCGTTGCCCGCCCGGCTGCATGAGGCGATGCGCTATAGCGCCCTCGGCGGCGGCAAGCGGATCCGCCCGTTGCTCGCCTATGCCGCCGGCGCGGTGGTCGCGGCGCCGGAAGAACGGCTCGACGCGGCGGCGGCGGCGATCGAATGCATTCATGTCTATTCGCTGGTGCACGATGACCTGCCGTGCATGGACGACGACGTCCTGCGCCGCGGCCGTCCGACCTGCCACGTCGAATTCGACGAAGCCACCGCGCTTCTGGTCGGCGACAGCCTGCAGACGCAGGCGTTCGAGATTCTCGCCGGCAGCGGCGTTTTTCCCGATCCCGCGCGGCAGGTGCGCATGCTGCGACTGCTGGCGCAGGCCGCGGGGTCGCGCGGCATGGCCGGAGGGCAGGCGATCGACCTGGCGGCGGTAGGCAAGAGAGGAAAAGAAGGAAATTCCGGTTCCGGCGCGCCGACTGATGTACTGACAAGCCCCCTGACCTTTTCCGAACTGGAACTGATGCACGCGCTGAAGACCGGCGCCCTGATCCGCGCCGCCGTCCTCCTGGGCGCGTTGTGCGCGGATGTTGCGGATGAGCCCGGGCCGGATAAGGACAAGTACGAGGACAAGTACGAAGACGAGCTTGCCGCGCTCGACCGTTACGCGAAGCATGCCGGGCTTTTGTTCCAGGTCGTCGATGACATTCTCGACTGCACGGCAAGCACGGCCACGCTGGGCAAGACGGCGGGCAAGGATGCCGCCAGCGACAAGCCGACCTGCGTCAGCCTGATGGGCCTGGCCGAAGCGCGTTCGTTCGCCGCCGACCTGGAGCGGCAGGCGCTGGCGGCGCTCGCGCCCTTCGGCGCGCGGGCGCGCCGCCTGAGGCAACTGACTGCGTTCATCGCGCGCCGGGATTTCTGATTTTTCCGCTGCTTCCGTTTCTTCCGATCCTTCCGCTATCCGATATTTCCGATATTTCCGATTTCCCGCGCACCGGTGCGCCATCCTCGATTGATCCTCTGAAATAAATCCGTCATGACTTCTTTTCCTCTGCTCGACACGATCGATATTCCGGCGGACCTGCGCAAACTCGAATCCTGCAAGCTTCCCCAACTCGCCACGGAACTGCGCGCCTGCCTGATCGAATCGGTGGCCCAAACCGGCGGACATCTGTCGTCGAATCTGGGCACGGTGGAACTGACCGTCGCGCTGCATTACGTTTTCGATACGCCGCACGACCGCCTCGTCTGGGATGTCGGGCATCAGACCTACGCGCACAAAATGCTGACCGGGCGGCGCGCCCGGATGGAGCGGCTGCGCATGAAGGATGGCCTCTCCGGGTTTCCCAAGCGCGGCGAGAGCGAGTACGACACCTTCGGCGCCGGCCATTCCTCGACCTCGATCTCCGCCGCGCTGGGCATGGCGGTCGCGGCGCGGCAGAAGAACGAGAAACGGCGCGTCGTCGCGATCATCGGCGACGGCGCGATGTCCGCCGGGATGGCGTTCGAGGCGCTCAACAACGCCGGCGTGACGGATGCCGACATGCTCGTCATCCTCAACGACAACGATATGTCGATTTCACAGCCGGTAGGGGCATTCAACAAATACCTGGCGCGGCTCCTCTCCGGACGTACCTTCAACGCCGCGCGCCGCGCCGGGGAAAAAGTGCTCGGCGTCGCGCCGCCACTCCTGGAGTTCGCGCGCCGCGCCGAGGAACACGTGAAAGGCATGCTGACGCCGGGAACGCTGTTCGAGGAATTCGGCTTCAACTACATCGGTCCGATCGACGGCCACGACCTGAACGCGCTGATCCCGACGCTGGAAAATCTGAAGGATCTGAAAGGGCCGCGCTTCCTGCACGTCATCACGCGCAAGGGGCAGGGCTACAAGCTCGCCGAGGCGGACCCGATCCTGTATCACGGCGTCACCCGTTTTTCGCCGGAGGTCGGCATCGTGCCGAAAGAAAACGGAACGCCGGACGGTGGGCGATCCCAATCCCAACCCCAATCCTATACCCAGGTGTTCGGCGACTGGCTGTGCGACATGGCCGCCGCCGACGACCGTCTGATCGGCATCACGCCGGCGATGTGCGAGGGCTCCGGCATGGCGCGTTTCGCCGCGCTTTACCCGGAGCGCTATTACGATGTCGGCATTGCGGAGCAGCATGCCGTCACCTTCGCCGCGGGGTTGGCCTGCGAGGGAATGAAACCGGTGGTGGCGATCTATTCGACCTTCCTGCAACGTGCCTTCGACCAGCTCGTTCACGACGTGGCCTTGCAGAATCTGCCGGTCGTCTTCGCCATCGACCGCGGCGGCCTGGTCGGCGCCGATGGCCCCACGCACCATGGCTCGCTCGATCTTTCCTTCCTCGCGGCGACGCCGAACATGATCGTCATGGCGCCCGCGGACGAACGCGAATGCCGCGCCATGCTGACTACCGCCTACCGCCACGACGGACCGGCGGCGGTGCGTTACCCGCGCGGAACGGCGGCGGCGAACGTGAGCGTTGCCGCCGGAGAGGAACTCGACCCGTTGCCCATCGGGCGGGGTGAGATCCGCCGTGCCGGAAAGACGGTTGCGCTGCTCGCGTTCGGCAGCATGCTCGCGCCCGCGCTCGAGGCGGCGGAGGCGCTGAACGCCACGGTGGCGAACATGCGCTTCGTCAAGCCGCTCGACCATGCCCTGATCGCGGAACTGGCCCGGGAACATTCCTTGCTGGTGAGCATCGAAGAAAACGGCGTCATCGGCGGAGCCGGTTCCGAGGTAGCGCGCGTGCTGGAAGAGATCCGCGCCGAGTGTGGAAACGGCGGCAATGATGGCAATGGCGGCGAAAACAGTGTGCCGCCGCTCCTGCGCCTGGGTCTGCCCGACTGTTTCGTCGAACACGGCGACCATGCGCGGCTTCTGGCCGAACTGGGTCTCGATGCCGAAGGAATTATCCGCGCCGTGCGCGGCTGGAGCCACCACTGGAATCTTTCCGAGGCTTCTTTCTGACAACGAAAGGATGAAATGAATCAACCCCTTCCGATCACCTCCTCCATGTCCGATACTGTGTCCGACACCATGCCCGACGTCCAGGGCCTGGCCGATACCCGCCATATCGCCATCAACAAGGTCGGCATCAAGTCGGTCCGCCACCCCGTGCGGGTCAAGGACCGCGCCGCCGGCGTGCAGCACACCATCGCCATGTTCAACATGTACGTCGGCCTGCCGCACAATTTCAAGGGCACGCACATGTCGCGCTTCGTCGAGATTCTGAACAGCGACACGCGCGAAATCTCGGTCGAGAATTTTCCGGCCATGCTCACGGAAATGGTCAAGAGACTGGAAGCGGAAACCGGCCACATCGAGATGAATTTTCCCTATTTCATCAACAAGGCCGCGCCGGTTTCCGGCGTCGAGAGCCTGATGGATTACGACGTGACGCTGATCGGAGAGATCAACCATGGCAGGATCGAATCGACGCTGAAAGTCGTTGTTCCCGTCACCAGCCTGTGCCCCTGCTCGAAGAAAATCTCCGAGCGCGGCGCGCACAACCAGCGTTCGCACGTCACCGTCAGCGCGCTGATCAACGCGCACCTGTGGATCGAGGAAATCGTCGAGCTGGTCGAAGCCGAAGCTTCATGCGAGCTCTACGGACTTCTGAAGCGGCCGGACGAGAAGTTCGTCACCGAACGGGCCTACGACAATCCGAAGTTCGTCGAGGATATGGTGCGCGACGTTGCCGCGCGCCTGAACGCCGAACCGCGGATCGACGCCTACGTGGTCGAATCGGAGAATTTCGAATCGATCCACAATCATTCGGCGTACGCGCTGATCGAGAAGGACAAGCGGCGCGATTAGAGCGTTTTTGTTTTGAATGAATATCTCCGTGTGGGCATGCTACGCTTTGCCCATTACGCGATTTGCAGCAGTGAGTATTGGTGGAATTCCCCTGGATTCCCGCCTGCGCGGGAATGACGTGGATATTTTCCGCCCTTCGCCCATAATGACGGTTCGGACTGCCGACGTGCGACTTGAAGTCGTTTGAATGATTGTTTCAGCCATCGCGAGATGGCGAGGAAACCTGGTGTTTCGCCACCAGTAGCCTACCGATCCATGCGCAACCGGTAACGGAGGCGTGTGAAGCGACCGGGACAATGTAG
>JAVBTC010000058.1:0-10225 GCA_031556405.1 Rhodocyclaceae bacterium
GGTATCGAACAGGGCCGCGATCACCGGCAGGCGCCTGAGGCCGCGCTTGCCGTCGTAGGTGAATCCTCCCGCGGCTGCCGCGGTGAAGGGGTTGTAATAGTCCGTGCCGATGCCCGGATAGACGTCGGGGCGAACGGGCAGGCGGCGGATGTCGGGGTGGATCAGCAGGCGCTGTCCCGCTTCGGAAAGCACGAACGAGACGAAGGCGCGCGCGCCTTCCGGGTTCCGGCTACCCGCGAGGATGCCGACGTGGGCGGGATTGACGCCGCCGTGCCTGGGATAGATGAAACGCAGCGGCGCGCCCTTGGCGATGGCGCCGGCGACGAAGAAATCGATGGAAACCCCGATGCCGCGCCGGCCGGAGGCTTCATCGGTCACGAAGGTTCCGCCTCGTTCCGCGAGCGACGCATTGGCGACGGCGGCGCTCCACATCGCCCAGCCTTTTTCCCAGCCGTACGCCTGGAGCGGAATGTCGGTGATGACCGAGGCAAAGCCGACGCGGGCCGGGTTCGGCAGCGAAAGATGCCCCGCGTAGCGTGGATCGGCAAGGTCGATCCAGTCCTGCGGTTCCGGTAAACCGTGCTCTTTCAGATAGGCCGGATTGACGGCGAATCCGTAGCCGGCGATTTCGAATGCCGCGTAGCGGCCGTCGGCATCGTCGATCTGCGTGTTGCCGAGGCGCCCCGGCAAGCCGGTGCGGTCGATATCGAGTTTCTGGAGCAGGTTGTCGGCCTTGAGCTGCGCGAAGGTCTTCGGCGACGGAGACCAGTACACGTCGACGCCTTCCGGTCCCGGATGGCGCAGCGTGGGCATGGCGTCGTGCGAAGCGCGCCACAGAACGCGCAGGCGCCAGGCCGGGTTCGCTTTTTCGAAGGCCGCCTCGAAGCGCGATACGAGTTCGTCGGGGTAGCTCGTGACTACTACGATGTCCCGTCGCGGGGCCGCGTGCGCGAACCCCATGAACCCGGTGAGCGAAAGAAAGCCGAGCGCCTGGATGAATCGCCGGCGCGGAAAGGCATGTGCATGTGGCTGAACGGACAGTGTCATGATGAGCGCCTCACATTTGAAAGCGTACCGTGAGTGTGAAATTGCGGCCTTCCTGCGGATAGCCGTCGGCCACCTCGTAGTTTTTATCGAGCAGGTTCTGCGCCGCGAATGAAACATCCCAGTCGCGGTGAATCTTGTATTCCACCTTGAGGTTCACCAGGGTGTATGCGCCGGTTTCGACGTATCCGGTGCCGGAGGCCCGGCTCGACCAGCGGGAATCGGCATATTCAATGTTCGGAATGATCTTGAATTCCGGCACGGGGAGCCACTTGGCGTACAGAAACGCCTTGTTCCTGGGAGTGGTTGTCAGGCGCACTGAAGGATCGTCGGGATTGTCGACCTTCGTGTCGATGTAGGTGTAATTTCCGCCGATATCCAGGGAGTCGAAAGGCGTTGCCGCGAAACTGAGTTCCACGCCCTTGAAAGTCGCCGTGCCGACGTTCTGGTTCTGTGAGTAGTTGGCGCCCATGTAGACGACCGACACCGGCTGGATCGCATCCTTGACCCGGCTGTGAAACAGCGCCACTTCGCCGGACAGGCGCGGAGACAGGCGGTCCGCGATGCCGACTTCGAGGTTGAGCGCGCGTTCCGGCCTGAGCCCGGGATTCGACACCGCGCCGCCGAAGCGCGAACTGTAGCGCTCGAAAATCGTCGGAAACCGCGTGCGGTCCGAGGCGAAGAAGTGGACCTTGCCGCTCTTGCTGTAGTTGTAGATCGCCGCGCCCTGGTAGTTCGTCGCGTAGCTGTTGGCCACCGGGTAGTCGAACAATACCGACGAGCTGTTGCCGTCGATACTGCCGAAATCCTGCGCCTGCTTGGAATGGCGCGCGTCCCGGCTCAATCCCGCGACGAGGTCGAAGGCCGGGGTGACATGCCAGGTATCCTCGATGGCGAGGGAATACATGTCCTCGACGACTTTCTGCTTGGGCTCGGTGAAATCCGCGGGGGTCGTCTTGGTCGCCGCGCGCAGGTATTGCCATTCCACGTGCTCGTCGCGCCGGTAATGGAAAGAGCCTTTCAGCGTCTGTTGCGGCAGATGGTCCGTTCCGACTTCGACGCTGAAGCCCTTGGCGTTGTCGTCATAGTAGCTCGTGAAATTCTGCAGCGTCAGCGTGGGGTTGGTGTAGGCCACGAGCGTATTGGTGAACGTGTTGTAGTAGGCCTTCGTCTTGATGTAGCTTTTTTCGTCGATCTTGGTATTCGACAGCCAGTACACGCTCGAGGTGTCCCATTCGGGCCAGTCCCAGGCGCTGATCGCGGAGGTTCCCGTCACGGCGCCGATACCGTGCTTGCGCCCCTTCTGGTTTACATAGTTCAGGGAATATTCGTCGGTGGCGTTCGGCGTGAATCCCGCCTTCAGGTTGACCCGCCAGTCCTTCTTGTCGGTATGGTCCCGGTTGCCGCCGTCTTCCGCGGGGGTCGGCTGGAAATCGTTGGACAGGCGCCAGTGCCGGATGTCGCGCTGTTCGGCGCTCGCCTGGAGATAGTATTGCGGCTGGCGGGTGCCGAGATTCGCATACAGGGTGTTGCCGTTGTATTGCCCGTTGCTGGCGAAAGCCCCCGATACGCGTACCTCGCTTTCGAAGGGCTTGACGGGCTTGCGCGTCACGAGGTTGATGGCGCCGCCCATGCCGTCCGGCCCGTTCAGTACCGAAACATAGCCTTTCGATACCTGGATCTCCGATAGATCGGGCGTCAGCAGACGGTCGAAATCGACGCGGTTGTCCGCCGGCAGATAGAGCCGGATGCCGTCCATCAACAACGGCACCTGCAAACGGTCGAAGCCGCGCACGCTGATCACGGCCTCGTTGCGGTTGCCGGAACCCGTCGTCGCGGCTACGCCGGGAATCAGGTTCAGGGCGTCCAGGACGCCGTCCCGGTTGAAATCCCAGATATCTTCCCGGTCGAGCGTCGCGGTGCCGACGGAACTGGCATCCGGCTGTTTGCCCGTGACCGTGATCTGGCCGAGCGTGAATACGTTTTCCGGAGTCGATTTGGCGGGGTCGGCGGAGTCGACGTTGTCATCCGCCGTGGCGGGTAAGGTAAAAATGCATGCCAGCAGGGCTGCTAGCCGGTGCTGGCGACCGATCGATTTCATGGATTCTTCTCTCCCTGGTTTTATGTCGTTTCAACCAATCGAAATATAAATACATATATAACGATGATTAAAAAAATTAAAGCAATTTCGTTTTGGTTTCGTAAGGTGCTTGAATCGTTGTCATACTCCCGAAAAAGTAGATTGTTCCGGTCCCTCCGGCCTCTTCTGATATCGAAACAGATATTGAAGATAAATGTTTTGATTGAACTATCATGGCGGTTGTTGTGAATGGAATAATCGTAATATAGAGTTGTATATTTCGATACTAACCGCAGACACTTGGCGTAGTCAACGCGCAGTCAATCGGTGATTTCCTTCCGTGCGGGTCTTTTTGTCCGCTTGCCCCGGGCCAGGCCGTTGTTTGGAGAAAGTCGGCAAGCGGCAGCGTTTCGGTAACTTGGACGCTTGCACGGCGGGAATCCGGGAAGTTTTCCAGCGTAACTATTCAGGTGCGAAGCGTGGTGAATGCCGCAGCGGTGCCGTGGATCGGCAAACGCCCGATTTCCGCGCCCCACCTGTTTTGACAGGCGAGGCGCGGGGAGTCTTTTCGTTATGTTTTTATATTTGGCATTCTAATTATGAAAACAATTTCGCCTTTTATATGGCTACAGTAAGCGAATAATAATTAACTTAATTTAGAAATAGGCAAGTAGGCAAATAGACTTTTGTCGCAGCATTCCCAAACCGTTCAACGATGCTTGAAATCCGGTTTGCGTTTCTCGGCAAACGCGCTCATGCCTTCCTTCTGGTCTTCGAGCGCGAAGGCGGCGTGGAATACGCGGCGTTCGAAAATCAGCCCTTCGTTCAGGCTGCCTTCGAACGAACGGTTGATCGATTCCTTGATCATCATCGCCACCGGCAGCGAGAACGAGGCGATTTTTTCGGCGGTTGCCAGCGTTTCGTCGAGCAGCTTGTCGGCGGGAACGATGCGCGCCACCAGCCCGGCGCGTTCCGCTTCCGTTGCATCCATCATGCGCCCGGTAAGACACAGTTCCATCGCCTTGGATTTTCCGATCGCGCGCGGGAGGCGCTGCGTGCCGCCGGCGCCGGGCAGGGTGCCGATGGTGATTTCCGGCTGGCCGAACTTGGCGTTGTCGGCGGCGATGATGAAGTCGCACATCATCGCCATTTCACAGCCGCCGCCGAGCGCGTAGCCGGCCACCGCCGCGATGACGGGCTTGCGGCAGGTTTTCAGGCGTTCCCAGTTGCGCGTGATGTAGTCGTTCTTGTAGGCGTCCATGTAGGTGAAATTCTGCATCGCGGTGATGTCGGCGCCCGCGGCGAAGGCTTTTTCCGATCCGGTGACGACGATGGCGCCGATTCCTTCGTCCTTCTCGAAATCGTCGAGGGCGCGCGCCATTTCATCGACCAGCGCGTCGCACAAGGCATTGAGTTGTTTCGGCCGGTTCAGGGTGATGATGCCGACACGCCCCTGTTTTTTTGCAATGATGAATTCGAAATCCATGTTCTGCGCCTCCTTTGCGGTCAGAAAAATGCTGTCAAAGTAACGTCGAAGTGATGCCGTGATGAAACGGGGAATGAATTGCGGAGTCCGAAATTGTGGACTCCGATTCAGGGCGTCGCCGGACGCGGCTGGAACGGGTTGGGCGCGCTGGCGGGCGGCGTGGGCGGAACTGTAGGCGTTGTAGTGGCGGGGGCCGCCGCCGGTTTTCCTTTGTTCGCGTCCTTGTTCGTATTGGAACGGATGATCGCGGTGACGCGCCCTCCCTTGGACTGGACAGGCGTCCTGCCGTCGGCGGCGAGGCCGGAAGTGACGAGATATTTTTCGGTCAGCGCGTCATAGGCGATATAGCTTCCCTCGACTTCGTCCTGGCCGTTCTTGATCCACGCGCGTTTGAAAAACTCCGTTTTTTCCTCGCGCATGTCGTGCTCGATCCGTTCGGCATGGCCTTCCATGTAATCGTCGGCATCGTCGCGTTTCTGCCGGAACTGCGACAATCCGTCCGGCCCGCCGGTGGCGACGCCCTTGTGAAAGCCGTCGGCATCCTGGATGACGACGATCTTGTCGGCCTTGATCAGCAGGGTTCCCTGGGTGAGGACGACGTGGCCTTCGTAAACCTGCTCCCGCTTGATGTCGTCGACGTAGATGCGGTCGGCTTCGAGCCGGATCGGCTTGTCGCGGTCGGCACGCTCGGCGTGGGCGGCGGGACTGAACGACAGGAACAGCGGCAGGAACAATGCGATGCCGCAGGGGAGAAATTTTTTCATTGCTTGCTGCCTTTTTTCCTGGCTGTGGATTTCGATGAAGAATTGGATTTTGATTTGGATGCCGACTTCGATGTGGCCTTCGGTGCGGTGCTGGAGGCTGGCGCTTTCGCGGAATTCTTCGCGGAGGATTTCTTCTTCGCCTCGGTCTGCACGAATTCGCCCTGTGCCCGCGATTCGATCGTATAGGTCTGGTTCTTGTGGTCGACCTTCATGCCGACGCCGCGCAGATGGGACTGGCCCTGGGTGATCAGCACCGGGCTCTTGGTAATCGCGGTTTCGTCCTCGGTGAGTACGGTGAGGTCGGGCATGTTGCCGTAAAGCGGCGCTTCCTCGGGAGTGCGCGGGTCGCGTTTCACCTGCACTTCGTCCTTCAGGTAGATGGCCTCGCCGTTGGCGCTGATCTCCGCGCTGCGCGCCTGTATGGTGACATTGGGCTTGTCCGGGGCGGTGAAGACGACCACGGGTTTTTCCACCTCGGTGCTGTCGTCGTCCGGATAATGCGTCAGCCGCGTGGCGGTCAGCGACTGGCGCAGGCGTCCCTCGCGGTCGAGCTTGCGCAGTTGCAGCGAATCGATGATGTAGTCCGGGTCGTGTTTCAGGTACCGGTCTTGCGGCTTCTCGGGGGCTTCGACGACGCGCATCAGCCAGAATGTCAGACCGGCCAGCGCCAGCAGCAGACCGAGCGGAAACAGCGTGCTGAAGAGCGTGGAAGTCCTTTGGTTCTTCACGGCTTGGTGGCGGGGTTGGCGGCGGAGTTAACGGCAATCCAGGGCGCCAGCGCGGCGGAAAGACGCCCCTGCGCTTCGAGAATGAATTCGCAAACGTCGCGCACGGCGCCGTGTCCGCCCGCGCGGGGCGTGATCCAGAGCGCCTGTTGCCGCGCCAGCGGCGCCGCATCCGCCGGCGCGGCGGAAAATCCGCACAGGCGCATCGCCGGCAGATCGATCAGGTCGTCGCCCATGAACCCCGCTTCCTCCGGCTTGACGCCGAGGTCGCGCAACAGGGTTTCCATGCAGGCGCGTTTGTTCTCGATGCCCTGATGCAGATACTCGACGCCGAGGTCGCGCATCCGCCATTCGACGCAACGCGCCCGGCGTCCGCTGACGACCGCGAGCATGATGCCCGCGTCGCGCAGCATCTTCAGGCCGGAGCCGTCCTGCACGTGGAAAGCCTTGCTTTCGACGCCTTCATCGCTGTAGTACAGGCGTCCGTCGGTCAGCACGCCGTCGACGTCGAACGCCATCAGGCGCAGACGGCGCGCGGCGATGGTGGCTTTGCCGGGAGTAGTGGAATCCATCATAGAACCTTGGCCTGGAAAAGGTCGTGCATGTTGAGCGCGCCGATCAGCCGTCCCGCTTCGTCGGCCACCGGCAGTTGCGTGATCTTGTAGCGTTCCATCAGTTCCACCGCCTCGGCGGCGAGTTTTTCCGGCCCGATGGTGCGCGGGTTCCGCGTCATTACCGTGGAAATGTCGCCCGACAAGGCTTCCAGCCCTTTTTCGAAGGTCCGGCGCAGGTCGCCGTCGGTGAAGATGCCGAGAATCCTGCCGCCGTCACCATCGTCGGCGACGACTGTCATGCCGATGCCGCCGCGCGAAATTTCCAGGATCGCCTCGGCGATGCTGGCTTCCGGCGCCACGCACGGCAACGCCTTGCCCTGGCGCATCACGTCGCGCACGTGCGTCAGCAGGCGGCGGCCGAGCGAGCCGCCAGGGTGCGAACGGGCGAAATCCTCCGGGCCGAAACCGCGCGCGTCGAGCAGCGCCACCGCCAGCGCGTCGCCCAATGCCAGCGCGGCGGTCGTGCTCGCGGTCGGCGCCAGGTTGAGCGGGCAGGCTTCCTGCGCCACGGCGGCATCGAGATGAACGTCCGCTTCCCGCGCCAGCGACGAGGCGGCATTGCCGGTGATCGCCAGCACCTTGGCGCCCTGGCGGCGCAGGATCGGCACGATCATCAACAATTCCGCGCTCTCACCGGAATTGGAAAGCGCGATCAGCACATCGTCGCGGGTAATCATGCCGAGGTCGCCGTGGCTCGCTTCGGCGGGGTGGACGAAATAGGCCGGGGTGCCGGTCGAGGCGAAAGTAGCGGCGATCTTGCGCGCGATGTGGCCGGATTTTCCGATGCCGCTGACAATGACGCGGCCATGGCAATTGAGGATCAGTTCCAGCGCCGCGAGGAAGTCGCCGTCGATGCGTTTTTCCAGCGCGGCGACCGCCTGCGCTTCGATGCGCAGAACCTGGCGCGCCAGTTCGAGGGCCTTTGGCGACGGAGATGCTTTGTCCATGGGAATGATGCGGTTATGATTCTAAAAAGTATATCAGATCGCTCTTTTTTCCCCGTTTTCCTTATCTTTTCCGCTGCCTTTATTCGACATCGCCATTAGATGAATGCCCTGGAGTTGACTCTGCTGCTGCTCGGTACCTCGGTGCCCGCGGTTATCCTCTTTCGCCGCCTCGATTTCCCGCCGGTGCTCGCCTACCTTCTCGTCGGCGCCGTGATCGGCCCGCACGCGCTCAACCTCACGCATGAAGCTTCTTCTTCCGATGTTTCCTCGGCGCGGCACCTGGCCGAATTCGGCGTCGTCTTCCTGATGTTCTCGATCGGGCTGGAATTTTCGCTGCCCAAGCTCTACGCGATGAAGCGCATCGTCTTCGGCCTCGGGTTCCTCCAGGTGGCCTGCACGATGGTGCTGGTGGCGGTGCTCTGTCTCTTCTTCAAATTCGACTGGGCGGTCGGCATCGCGCTCGGCGGCACATTGGCGATGTCCTCGACCGCGGTGCTTTCCAAGATGCTGACCGAGCGCCTCGAACTCGACTCCACGCACGGCCGCGAGATCATCGGCGTGCTGCTGTTCCAGGATATCGCGGTGGTGCCGCTGCTGATCCTGATTCCCGCATTCACGAAACCGCCGGAGCAGATGGCGATGATGGTCGGCCTAGCGCTCCTCAAGGCCGTCGTCGTGCTGGGGCTGGTGCTTTTCGCCGGGCAGCGGCTGATGCGGCGCTGGTTCTTCATCGTCGCGCGCACCAAGTCGGCGGAACTCTTCATGCTCAACGTGCTGCTGATCACCCTCGGCCTGGCCTACCTCACGCAGGCGGCGGGACTCTCGCTGGCGCTGGGCGCGTTCGTCGCCGGCATGCTGATCTCGGAGAACGAATACCGCTTCCAGGTGGAGGAAGACATCAAACCGTTCCGCGACGTGCTGATGGGGCTGTTCTTCGTCACCATCGGCATGCTGCTCGACACCTCGCTGATCTTCAAGAACCTGCTCCTCGTGCTGGCGGTGCTGACCGTGCTGCTGGTGCTCAAATTCGCCATCGTCACCGCGCTGTCGCGCCTGCTCGGCGGCTCGCCGGGAACGGCGCTGAGAAGCGGCCTGTGGCTGTGCGCGGGCGGGGAATTCGGCTTCGTGCTGCTGTCGGAAATCCAGAGCGTCCGCCTGGCGCCGACGCTGGCGAGCCAGGTGGTGCTGGCGGCATTGGTGCTCTCGCTGCTGATCGCGCCGCTGATCATCCAGTACAGCGAAAAAATCGTGCTGCGCCTCTCTTCCAGCGAATGGATGCTGCGCTCGATGCAACTGACGCAGGTGGCGGCGCGGTCGATGGGCCAGCGGGACCACGCGATCATCTGCGGCTTCGGGCGCAACGGCCAGTACCTGGCGCGGTTCCTGTCGCAGGAAGACGTTTCCTACGTCGCGCTCGACCTCGACCCCGAGCGCGTGCGCGAAGCCGCCGCCGCCGGCGAGAGCGTCGTCTTCGGCGACGCCTCGCGGCGCGAGACCCTGATCGCGGCGGGCGTGACGCGCGCCAAGGTGGTGATTCTCTCCTTCGTCGATACGCACGCGGCGCAGAAAATCCTGCACATGGTGCGCGAGATCAATCCCAGCCTGCCGGTCGTCGCCCGCGCCCGCGACGAAAAGGAAATGGAAGCGCTGCGCCGCGCCGGTGCCGCCGAAATCGTGCCGGAAGCATTGGAAGCGAGCATGATGCTTGCCTCCAGCGCGATGCTGCTGCTCGGCGTTCCGATCAGCCGCGTCATGCGGCGGCTGCGCAATACGCGGATCAACCGCTACCAGTTGCTGCGCGGATTCTTCCGCGGCGCCAGCGACCGCGAAGACGACAGCCTCGACGGCGAATCTCCGCGCCTGCATTCCGTCTCGCTCGAACGCGGCGCCCACGCGATCGGCCTTTCCGTCGCCGACATGGATTTCGACGAACTCGGCGTCGAAATCACGACGATCCGCCGCTACAACATCCGCGCCGACGAACCGACGATCGACCTGCGCTTCCAGGCCGGCGACGTCGTCGTCCTGCTCGGCCGTCCGGACGGGCTGGTGGTGGCGGAAGAACGGCTGCTGAAGGGGTGAAACGGTATGCCGGATATTATATTTTCTAGATTTGGTTAAATATTATTATATTCATGTGGCTCGTTGTATTTAATAATTAAATTATTAATTTAGAATTTTTGAGTCGGTTTGGAAACTGATTCCAGTTTGTTTCCAAGGCTATCCGTATTTCACTGTCGCCCGAATTACGGATGTATGAAAAAAGCCCGCTTCAACGGGCTTCTTCACGGCGGACTCATTTATCTACCTGCTGAAAGCGGTAACCAAAAGACCGATGATCACAAACGTCATGAACATCGCCAGCACGAGATAAACAGGCCCCGGTCCTTTCAGCCAAAAAGACGGCGGTGTCCTTACAAGTTGCAGGTCTTCAAACGTACCGAATTTTCTCCGCAATTCGGAAAGCGCTTCTCCCGCAGAAAGATGGGACAGGGCTTGCGCGGCTTCCAAATGATCCTCGCAGAACCATTTTTCACCGTGCCGGGAGCCGAGCGATATCTCCCG
>JAVBTC010000032.1:0-69697 GCA_031556405.1 Rhodocyclaceae bacterium
ATCGAGAAAACCGGCAGGATCAGGAACAGCCCGAGCATGCGCAACGCGAAAATCGCTGCCAGTCCGGCCCCGGCACGTTTTTCGGCGGCGGTCATCACGGTGGGAACGGAGGGGGAGGAAGCGGCGGCAGTCATCGGGGAACGATTCGAGTAACGGGAAAGACAAAGACCATGAATGAAACGGCTTCGGAATACCGTGCCGTTCCATCGGTTGTTTCAATGAAGCGCCAGTCAAACTCCCCTCGCCCGCTTTAGCGGGAGAGGGGAGTTCGTACGGTGCTTTGCATTTCCGGCTCAGGACAGGAATCGGAACAGGATATGGATTTGTCCGGCGCCGGGGAAAGCGCGTATATTAGCAGGTTCGCCAGCGCCGGGCGCCGGGCCGGAAACCGGCACGGGAAGCGTCCGAAACCGGCGTCTCCAAAGCTGTCCGGATAGCATGCGAACGCGCGTGCAGGCAGGGATAGGGGCCACGAGGGACGCACGGAAGGCGCGCAAAACACACGATCATCACTTTTTCTTTTCCTCTCCGCCATGGAAGAAATCCGCATTCGCGGCGCTCGCACGCACAATCTCAAGAACATCAACCTCGATCTGCCGCGCGACAGGCTGATCGTCATCACCGGGCTTTCCGGCTCGGGCAAGTCCTCGCTCGCGTTCGACACGCTGTACGCGGAAGGGCAGCGCCGCTACGTCGAGTCGCTGTCGGCCTATGCGCGGCAGTTTCTGCAATTGATGGAAAAACCCGACGTCGATCTGATCGAGGGATTGTCGCCGGCGATTTCGATCGAACAGAAGGCGACCAGCCACAACCCGCGCTCGACGGTGGGTACCGTCACCGAAATCCACGATTACCTGCGTCTTTTGTACGCCCGCGCCGGCACGCCGTATTGCCCGGAACACGGGGAGCCGCTCGAGGCGCAGACGGTGTCGCAGATGGTCGACCACGCGCTGGCGCTGCCGCCGGAGACGAAGCTGATGATCCTCGCGCCGGTGGTCGCCGAGCGCAAGGGCGAACAACTCGACCTTTTCGCGGAACTGCGCGCGCAGGGCTTCGCGCGCCTGCGCATCGACGGCGAAATCTACGAGATCGACGCGCCGCCGAAGCTGGCGAAAACCAAGAAGCATTCGGTCGATGTCGTCGTCGATCGCCTCAAGGTGCGCGAGGACATGCGCCAGCGGCTTGCCGAGTCGTTCGAAACGGCGCTGCGCCATGCCGACGGGCGCGCCATCGCGCTGGAAATGGATTCGGGCAGGGAACATCTCTTTTCCGCCAAGTTCGCCTGTCCCATCTGTTCCTACGCGTTGCAGGAACTGGAGCCGCGCCTTTTCTCGTTCAACAACCCGATGGGCGCCTGCAAGAAATGCGACGGCCTCGGCGTGATCCAGTTCTTCGATCCGAAGCGCGTCGTCGCCCATCCCGACCTTTCGCTCGCCGGCGGCGCGATCCGCGGCTGGGACCGGCGCAACCAGTTCTACTACCAGATGCTCACCTCGCTCGCGAAGCATTTCGAGTTCGACATCGACAAGCCGTTCAGCGAATTGCCCGAGGAAATCCAGCAGCTCGTCCTCTACGGTTCGGGCCGGAAAACGCTGCCGTTCCATTACCTGAACGAGCGCGGCAAGAGCGTGACGCGCGAGCACACGTTCGAGGGCATCGTCCACAACCTGGAACGGCGCTACCGGGAAACCGACTCGGTCGCCGTGCGCGAGGAACTCGCGCGCTTCATCAGCAATGCGCCGTGCCCGACCTGCGAGGGCACGCGCCTGCGCGTGGAAGCGCGTCACGTCAAGGTCGGCGACAAGGCGCTGCCGGAAATCAACCGCCTGCCGCTGTTGCAGGCGCGCGACCATTTCTCCACGCTCAAGCTGGCCGGGCACAAGGCGCAGGTGGCGGAAAAAATCCTGAAGGAAATCGTCAGCCGCCTGCAATTCCTGATCAACGTCGGCCTCGATTACCTTTGCCTCGAACGCTCGGCGGAAACGCTTTCCGGCGGCGAGGCGCAGCGCATCCGGCTGGCTTCGCAAATCGGCTCCGGCCTGACCGGAGTGATGTATGTGCTGGATGAACCCTCCATCGGCCTGCACCAGCGCGACAACGAGCGCCTGCTGCAAACGCTGCGCCAGTTGCGCGACATCGGCAACACCGTGATCGTCGTCGAACACGACGAGGATGCCGTGAAGAGCGCCGATTACGTCGTCGATATCGGCCCCGGCGCCGGCGTTCACGGCGGCGTCATCGTCGCCGAGGGCAAGCCGGAGGATATTGCCGCCAGCCCCGATTCGCTGACCGGCGCCTATCTTTCCGGGCGGCGCAGCATTCCGATCCCGAAGAAACGCCGCTCGCCCGACCCGGAGCGGATGCTCACCATCACCGGTGCGACCGGCAACAACCTGAAGGATGTCGCGCTGAAACTTCCGGTCGGGCTGTTCACCTGCGTCACCGGCGTTTCCGGTTCCGGCAAGTCGACGCTGATCAACGACACCCTGTACGCGGTTGTCGCGAAGCACCTCTACGGTTCCTCGACCGAGCCCGCGCCCGATGCCGATATCGACGGACTCGATTTCTTCGCCAAGGTGATCAACGTCGACCAGTCGCCGATCGGGCGCACGCCGCGCTCCAACCCGGCCACCTACACCGGCCTCATGACGCCGATCCGCGAACTCTTCGCCGGCGTTCCCGAGGCGCGCGCGCGCGGCTACCAGCCGGGGCGCTTCTCCTTCAACGTCAAGGGCGGCCGCTGCGAAGCCTGCCAGGGCGACGGCATGATCAAGGTCGAAATGCACTTCCTGCCCGACATCTACGTTCATTGCGACGTCTGCCACGGCAAGCGCTACAACCGCGAAACGCTCGAAGTCACCTACCGCGGCAAGAACATCCACGACATCCTGCAGATGACGGTGGAAGAGGCGCACGAATTCTTCGCCGCCGTCCCCGTCGTCGCGCGCAAGTTGCAAACGCTGGTCGACGTCGGCCTTTCCTACATCTGCCTCGGCCAGAGCGCCACCACGCTTTCCGGCGGCGAGGCGCAGCGCGTCAAGCTCTCGCTCGAACTCTCCAAGCGCGACACCGGGCGTACGCTGTACATCCTCGACGAGCCGACCACCGGCCTGCATTTCCACGACATCGAACTGCTGCTCACCGTGCTGCAACGCCTAGCCGAGCACGGCAACACCGTCGTCGTCATCGAGCACAACCTCGACGTGATCAAGACCGCCGACTGGGTCATCGACCTCGGCCCCGAGGGCGGCGACGGCGGCGGCACCATCGTCGCCGAGGGTAGCCCGGAGGTGCTGGCGAAAAAGAAGGAAAGCTATACCGGGCGGTTCTTGCGCGGGGTGTTGGAGCGGAGGGGGGAAAGCTGAACAGCGTTCGGAGCGTCGGAGGTACGTGCGAACGAACGCCCTCTGCGAAAACCCATTATCATTATCTCTGGCTGCTGGACACTTTCGTACCGACTATTGGTCCTTTGTGCCCTCCCCACGATGATTCATCTTCCCACCATTTAATTGAGGCAATGCTGAAATCCGCCTCACTGCGTTCGATTTCCGCGCCGATGCGCCGGTCGCCAATGTAAAGCAGCATGCCGACAAACGTTCCTTGGCGGGAGCCAAGGTTGATCGTTACCTGGACGCTTGACCGGGTTTTATGTCTGGGCGGCATCGGCGGATGGGAAAGGTTGAATGTTTCCCGAGTGATGGGACTTACCTGCATCACTTCGCCTTCAAGGGGGTGCTTCAGAATGCGGGACGCGTATTTGGAAGGCAGATGATCGCACAGAGGAACCGTCTGTTCGATGGCCGGATCCGTTTCACGGTTTTTCGGAATCAAGCGATCTCTCAAATCGCTGAGTGGAAATGGCTGCCCTGTGGATGTCTTCCCCTCGTTCTTGATTCCGTCGACCCGGTGCAGGAACTCCCATACATTGGTAGCGCATGGAGCGTAATCATTGACTTGATTCACGTACAAGAGCAGCGCCGTATCGTCAAGCAGTAAACGGTGGTTGTCTACCGCGATGGCGGCATAACGGTATGACTGATCGGAACAGGCTGCTTTCCCGTCTTCTGCTGTGTCAGTAACGGTGTCGAAACGCAACACGATTTCTCCGTCAACGTAGGAAGCTTTTCCTGCACCATAAACCCGACTGAGGGTACCGCTGTCCCCTGGAGCATCCCAGACTTCCCACTTGAAGTGTCCATTAGCGTCGATGCGCAAAACGTCCAAGTGTCTATGGTATACCCCAGCCCAATCTGACAATCCCTGATCTGTAGCTGCGGTGTTGCTTCCGGCGCAGCCGGCGAGGATGGGTAACCCCATCAATATAACTGCAATGGAAAACGGCACTTGGTGCTCGTCCCCTTGTTTCGAGACGATCATTGTATTATGACTTATGGTTTTTATTTCGGTGCGGAAAAAGTGTTCTGGTTCGTGTATTTTTTTGTTTGAGAGTTAAAGGTATTAGTTTCATTCTCTCAAAAAAGGAAAGCACGGAATGGTCTAGTCTCATGGAGGTAATGTCGTGTCAATTGGCATGGGCCAAATGTTTCACATCCACTAGAAACTGATCTGATGTCATATATATAATAAAACGCTCGAAAGCGCTGTCTATATTCAAGGAAGAGAGTTCAGTGTTTTCCCAGTTTTTCTTGTAACCATTTTCTCGATGATAACGATCCCAGAGTGCCTTGATCCAGTCGTTTTTCTGTGTTCGGTCAAAAGTACCGGCCATCACGAGACGGCTTAACAGTTCCCAAGGCAGAAAATCATTGTTCTGCTGCAATCTATCGAGCTGCTGATTGGAAAGGACTAGTGGAGCAACATCTTTCACGCGGGCCACGGTATCAAGGAGAGGGAGTATTTCGTCGGCAAAAAAAGTATTAAATAGATCGAGCCAACGATCGATTTCGGCCAGTGATCTCCAGGCTGGCGCTGTCCAGTAATGCCCAAAACGCCGTGCCAAGACACTTGGCATCGAGAACAGTTCGTCGGTGTTAAGAGAAAAATCTCTATCTGCTGCACCGCGTTTTTCTTCTCTGGCCAGATACGGAACGATGGTATTGCCCAGCGCATTCTTCCATATTTGGGATACTGCAGGGCACCCTAACGAAAGAGTGGCCCGAAGGATTGCTCCACCCAAATATCTTTCCGGGCCTGGGTCTTTATGCTCTTTGTGTGCAAAAAATACGACAGTTTGTTTAACCTCTCCTATTGTTCTTGCAATAAAAAAACGAATTGGGGACGAAGCGCTGAATTTGAAACCATGGGAAGCGAAACGCTGGCAAAAACTATCTTTGGCATAGTTCAGGATATCTTTTTTCGTAATCTGGACGAAGGGGATGTCATACAAGCGTGGTTGAATATCCAATGGCGTTTGAAGTGGTGTTTCGTCTCCGTTCATATCCACCACCATCCGGTCGATGCGATAGAGCAGGCCGTTTTGTTGGTCCAATATATGCAGTTGCGCTCGTGCGGCAGCATTCCCGATATGTGACATCAAATTTGCATCGATAAGATCTGTCCGGAGAGCAACTACATAAACTGTATCGTCATCATCGGAGAATTCGTTATTTAACCCTTCCGGCCAAATATTTTCCTGGCTATCAGAGCCTTGGCCGGAATAATCGGGGTAAATGGCGGTGATATCGCTGATGAATTGTCGGAATCGTGCGAAATCAGCCTTCGTGGCTTTTGGAGGGTTATTTATAAATGCTACAGCCTCATCAATAGTAAAAATATCTTGAGCATGAAAAAAATCGAGAAGAAAACTCATACTGAAATCCTCCAGAGGTGAGCGTCGTTTACAGAAATGCATTCAAACAGTGTGAGAACAATAATTTGTGTGACTCAAAAATAAAGACATTGGTCACATTTATTCAGTCGTCACCCTTCGCCAGAACCCAGAAGAAAACTTCGGATCGACATAAGCGCGGAATTCCTCCCAGCGCGGATAGCCGGAACGGAACAGTGCTCCCGGCATGCGTGCGTCCTTGGCGGGATAGAGCCGCCCGCTGGCGCTGGCGACGACGCCGTCCAGGTGCGTGAACAGATCGAGCGTCGCGGCGCCGCGGTTCGGGAAGTCGAGCGCCAGCGTGGTTCCGGACATCGGAAAGGAGAGCATGCCGCAGGCGGGCTGGTTGCCGAAGGTCTTCAGCACGGCGAGGAAGGAGCCCTGGCCGCTGCCGGAAATGATGTCGAGCATTTCGGCGATCGCGTCGGGCGCGGCGCGCGGCGGAATGACGCACTGGTATTGATAGAACCCCTTCCCGCCGTAGATGCGGTTCCAGTGGCCGATGGCGTCGAGCGGGTAGAAATAGGGCGGATACGGCACGCGCGCCCGGGGCGGCCACGGTTTGCGGTAGTAGGCGCAGTTGAAGGCTTTCAGGCTGGCGCGGTTGATCGTGGAGAAAGGCGGCGCGAACGGGACGGTCAGGCGCGGCGGATCGGCCATTCGGGCCTTTCCGCGCGGCGGCGGCAGTGCGTCTTCCTCATGGTCGCCGGCCATCAGCACGCCGCGCGGCGTCGCGGCCAGGCAGTCGATCCAGGCGACGGCGTACTCGTGCTCGCGCTCGGCGGCGGCGTTGAGGGCGAAGAATTCGTCGAGTCCGGTGAAGCGCTGGTTATGGACGTCGATGCCGGAGCTTTTGACGGCTTTCAGTTGCAGTTCGGCCTGGACGATCAGGCCGGTGAGCCCGAGACCTCCGACCGTCGCGGCGAACCAGTCGGGATGTTCCTGCGCCGAGCAGAGACGGCGCGAGCCGTCGGAGCGCAGCAGTTCGAAGGAGCGCACCCAGGCGCCGAAACTGCTGGCGCCGTGATGGTTCTTTCCGTGCACGTCGTTGGCGAGGGCGCCGCCGACGGTGACGTAGCGCGTTCCCGGCGTCACCGGCAGGAACCAGCCGCGCGGCACGGCGAGGTCGAGAATGTCGGCGAGCAGGACGCCGGCCTCGCAGCGCAGGATGCCGCGTTCGGCATCGAAGGCGATGAAGCGGTCGAGTCCGCGCGTGCGCAGAAGCCCTTCGCCGGGGTTGAGGCCGACGTCGCCGTAGCTCCGGCCGTTGCCGTAGGGAATCAGCGTTTCAGAGACATCGGGCAGCGGCGCCGAGCGCCGGAAACAATCGTATTCGGCGGCGGCGGGAGGCCAGGGCAGCGCGCCCCAGGAAGTGGAAGGCATGAGCGTCGGTCAGTCCATGCGATGAGAGGGAAAGTGCGGAGATAACGG
Source organism: Rhodocyclaceae bacterium (assembly GCA_031556405.1). GTDB lineage: Bacteria > Pseudomonadota > Gammaproteobacteria > Burkholderiales > Rhodocyclaceae > WQZF01. The sequence goes on from JAVBTC010000032.1 coordinate 7,220, forward strand.
AAGGCCGGGAACGTCCCCAGCATCGGCCAGCGCGATATTGTCGCCATGATACCCGTAGCGGCGCCGGAATAGACTCGACTCCGGAATGGCCTCCGAAAAATTATCCGTCATTGCCGTGGCTTCGTTCATTGACATTTGCGTGGCCTTCTCCAACAATCCGCGCTTCCCTGGAGGCTGTCCCGACGGCGGCGGCCGATGCGCGACGATCGCGCAGGAAATTAATGGAGATAAATCGATGCGCATATTCCTGGCGGTTTTTTTCTCATGTTTCTTGCTGGCGTTCGCACCGGCGCACGCCGCGTCCGCAGATGAAGGAACGCGAAGCGACGAAGGAGAAACGGCGGCGATTCTGAAAGCGCGGGAGGGCCTGGTGGATCTCACCGCCTACATGGCGACCCGGCCGGATCTTTTTCCGCTGCGCCCGCCGACGAAAAAACGGGTTCTGACGCCCGCGCAGAGCCAGGAGGTGCGCGATCTCTGGGGGCGTTTCCTCGATTACCAGTTGATGCTCGATGCTTCATGGCGGCGCTTGGATGAGCACCTGAGCGAACGTGGGGAAGAGAACGGGCGAAGCAGATCGGAAGACGCCGCGCGCTTCGCCACGCGTTACGCCGCCTTCCTGACGCGCTATCGCTATGCGCTCGAATTCATCCGGCTGGCCGATGCCGATCCGGCGGTGCGCGTCGTGCTCAACGAGCCCGCCACCGAAATCGGCCTGCCGGAGCGCGGCTACGCCGATTTCAAATTCCGCTTCCTGCATGTGGCGATGGCGGGCGAGTTCACGTCGCTGTCTGCTGCACACTCCGCTACTTATTCCACCATGTATTCATCCGCGTCGCCGCGCCGCTGCGGTGAGAAAGCGGCGCCGCTGGACCGGGCCATCCGGGAAGACGAACGCTATCTCTGGCGGGCGGGCAGGGCGCACGGCCTGGTGAACACGCTGCGCAACGCCGGGCAGATCGCCCGGGAAGGCGGTTCGAAGCTGGTCTTTCCGCTCCAGAAGGGTGTTTCCGAATGGATGGGGCAGACGCGGGTGGCGAGCGGCGATCATTTCCTGATTTCCGCCGACCAGATTGCCGCGCTGCGTCCCCGGTTGCATCCCGGCGACATTCTGCTCGAACGGCGGGAATGGTATCTCTCCAACATCGGCCTGCCCGGATTCTGGCCGCACGCGGCGCTGTACATCGGCGATGTAGAGGAACGGAGCGCGTATTTCGACACCCCGGAAATCCGTACCTGGGTTCAGGCACAGGGGATTTCCGACGGCCGTTTCGAAACCTTGCTGCAAACGCGCCATCCGCGCGCCTACCGCCTCAGTCAACAGCCGGATGGCGCGGGTGATACGCCGCGGATCATCGAGGCGATCGGCAAGGGCGTCAGTTTCACCTCGCTCGAGCATTCGGCGGCGTCGGATTCCCTGGCGGTGCTGCGGCCGCGCCTTTCGCGCCTCGAAATTGCGCGGGCGGTGCTGAAATCCTTCGATTATTTCGGCCGGCCGTACGATTTCGATTTCGATTTCCGCACCGACGGGGAACTGGTCTGCACGGAGCTGGTGTTCAAGTCGTACCGCCCGGAAGGTAATGGTCAGGATGGCCGGCAGGGCCTCGACTGGCCGCTGACCAGTGTCGCCGGCCGCCCGGTGCTCACCGCCAACAATATCGTGCGGTATTTCGACGAAACCTGGCAGATGCCCGCGCAGCACCTCGATCTGGTGGCATTTTTCGACGGCAACGCGCGCACCGGACGCGCGGAGGAAAGCGACCTGGAAAACTTCCGCGCCAGTTGGCGCCGCCCTAAATGGCATATCTTCGTGCAGGAGGACGGTCGCCGCGCCCCCCAGTAATGAATTGACGAACGGAAAAGAGGCGTCGCCGCGTTCAGGGATATCTGTATTCCATTATTGAATGAAATTCAATTTGGTATGTGTAGCCATATATATGCTCAAATTATTTCATTTATGTTTTTGTGCCGTAACGCCGTGATCCGTATCTTTCGCGTATCCCGGGTGAAGGGCGCCAAGCCGTGAGGTGCGTATAGAGGCGGGGCGGGTTCTGGTCTAAAAACGCTTCTTCTGCCATGATAAAAAATTGTTGCTCTCGCTCTGGTATGGTTTTTTTCCGGTTGCGGTTTTCCTCATGACGGATTTTTCCTCTCTCTTTCATCGGCATGCTTGAATCCTTGCGCAAAATATTCGGCCGCAATCCGGCTCCGGAGAGAGCGACGGAGCCGGCGCGCCAGCCGCATCCACAGCCGCCGTTTCAACCGCCGCCGGAAAGAAGCAGCGCGGATATGGCGGTGAAGGCGGCGAGCAATGCGGTGGCGAATGAAAAAGAGCCTTCCGCCTTCGTTTGTCACGAAGCACTGCTGGGGCGCGATCAGCGGATCGTCGGCTACGAATTCGGCCATTCGCGGCAGTTGCAGGCGCGCATGATGGACAAGCACGCCCGGATCCGCCGTTTTTACGATGAAGTCCTGCTCCAGCATCTGTCTTCCCTGCAAATCGATTCCCTGCTCGGCGCGCGCCTGGCGTTCGTCGAGATATCCCCCGATTCGCTCGCGCATCCCGCGCTTTCCCGTCTGCCGAAGCGGAACCTTGCGCTGTTGCTGACGTTCGCGGAAGCGCTGGAATATTCCGATCCCCAAATCGCCGCCAATATCGTCGCGGCGCTCGCCGTGTTGCGTGCGCAGGGCGTGCGCGTCGGGCTGAAGTGGCAGCGGGAGTGGGGACGGGAGTGGGGACGGGGGCAGGGCCGTTCCCGGGGCGGAGCGGGATTTCTGCCCTGGGCGGATTTCGTCCAGATATCGTGGCACGAGTATGCCGGAGGCGCCGCCGAGCACGCGCTCACCGAGGAAATCGCGCGGCTTCGCCACCGGGCCGTGGATGCGGAAGGCGCGCAGGAAGCGGCGCAACACAACGCGGCGCCGTTGCGGCTGATTGCCGGCGGATTGCAGAACCCGAACGACTTCAGTCTTTGCTACCGCTTGGGTTTCGATTTCTTCCGCGGACCGTTCGTCAACAGCCGCGACCAGTGGACGCCGCAGCAAAGTTCGATCAATCGCCTGCGCGTGGTGCAGCTTCTGAACGGCGTCCGCCGCGATGCCGATACCACGCGCCTGGTGCAGGAATTGAAGCAGGACCCGGTGCTTTCCTACAAGCTGCTGCGCTACATCAATTCGCCTGCCATCGGCCTGCAACGGGAAATCACGACGCTCGACCAGGCGGTCACTATCCTGGGGCGGGAAAATCTGTACCGCTGGCTGTCGCTGCTGCTGTTCAACATGACCGACCCCGGCTACCGCGAATGGGCGCTCACCGAGCAGGCGCTGGCGCGCGCGGCGCTGATGGAACGGCTGGGCCGCGAAGCCAAGCGGAGCGGACAGCAGGCGCCTGTATCCGACGCGCTCTTTCTCACCGGGCTGTTTTCACTGCTCGACCAGTTGCTCGGTGAACCGCTCTCGATGCTCACCGCGAAAATCCAGTTGCCGCCGGAAATTTCCATGGCCCTGGTCGAACGCCGGGGCGTGCTGGCCGCGTTTCTCGCGCTGGCCGAAGCCTGCGAGGCCGAAGACCCGCACGCGATTGCCGCGTGCGCGAAGCCGCTGGGATTCTCCGCCGCCGTCGTCAACCACGCCGTTTTCGATGCACTGGCCTGGGCGCATGAGATGACGGAAATTTCGGCGTCGTGACAGCGCTTTTTTCGCTTGCGGGGAAGAATTTTCAGGGCGGTTTTTCAAACGAGCACGTTTGATTCCGCGTGGGCACGCTGCGGGTGCGTGGTATTTCGTCAAACGATGATCCCGCCGCCCAGACAAACACGGGATTCATAGAGCACCAGCGATTGCCCCGGCGTCACCGCCCATTGCGGCGCGGCGAAGCGGACGCGGATGCGGGATTCCTTGCCGTCCGATGTTTCCCTCGGCTCGATTTCGCACGGCGCGTCTGCGGTGCGGTAACGGGTTTTCGCCGTATAGACCCAGTTGGAGTGAGGCATGCGGCCGTTGACCCAGGAAAGGTCGGCGGCGGTCACGGTGTCGGCGGCGAGCGCCGGATGATCGTGTCCCTGCACGACATAGAGCACGTTCGCGGCGACATCCTTTTTCGCGACGAACCAGGCGTCGTGGTCGCCGCCGCCGCCTTTCTGTCCGCCGATCTGCAATCCCTTGCGCTGGCCGATGGTGTGGTAGGTCATGCCGTCATGCGTGCCGAGCACGCGGTCCGTATCGAGGTCGCGGATCTCGCCCCGGCGCGGCGGCAGGTAGCGCATCAGGAATTCCTTGAACGGGCGCTCGCCGATGAAACAGATCCCGGTCGAATCCTTTTTGGCGGCGACGTGCAGCCCCGACTCGGCGGCGATCTTGCGCACGTCGCGCTTGTACAGGCCGGCCAGCGGAAAAAGCGTGCGCGAGAGCTGTTCCTGGTTCAGCCGGTAGAGAAAGTAGCTCTGGTCCTTGGTGCCGTCTTCGGCTTTGAGCAACTGGAATTCACGGCCATGGTCGCCGTCGGCTTCACGTACGCCGGCGTAGTGGCCGGTGGCGATTTTTTCGGCGCCGAGCTTGAGCGCATGATCGAGAAAGGCGCGGAACTTGATTTCGGAGTTGCACAGCACGTCCGGGTTCGGCGTGCGTCCGGCTTCGTATTCGCGCAGGAATTCGGCGAACACGCGTTCCTTGTATTCGCGCGCGAAATTGACGACCTCGACGTCGATGCCGAGCGTGTCGGCGACACTGACGACGTCGAGCAGGTCCTGGCGCGAGGCGCAATATTCGTCGTCATCGTCGTCCTCCCAGTTCTTCATGAACAGGCCGACGACGCGATAGCCCTGGCGTTTCAGGAGCAGCGCGGCGACGGCGGAGTCGACGCCGCCGGAGAGGCCGACGACGACGGTGGAGGATGAGGAAGATGGGGAGGGATTATTCGTCGATGACATCGGGTTCGTTTCCATTGAGCCATTCCTGTAACGGGAACACGGCCGCCGGCTGGCCGTTGTCGAAATACCAGCTGTCGACGACGAAGCGGCGGTCGCCGGGTTCCGCCGCAACGGGTTCCGCCACAATCCCGCCGGTATCGGTACGGGTTCCGGGAGCGGCATTTGCCACATTCGCCGTATTTGCGGCCAGAGTGTTTCCGGCCACGGCGGGGACGATTTCCTCGATCACCGCCGAGTAATGCTGGAAGATCACGAAGCGCAGGCGCTGATACGGCGGCAGTACCCGGTGCCAGCGCAGCATTCCGCGCGCTTCGAGCATCTTGAGCAGTCTCGTCGTCGTCGTGGAATGATCGATGCAATCCATGCGGCCACGGACGCCGTGATCGGAATAATTGCCGCCGCGATCGGCGGAAATCGGCGTTTGTTTACCGGCCCATCCGAGCAGGCGGCCGATGGCGAGCGAGATCTTTTCGCGCTCTCCGGCGGCATCGCGCGCTTCTCGCAGAAGGGCGCGGATTTCCCGCAATTGTACTTCCGAATAGATGACGGGTTCCTGCGCGGCGCAGCCGTAGTTGTAGCAGACGGTGACGGTTTCGTCGGCGGCGGCGTGGAAAGAGAGACAGAGACAAAAAATGCCCATGATGGCCAGCGCGGGCCGGCGGAGGCACAAACAATGAAGAACAGAAAATGGGTTCATGGCGGAATGCTGCATTGTCGCCGTGTGCGGGAAGATGAAAGGAAAAAAACGAAAAGGAGAAAACGCGCCGACGCCTCAGGCCGGCGCGTGGTAGGTCAGAAGATCGAGCGGATAGCGCCGCCCTGCCTGCCAGTCCGCGATGGCGCGCGCCACCAGCGGGCTGCGGTGGTGCGGCGTCAACGCTTCGACTTCCTCCGGCGCGAACCAGTGCGCGGCGACGATGCCGGCATCGAGCGTGCGGCCGGCTTCGTGTCCGTCGATGTGGCCGCCGAATGCGAAGCGCAGCCAGGTGATTCCGTCCGGCGTATCGCGCCAGTGGTAAATGCCGACCAGGTATTCGGGGACGAAGCGGTAGGCGCTTTCCTCCAGCGTTTCGCGCGCCACCGCGGCGCACAGGGATTCGCCGAATTCCAGGTGCCCGGCCGGCTGGTTGTAGCGGATACCCTCCTTCGTTTCCTCTTCGACGAGCAGAAAACGGCCTTCCCGTTCGACGACGGCGGCAACGGTGACGTTGGGTTTCCAGATCATGGGGATTCGAAGCCGGCGGCGCCGGGGGATAACCGGGAGCGCCGCGAATGAAAGGGGAGCACTATAGCATGTCTGGACATCGGCTATGATCGGGCATTCCGGCGGTTGTCGGTTGTTGATGGGGGTTCGCAATGATGAAAAAAGCGACGAAAAAAGCGGTGAAAGCGGTAGAAGCGGTAGAAGCGGTAGAAGCGGTCGAGGCGAAGAAGGAATCCGTTCCCGGATACTGGGGGAGGGCAACGCGCGCGCTGGCGCGCGAGGACGAAACGATGGCGGCGCTGATCCGGCGTTACCGTGGCATGGGACTGGTTTCGCGCGGCGAGCCGTTTACGACGCTGGCACGCTCGATCGTCGGCCAGCAGATTTCGGTGAAGGCTGCCGACGCGGTGTGGACGCGCTTTTCCGCCGCCGTCGGCGCGGTGAATGGAACGGTCGAGCCGGAAGCGGTGCTGGCGGCGGGAATGGAGGGGCTGTCGAATTGCGGCCTGTCGGTACGCAAGCGGGAATACGTGAGCGATCTCGCCGCGCGTTTCGTCAACGGCGCGGTCGAGCCGGAACGCTGGAATGCGATGGAGGACGCGGAAATCATCGCCGAACTGTGCGCCGTGCGCGGCATCGGGCGCTGGACGGCGGAAATGTTCCTGATCTTCAATCTGCTGCGTCCGGACGTGTATCCGGTCGACGATCTGGGCTTGCAGAAAGCCTTGTCCCTGCTTTATTTCTCCGGAGAAAAACAGCCGCCGCGCGCGCTTGCCGCGTTCGGCGAGCGCTGGCGTCCGTGGCGCACCGTGGCGACGTGGTATCTGTGGCGCAGTCTCGATCCGGTGGCGGTTGCTTATTGAAAAAAGAGAGGGTTGTTTTTCTAAATTTAAATTTAATTATTAAATATATGTGATTACATGTATGTAAGTAAATTCAATTAAATTTATAATAAATGCATTGGTGATCGCAAAAACCGGCGAATACAAAAACAGAAATCGCCGCCATCGAATGCCTGGGCGCGATGGCTATGTAAGGATGAGGCCGCGTTGTACGGACGAAAAGAAACGCCGGAGAATTCCGGCGTTTTTTCTGTGGTCATTTTTATAGCGTCATCAACAAGCGTGCTGGAAACGATCACGGCGAATCTGGCACGTTCGCCGGATTCGCCGTTCATCGTACGAAACACCGGAAATCCGGTTTCCGTGACGGCAAGTCAGCCGCGTCGATTTAAACGCCGAGCAGCAGCCGCGCCGGATCTTCCAGGGCCTCTTTCATCGCCACCAAACTCAGCACCGCCTCGCGGCCATCGATGATGCGGTGGTCGTAGGAGAGCGCCAGGTAGTTGATCGGGCGCACGACGACCTGGCCGTTCTCGACGACGGCGCGGTCCTTGGTCGCGTGGATGCCGAGAATCGCGGATTGCGGCGGGTTGATGATCGGGGTCGACAGCATGGAGCCGAAGACGCCGCCGTTGCTGATCGAGAAGGTGCCGCCGGTGAGTTCCTCGATCGAGAGCTTGCCGTCTTTGGCCTTGGTGCCGAATTCGGCGATCTTGCGCTCGATGTCGGCGATCGAAAGCTGGTCGGCGTCGCGGATGATCGGAACGACCAGCCCGCGCGGACTGCCGACGGCAATGCCGATGTCGACGTAGCCGTGGTAGACGATGTCGTTGCCGTCGATCGAGGCGTTGACCACGGGGTATTTCTTCAGCGCCGCGCAGGCGGCCTTGACGAAGAAGCCCATGAAGCCCAGGCGCACGCCGTATTCTTTTTCGAAACGGTCGCCGTACTGTTTTCTCAGGGCCATTACCGGAGCCATGTTGACTTCGTTGAAGGTGGTGAGAATGGCGTTTTCGTTTTTCGACTGGATCAGGCGCTCGGCGATGCGGGCGCGCAGGCGCGACATCGGCACGCGCTGTTCGGGACGGTTGGCGAGCACGGCCTCGACGTTGACCGCAGGCGGCGTCGGCAGCGCGGGACGGGCCGCAGCGCCGGTGCCGGCGGAAATGGAAACCGGCGGCGTTGCCTTGAGCTGCGCGTTCTTCGCGTCTTCCTTGGTGACGCGTCCGCCGCGGCCGGTACCGACGACGTCGGTGGGCGCAATGCCTTTCTCGGCAAGAATCTTTCGTGCCGCCGGCATCGCGACGCCCGGTGCCGCCGGGGCGGCGGGAGCGGAAGGCGCGGGGACGGCGGCAGGCATGGGCACCGAGGGCTCGGCGACGATGACCGGCGCCGGCGCGGCGGTGGGTGCGGATTTTGGTGCACCGGCCGGGGCGGCAGCGCTGGCCTTGGCCTCGGTGTCGATGCGCGCGATGACTTCGCCGGAAACGACGGTGTCGCCGTCGCCCTTGACGATTTCCATCAGGACGCCGCTGTCGGGCGCGGGCAGTTCGAGCACGACCTTGTCGGTCTCGATGTCGATCAGGTTTTCATCGCGGGTGACGGGGTCGCCCGCTTTTTTGTTCCAGGTGAGCAGCGTCGCCTCGGCGACGGACTCGGACAGTTGCGGAACTTTGACGTCGATGATCATGGTATCTCCGATATTTATTCTGAACTCAATCTGAACTCAAGAGGCGGTTTCCGTTAGTAATCGATCTTGCCCAGAGCGGATTCGAGCAGGGCTTTTTGCTGTGCGATGTGCTTGGTCGAATAGCCGGCCGCCGGCGAGGCGGAGGCGGGACGCGCCACGAGCAGCAGGCGATGCTTGTCGTCGACCGAGCGCAGCAGGTGCTGGCGCGAGGCGAACCAGTACCAGGCGCCCTGGTTGCGCGGCTCTTCCTGGACCCAGACGACCTCGACGAGCTTGGGATATTTCGAGAGTTCGGCGCGGATCATTTCTTCCGGGAACGGATAAAGCTGTTCGAGGCGGAGGATGGCGATGTTGGCCTTCTTCTCGGCGCGCGCGGCGATGAGATCGTAATAGACCTTGCCGGAGCAGAGGATGGCGCGCGTCACTTTCTTCGCGTCGATCTTCCCGGTTTCGCCGATGACGGTATGGAATTGGCCGCCCGCCAGTTCTTCCAGGGTGGAAACCGCTTCCTTGTGGCGCAGCAGCGATTTCGGCGTGAAGACGATCAGCGGCTTGCGCTGTTTCCGGATCGCCTGGCGGCGCAGCAGGTGGAAGATTTGCGCCGGCGTCGTCGGCTGGCAGACTTCCATGTTCATTTCGGCGCAGGCCTGCATGTAGCGCTCGATCCGTGCCGAGGAGTGTTCCGGCCCCTGCCCTTCGTAGCCGTGCGGCAGGAGCATGACCAGGCCGCAGGCGCGGCCCCACTTGGATTCTCCGGAGGAGATGAACTGGTCGATGACGACCTGGGCGCCGTTGGCGAAGTCGCCGAACTGGGCTTCCCAGATGTTGAGGTCGTAAGGCGTGGAGGAGGCGTAGCCGTACTCGAAGGCGAGCACGCCTTCTTCCGACAGCACGGAGTCGTAGCATTGCAGCAAAGCTTGGTTGTCCTGCAGGTGCGCCAGCGGGTAATAGGTGCCCTTGTCCCAGTGCTCGCGGTTCTGGTCGTGGATCGCGGCGTGGCGGTGGAAGAAGGTGCCGCGGCCGACGTCCTCGCCGGTGAGCCGCACGCCATGCCCGGAAACGAGCAGCGAGGCGTAGGAGAGGTTTTCCCCCATGCCCCAGTCGACCGGCAATTTTCCTTCACCCATCGCGCGGCGGTCGTCGATGATTTTTTTCACCCGCGAATGCAGCGCGATGTTGGAGGGAATGTCGGTGAGCCGTGCCGCCAGCCGCTGCAATTCGGCCATCGGCACGCTGGTGTCGATGTTTTCGATGTAGTACTTGGGCAGGTACGGCGCCCAGTCGATGACCAGCGGATGTTTGTAGCCGGCGATGACCGGGTTATAGAGCAGCTCGCCTTTGTCGAGGTGGTCGCGGTAGTCGCGGATCATGTCGTCCGGGCCATTCGGCGACACTACGCCCTCGGCGACCAGCTTGTCGGCGTAGAGTTTGCGTGTACCGGGGTGGGCAGCGATTTTCTTGTACATCAGGGGCTGCGTCACCATCGGCTCGTCCTGCTCGTTGTGGCCGAGCTTGCGGAAGCAGACGATGTCGACGACGACGTCCTTCTTGAATTTCTGCCGGAATTCGACGGCGATCCTGGTAACCAGCGCCACCGCTTCCGGGTCGTCGCCGTTGACGTGGAAGATCGGCGCCTCGGACATCTTGAAGATGTCGGTGCAATAGAGCGAGGAACGATAGTCGCGCGGATCGGAGGTAGTGAAACCAATCTGGTTGTTGACGACGATGTGCACCGTGCCGCCGGTGCCGAAGCCGCGCGTCTGCGCGAAGTTGAGCATTTCCTGGTTGACGCCCTGGCCGGCGACGGCGGCATCGCCGTGGAGCAGCACCGCCAGCACCTTGTCCTTGCCTTCGGCGCCACGCCGCACCTGGTGCGCATAGACCGAGCCGGCGACGACCGGGTTGACGATTTCGAGGTGCGAGGGGTTGAAGGCCAGCGAGAGGTGGACCGGGCCGCCCGGCGTGGCGACGTCGGAAGCGTAGCCCATGTGGTATTTGACGTCGCCGGCGGAAAGATCGGAGGCTTTCTTGCCTTCGAATTCATCGAACAGCATCGACGGCGCCTTGCCCAGCGAATTGACCAGCACGTTGAGACGGCCGCGGTGCGCCATGCCGACGAATACTTCGTCGACGCCGTAACCGCCGGCCACGCGCACCAGTTCGTCCATGGAGACGATCAGCGATTCGCCGCCTTCGAGCGAGAAGCGCTTCTGGCCAACGTAGCGGGTATGCAGGTAACGCTCCAGCGTTTCGGCGGCGGTCAGGCGTTCGAGGTAGCGTCTTTTTTCTTCCGGCGTCGGATCGTTGATCGCGTGGATCGGTTCGAGGCGTTCCTGGATCCAGCGTTTCTCGGCGATTTCGGAGAGGTACATGTATTCGACGCCGATCGAGCCGCAATAGGTTTTTTTCAGCGCCTCGTGAATCTGTCCGAGCGTGGCTTCGCCGGGGACGCCACGGAAGGAACCGGCGCTGAACGTCACGTTCAGGTCGACGTCGGAAAGGCCGTAGTGCGAAAGCTCGAGCTCGGGCAGCGCCGGCCGGGGAATGCGCTTCAACGGGTCGAGATTGGCCCAGCGCGTGCCGAGGAAGCGATAGGCATTGATCAGTTGCAGCACCAGCACCTGGCGCGGGTCGCCGCCGCGCACCGCGGCGATATGCTGCGGCCCCTGGTTCTTCGCCTGTTCGACGAAGGCGGCGATGATCGGCGCGTGGGGGACGTCGCGCGCGGTATTGCCCGGCATCTGCGCCAGTTTGTCGAAATAGTCGCGCCACTGGTCGGGCACGGCGGTGGGATTGTCGAGATAGGTTTCGTACATTTCCTCCACGAACGGCGCGTTGCCGCCGAAAAGGTAGGAATTGCCGAACATCTGCATCATCATGGTCATGGCTGTCACCTCGAAAGCGGGTGTGGATTCTTTAGAAAAAACGTTTTATTGCCGATCAAAGAAACAAGGGCGACCTATTCCGGCCGCCCTTCGTTTTTTACTGGCTCAGGCACGTTTGTCCAAGGGTACGACGTCGCGCTTGGGCGCGCCGATGTACAACTGGCGCGGCCTGCCGATCTTGTATTCGGGGTCGCTGATCATCTCCTCCCATTGCGCCATCCAGCCGACGGTACGGGCCAGCGCGAAAATGCAGGTGAACATCGTCGTCGGAATGCCGATCGCCTTCTGCACGATGCCGGAGTAGAAATCGACGTTCGGATAAAGTTTCTTCTCGACGAAGTATTCGTCTTCGAGCGCGATCTTTTCCAGTTCCATCGCCAGTTTGAACAGGCGGTCGTTTTCCAGTCCCAGTTCGGACAGGACGTCGTTGCATACCTTGCGCATCAGCTTGGCGCGCGGATCGAAGTTCTTGTAGACGCGGTGGCCGAAGCCCATCAGCTTGAAGCTGTCGTTCTTGTCCTTGGCGCGCTCGATGTAGTGCCCGACCTTCGAAACGTCGCCGATTTCCTCGAGCATCTTGAGGCAGGCTTCGTTGGCGCCGCCGTGCGCCGGACCCCACAGGCAGGCGATGCCGGCGGCGATGCAGGCGAACGGGTTGGCGCCGGAAGAACCGGACAGACGCACCGTGGAGGTGGAGGCGTTCTGTTCGTGGTCGGCGTGGAGTGTGAAGATGGTGTCGAGCGCATGCACCAGGACCGGATTCGGCTTGTAGGCCGCGCAGGGCGTTCCGAAAATCATGTGCATGAAATTGGCGGTATAGGGCAGGTCGTCGCGCGGGTACATGAACGGCTGGCCGGTGTTGTACTTGTAGGCCATGGCGACGATCGTCGGCAGCTTGGCGACGAGGCGGTGGAAGCTGACGGTGCGGTGCTCGGTGTCGGAGAAATCGGCGGCGTCGTGGTAGAACGCGGAGAGGGCGCCGACGACGCCGACCATGACCGCCATCGGGTGCGCGTCGCGGCGGAAACCGTGGTAGAACTTGACCAACTGTTCATGCACCATGGTGTGCTTGGTGATGATGTTTTCAAACGCCAACTTTTGCTGGGGGTTGGGCAGTTCACCGGTTTTCAGGAGATAGGCGACCTCAAGAAACGTACATTGCTTGGCCAATTGCTCGATCGGATAGCCGCGGTACAGGAGCTCGCCTTTGTCGCCGTCGATATAGGTGATCGACGATTTGCAGCTGGCGGTCGAAAGATAGCCAGAATCGTAGGTGAAGAATCCCGTCTTGCCGCCCAGCGCGCGAATGTCGAGGCATTCGTTGCCCTGCGTCGGCGTCAGGATCGGAAGATCGATGGACGTGCCGCCATCGATGGTCAATGTCGCTTTTCTTTCGTTTGTCATGGTATGTCCCTATTTTATATGGTCCGTCTTAAATCGTATTTCTGACAAACCGGGCAGGCCGCTCTCTCGCGGCGGCGCCCTGCTGCCGCTGTTCCCATGCCATTACTGGCTTCTTATCTCCGTCCGGCGCACCAGGGCGAGTACCTCCGCCCAGTGTGGGTTCGTGCATTCCTCCTTGCCGTTGACGAGCGGCCAAAGCTGGTGGTCTTCCATTTCCGCCAGATCGACGAAGACTTTCTGCTGTTCCTCGTCCAGATCCTGGAATCCCGTGGCAAGGAATTGTTCCAGGATCAGGTCGAGTTCCAGAAAGGCCCGCCGGGTACAACGCCAGCGAAGGCGGTTGAAGGCTGCTCGGTCCATCGGCTTCTTGTCTCCTCGTTGTCTCTTCCTTGAAATTCCGCGGAAGCTCAAACGAAACGCCGCGTCATCATTTCCTTGATCTTGCCGATCGCCAGCGTCGGGTTCAGGCCCTTGGGGCAGACGTCGACACAGTTCATGATCGAGTGGCAACGGAAGAGACGGTACGGGTCTTCCAGGTTGTCGAGACGTTCGCTGGTCGCCTGGTCGCGGGTATCGGCGAGGAAGCGGTAGGCGTTCAGCAGACCGGCCGGGCCGACGAATTTGTCCGGATTCCACCAGAACGACGGACAGGAGGTCGAACAGCACGCACACAGGATGCATTCGTAGAGGCCGTTCAGTTCCTCGCGGTCTTCCGGCGATTGCAGACGCTCGCGTTCCGGCGGCGGGTCGTTGTTGATCAGATACGGCTTGATCGAATGATACTGTTTGAAGAACTGCGTCATGTCGACGATCAGGTCACGGATGACCGGAAGGCCGGGCAGGGGACGCAGCGTGATGGGCGTTTTCAGGTCCTTGATTTCCGTCAGGCACGCAAGGCCGTTCCTGCCGTTGATGTTCATCGCGTCGGAGCCGCAGATGCCTTCGCGGCAGGAGCGGCGGAACGCGATCGAATCATCCTTCGCCTTCAGCTTGACCAGCGCGTCGAGCAGCTTGCGGTCGTGATTGTCGATCTCGACCGAAATGTCCTGCATATAGGGCGCCGCGTCTTTATCCGGGTCGTAGCGGTAAATCTTGAATTGCAAGGTACGGGTGGTCGTCATCTTCTTTAACTCCTTCCCGGGCGGTCAATAGGAACGCGTTTTCAGCGCGATGGTTTCGACGGAGATCGGCTTCAGGGTCACGGGCTTGTACTGCACCCGGTTACCGTCGCGGAACCACAGCGAATGTTTCAGCCACTCCTTGTCGTTGCGGCCGTTCGGGAATTCCGGCGTGTCTGGTGCATCGTCGCGCACGTGCGCCCCGCGCGATTCCTTGCGCGTGTCCGCGCAGACCATCGTCGCCTTGGCCACTTCGATCAGATTGTCGAGTTCCAGCGCTTCCATGCGCGCGGTGTTCCAGACCTTGGACTTATCCTTGATCTCGGTCGCCTGTACCTGCTTCTCGACGTCGAGGATCATGCGCACGCCTTCGTCGAGCTTGTCCTTGAAGCGGAACACGCCGCAGTGGTTCTGCATCACGCGCTGCAACGCGAGCCGCGTTTCGTGCACGCTGGCGCCGTTCGACTGTTTTTCCAAGCGGTCGAGCCGCGCGAGCGTCTTGTCGATTGCGTCCTTGGGCAGGTCCTTGTGCGCTTTCGGCATGCTCTTCAGGTCGGCGATCACGCTGTCGCCGGAGGATTTGCCGAAGACGAGCAGGTCGAGCAGCGAGTTGGTGCCGAGGCGGTTGGCACCGTGCACCGACGCGCAGGCACATTCACCAGCGGCATAGAAGCCGGTGACGATCGTGCCGTTTTCGTCGACCACCTGGCCTTTGTAGTTGGTCGGGATGCCGCCCATCTGGTAGTGGCAGGTCGGCACGACGGGGATCGGCGCCTTGATCGGGTCGACACCGGCGAACTGGATCGAGATCTCGCGGATACCGGGCAGGCGCTTCATGATCGTTTCCGGCGGCAGATGCGTGATGTCGAGCAGCACGTAATCCTTGTGCGGCCCGCAGCCGCGGCCTTCGTTGATCTCGGTGACCATCGCGCGCGAAACGACATCGCGCGACGCCAGATCCTTGGCGTTGGGGGCGTAGCGTTCCATGAAGCGCTCACCCTTGTCGTTACGCAGGATGCCGCCTTCGCCGCGCACCCCTTCGGTGATCAGCACGCCGGCACCGGCGACGCCGGTCGGATGGAATTGCCAGAATTCCATGTCTTCCAGCGGGATTC
The DNA here is from genome assembly GCA_031556405.1 of Rhodocyclaceae bacterium. Classification (GTDB taxonomy): domain Bacteria; phylum Pseudomonadota; class Gammaproteobacteria; order Burkholderiales; family Rhodocyclaceae; genus WQZF01. The sequence continues at coordinate 22,406 of JAVBTC010000032.1, forward strand.
CAGCGCGTGCCGCCATGCCGAGGCCGTCGCCGGTATTGATGAAGGCGTTGGTCGAGGAATAGAAAATGCGTCCGGCGCCGCCGGTGGCGAAAACGACCGCCTTGGCGTGGAAAATCACGATTTCGCCGGTTTCCAGTTCCAGCGCGGAAACGCCGATGACCTGGCCCGATTCGTCGCGGATCAGGTCGAGTGCCATCCATTCGACGAAGAATTGCGTGTTGGCGCGCACGTTGCGCTGGTAAAGCGCGTGCAGCATCGCGTGTCCGGTACGGTCGGCGGCCGCGCAGGCGCGGTGCACCGGCTTTTCGCCGAAGTTGGACATATGTCCGCCGAACGGGCGCTGATAAATCTTGCCGTTGTCGGTACGGTCGAACGGCATGCCGAAATGCTCGAGTTCGACGACGACTTCGGGCGCCTGGCGGCACATGAATTCGATTGCGTCCTGGTCGCCGAGCCAGTCGGAACCCTTGACGGTGTCGTACATGTGCCAGAGCCAATGATCTTCCTCGGTATTGCCGAGCGAGGCGGAAACTCCGCCCTGAGCCGCGACGGTATGCGAGCGCGTCGGGAAAACCTTGGACAGGACGGCCGTTTTCAGGCCGGCCTCGGATAATTGAATCGCAGAACGCAGCCCGGCGCCGCCGGCGCCGACGATAACCGCGTCGAATTTACGAACCGGAATACTCACTTATAACCTCCCCAGAATCAGCGATACCCAGCCGGTGTATCCCACCAGTACGGCGACCGTCACCAGCATCAGCGTCAGGCGGATGCGCGGGCAATTGACGTAGTCCATCCAGATGTCGCGTATGCCGATCCAGGCGTGGTAGAACAGGCTGACGAAAAAGAGAAACGTGGCGAATTTCATCAGGCCGTGGGCGAAAATGGCACGCCAGGCTTCGAAACCGGCAGGCTGCGCGATGCACAGGATGCCGAGAAAAATCAGGGTATAAAGCGCCATCACGATGGCCGTGCAGCGCTGAATGATCCAATCCTTGAGGCCGTAGTGCGCCCCGACGACGATACGGTTCAGCATATGATTTTCACTCCCACGATCAGGGTCAGAACGATACTGACGACAAAGACGATCTTGCTGCTCAGGCGGGCGTTGGGCAGGTCGATGCCGACGTGGGCATCGAGCAGCAGGAAACGGATGCCGGCACAGAAATGGTGCATGTAAAGCCAGAGCAGGCCGAACAGAACGATCTTGACCAGAACGTTGTTCATGCACTCCTGCACTGCGGCATAGGTTTCGGCCGAGGTCAGGCTCATCTGGAAAAGCCAGAGAAGCACCGGCAAGAGAAGGAAAATCACGCCCCCGCTGATACGATGCAAGATGGACAGAATCGCCGGCAGCGGCTGCCGGATCACCATCAGATTGAGATGCTTCGGGCGCTTTTTAATCGCAGTTTCCGCCATGAATATCATCCTTTTTAGGTTGAATGTTGTAATAGAGCATTTCTCGATCGAGCTGTCCCGGCGTTACGGCCCTCTTGCTGTGCTACTACTTGTACTGCTGCCTGTATGGGCCACGCCTTGGTACAACTCAATCGCGGAGCGCTCCAGATGCCAGAACATCCTCCGGCGGGAAAAACCGCCGGGCAGAACTAAAAATTATAACCGTAACTCTCCCTTGAGTTTATGGCATTGCCGGGAAGCCTCCCTTTCAGCTCAATTCATTATGATAATGATGTTTTCGCGTCGAGTAGAACCCGCGCCGCCATTCGACCGGTTTATTGCCATAGGTGAAGGCGACGCGCTCAACGAGCAGCAGCGGCGAGCCTTCTTCCACTTTCAGATGTTGCGCCGCGATGCCTTCGGCGGCGATGGCGAACAGCCGTTCGTCGGCACGGATCATTCGTACGCCATATTTGCTCTCGAAAAGGCTGTAGAGCGATTTGTCGCTTTCTTTCAGTATTTCCTGCGAAAGATCCGGGAAAAGGTCGCCCGGCAAATAGATTTCGTCGAATACCACCGGTTCTTCGCCGAAGCACAGCAGGCGGCGCACGATAATGATTGCGGCGCCCTGTTCCAGCCCCAGTACCTGCGCCACGTCGGCACCCGCCCGGGCGCGGCCGCACTCCAGAGGAATGCTGTGCGAAAGAGGCAATTCTCCTTCGTTCGCGGCAAGGCGCAGAAAACGGAAAAAAGAGTGGGGGTCGTTATGCGTGGCGACGAAGGTTCCCTTTCCCTGCCGCCGCACGAGCAGATTTTCCGCGGCCATTTCGTCGACCGCCTTGCGCACCGTTCCCTGGCTGACGCCGAAGCGCAGCGCCAGATCGGCTTCGCTCGGGATCGCGTCGCCCGGCCGCCATTCTCCGGAGGCCAACTGTTCCATGATCAAATTCTTGATCTGCCGGTACAGCGGGCTGAAAGTGGGCGAAGAAGAGAGGCTCACGGGTGGAAAAGGGAAAGAAGGTAAAAAGAGGAATGGGTCACGGGGTGGGATTTCATCATAAAAAAAATCGGACGTCTATCCTTAGATTTATATCTTATATAAAACAATTGTTGAAGCATTGACAGTGCCTTTTCCCCCTTCTATGATCTTTCGCTTGTTTTCTTCGCCGGGTTTTATCGCAGTTTTTTGCTTTTCGGCGTTCGCGTGTTTCGTCGTATTCCACGCGCGGAATCGGATCGGAATGCCGGTCTTCGGATTGCACCAAGGTATTTCCAGAAGCACATCCGGGAGGACGGTTTCCATTCTCCGACTGTTCCGGCTGTTCGTGCCCGGTCTTTTTTACTCAAACTCTCAACAGGAGCCGCACTATGTCTAAAGCCCCCATGCGTGTCGCCGTCACCGGCGCCGCAGGTCAAATCGGTTACAGCCTGCTGTTTCGTATCGCTTCCGGCGAAATGCTCGGCAAGGATCAGCCCGTCATTCTGCAACTGCTCGATCTGCCGCAGGCGCAACAGGCGGTTCAGGGCGTGATGATGGAACTCGACGACTGCGCTTTCCCGCTTCTGGCCGGCATGCTTGCCAGCGATGATCCGAACGTCGCTTTCAAGGATGCCGACTGCTGTCTTCTGGTCGGCGCCCGGCCGCGGTCGAAAGGAATGGAGCGTGCCGATCTGCTGTCGGCCAACGGTGCCATCTTTACCGTGCAGGGCAAGGCCATTGCCGAGAACGCGAAGGAAAACGTCAAGGTGCTGGTGGTCGGCAATCCCTGCAATACCAATGCGCTGATTGCCGCTTCCGCCGCGAAGAAGGTCGGACGTACCGATCCTCGCAACTATCACGCCATGTTGCGCCTGGATCATAATCGCGCGCTTTCTCAACTCGCGACGAAGATGGGACGCCCGGTTTCGTCGATCAAGAAGATGGTCGTCTGGGGCAATCACAGTCCGAGTATGTACGCCGACTATCGGTTTGCCGATTCCAACGGCGATCCGGTCAAGTCGCTGGTCAACGACGCGAAGTGGAACAACGATGTTTTCCTGCCGACGGTCGGCAAGCGCGGTGCTGCGATCATTGAGGCTCGTGGGTTGTCCTCCGCTGCTTCCGCCGCCAATGCCGCAATCGACCACATGCACGACTGGGTGCTTGGTTCGAGCGACTGGGTGACGATGGGCATTCCTTCCGATGGTTCCTACGGCATCCCTGAGGGTATCGTGTTTGGCATGCCTTGCGAGTGCAAGAACGGCGACTATCAGATTATCCAGGGACTGGAAATTGACGATTACAGCCGCGAAAAAATCAACCTCACTTTGAAAGAACTCGAAGAAGAACGCGCCGGCGTTGCCTCGATGCTGTAATTTTTGCCGTACCGCGCCGTACCGATAAAAAAGCCGCGAGAAACGAATCTCGCGGCTTTTTTATGTTCATTCTTCCCATTTCGGATGGGACGATGCAAAAAGGGCGACCGTTACTGACCGATCGCCCTTTGTGATGCTCCCTGTTATTCGGAAAGAATAACAGGCGTATTATTTCTTTTACTTCTTGCCACGCGGTGCGGCGGAAGATACCGCTTTCGTGGTGGCACTGCTGGCGGCCTGGATATTGGCTTCAGTGATTTCGGCCATTTGCCGCGAGATTCCCTGCATTTTTTCGAATGCCTGATTGGTGGCGCTGAGGAGCGATTTCATGGTCGCTGCAAAAACGTCGCCGCCTACCGGAGCGTTGGCGGAGGTTTTTTCGATGGCACTCGAAGCAGTGCGGGAGAAGTTGCTATAGCTCGATTCCATAACCGTCGTAACTTCTTTCTGCATCTGTGTCATCAGATCGTAGACGTTACGGGAATATTCCATCATTTTCTGCATGTTCGGATGCGATAGCGGGTTGTTGACGCGGATGAGTTCCTGCGGATCTTTCGCGTTCATCATTTGCTGCGTACCGGCAACGGAGTTGTTGAACAGTTCGCGAGTGGCGGCGATATTGAGGGCGGCAAGCTGCTCCATTCCCTGAAACGCAGTACGCATCAATGAGACCATGACTTCGATGTTGGCCTTCTGGACAGCGGTGAATTGTTCGATGTTCGGGTTCGACATTATTACTTCCTCCAGTCTGTGTGTCAGATGAAAACAGGGATCTGTGGAGCACAACAACATACTACGATGTTTTGTTACGGAATTGTGTTTCGATGCGCGGCCACTTTTTCTAAATACATCATTGGGGTGTTCTTGGCAAGAGGTAATATTTTCCTGTCGTTTCTCACCCGATCTACATCAGCAAAATTCTTCCAAAAAATAAACCCTCGGTTGGCCCGAGGGTTCATTCGCAGTCATCCGGTGATCAACTGGATTTCTTTTTGCCGGTGGAGGCAGCACCGGCGCCGACTGCCTTGACGGTGGCGTTCGTCGCGGCGGCAACGTTGGCTTCGGCGATTTCGGCAACCTGCTTGGCTGCTTTATTCATGCTGTCGAACGCGGAGTTGGCGGCAGCGATGGCGGACTTGACCGCGGCGACGGCAACGTCGGAACCGGCGGGAGCGCTCTTGGCGGCTTTGTCGAGCAGGGAAGCGACTTGCTTCTGGAATTCGCCGAACTGGCTTTCAAGCAGACGGGAGAATTCTTCCTGAGTCTGGGTCGAAATTTCATAAATGCTGCGCGAATAAGCAACGGCCTTTTCGACATTGGGCTGTGCCAGCGAGGCTTGCAGCGAAAGCGCTTCCTGTACGTCCTTGGCGCCCATCAGCGCTTTCGTGCTGCTGACGCTGTCTTCCAGGAAGGAACGGGCGGTGTTCAGGTTGAGGGCGGCGACGCGTTCAGCGGAAGCCAGCGCGGTGTTCGCGAGGGAAAGCAGGGATTCCACGGTGGCTTTGTTGGCGGCGGCGAATTGTTCGGGGGTGGTGAGCATTACGATCTCCTGAGGATATGGAAATAAGGAATACGTTGTGTTAGAAATTTTCCGGCAATTTTTTCTTGCCGGATGTGTTTTGCTTATCGCATGCTGCGATGCAACAATTTCAAGATTATAGGAACGTCTCGACTGGTGTCAAGCTTTTTTTGTGCGTTGCACAAAAAGTACGTTCCTTTTCGAAGAGTGCCGTATTTTCCCTCTTGGTTCCCAATAGGGAGAAATTTCTTCGGATTTTCTTTTTTTATTCTATTTTCAGTTAAGTTTGTTTTCTTTCATGTATTAACATACAGGAAAGAATTGTTTTTTATTTGAACGGCATTAAATTATTTTGTTGTGACGCTCCAAAATACCAGAGAGGCTGCATCCCGTATTTAGGGGGCAGCCTCTCGCAATGAAACGAATCGAATAAACGAGTCGAACTTAGTCTTCGGCAATGGCGCGGCCAATGACGAGGCGCTGAATGTCGTTGGCACCTTCGTAAATCTGGCTGATGCGCACATCGCGGTAATGCCGTTCGACCGGAAAGTCGCGGGTATAGCCACAGCCGCCGTGAATCTGGATGGCGTCCGAACAGACTTTTTCGGCGATTTCGGAAGCGAACATTTTTGCCATCGAGGCTTCCTTCAGGCAGGGCTGTCCCGCATCTTTCATCGTCGCCGCGCGCCAGACCATCAGTCGCGCCGCATCGAGCTGCGTCGCCATGTCGGCGAGTTTGAAATTCACGGCCTGGTGCTGGATGATCGGAACGCCGAAGGTTTCACGTTCTTTCGCGTAGCGTACGGCCGCCTCAAACGCGGCGCGCGCCATGCCCCCGGATTGCGCGGCGATTCCGATGCGGCCCGCTTCAAGGTTGGAAAGCGCGATACGATAGCCTTCGCCGGGCTTGCCGAGCATCATCGATGCGGGTACGCGGCAGTTTTCGAAAACGATCTGAGCGGTGTCGGAGGCATGCTGGCCCATCTTGTTTTCGATCCGGGCGACGATGTACCCCGGCGTGTCGGTCGGCACGAGGAAGCAGGAAATGCCTTTTTTGCCCGCGCTCTTGTCGGTGACGGCAAAGACGATGGCGACTTTGGCGTATTTGCCGGTGGTGATGAACTGTTTGACTCCGTTCAGGACGTAGAAATCGCCATCCTTTTCGGCGCGAGTGGTGATCGCTGCGGCATCCGATCCGGTATGCGGTTCGGTGAGGCAGAAGCAGCCGAGGATTTCGCCCTTGGCCAACGGCTTGAGATATTTTTCCTTTTGTTCGTCGGTGCCGTATTTCAGCGTGATACCGCAGGCGAGTGAATTCTGCACACTGACGATGGTCGAGGTGGCGCCGTCACCGGCGGCAATTTCTTCGATCGAAAGCACCAGGCTCATATAGTCGAGCCCGGCACCGCCCCATTTTTCCGGTACGACCATGCCGAGCGCACCCAGATCCCCCAGTTCCTTCAGTGCTTCGGCGGGAAAAGTATGGTTGCGGTCCCATTCGGCGGCGAACGGCGCCAGCCGTTCCTGGGCAAATGCGCGCATGGAATCGCGGATCATGGTCTGTTCTTGAGTCAGTATCATGAAAACTCCCTTGGTTTTTGCAAATGTGGATTCTTGAACTGTCCGTAAACCCCGGGCCGGAACGGCCGTGATTTTTCTCCGCGAAAGCGGCGATATCCCGGCTGTTCCGGCCCGAAGGCGTTTTGCTGACGTTCCGGACAGGACGGTATTACAGTAATTCCACCGCCAGCGCAGTTGCTTCGCCGCCGCCGATGCAGAGGGAGGCGATGCCGCGCTTCTTGCCGTATTTTTTCAGTCCGCCGAGCAGAGTGGCGACGATCCGGGCGCCGGATGCGCCGATCGGATGTCCAAGGGCGCAGGCGCCGCCGTGAACGTTGACCTTAGCGTGATCCAGCTTGAGGTCGTGCATGGCGGCCATCGTCACGACGGCAAACGCTTCGTTGATTTCCCACAGGTCGACGTCGTCGACCTTCCAGCCGGTCTGCTGCAGCAGTTTTTGCATCGCTCCGACCGGTGCCGTCGTGAACCAGCGCGGCTCATGTGCGAAGGAGGTGTGGCCGACGATACGGCACAACGGCGTCAGGCCGCGTTTCTGGGCTTCGGAAGCGCGCATCAGCACCAGTGCCGCAGCACCATCGGAAATCGAAGAGGAGTTCGCGGCGGTGACCGTGCCGTCTTTCTTGAAAGCCGGTTTCAGCGACGGAATCTTGTCGGGGTTGGCCTTGTCCGGCTGCTCGTCCTTGTCGATGATGACATCGCCTTTTCTGCCGGGAACCGTGACCGGGGTGATTTCCCATGCGAAAGAACCGTCGGCGATGGCTTTTTGCGCGCGCGTCAGCGAGGCAATGGCGAAATCGTCCTGATCCTTGCGGCTGAATTTGTATTTTTCGGCGCATTCTTCGGCGAAAGTACCCATCAGGCGGCCGCGGGTTTCGGGGAAGTAGGCGTCTTCGAGGCCGTCGAAGAACATGTGGTCAAGCACCTGGCCGTGGCCGAGGCGGTAACCGCCACGCGCTTTCGGCAGCAGATAGGGAGCGCTGGTCATCGATTCCTGGCCGCCGGCGACGATCACCTGCGCGGTGCCGGCCACGAGTTGGTCGTGGGCGATGATGATCGCCTTCATTGCCGATCCGCAGACCTTGTTGACCGCGGAACAGCAAACGGACTGCGGCAAACCGCCGTTGAGGGCGGCCTGACGGGCGGGCGCCTGGCCGACGCCGGCGGTCAGCACGTTGCCGAAAATCAGTTCCTGTACCGCGTCCGGCGCCAGCTTGGCGCGTTCGACCGCAGCGCGGACGGCGGCTCCGCCGAGTTGCGGCGCCGTCAGACTGGCGAAATCGCCTTGGAACCCTCCCATCGGGGTGCGGGCGACAGATACAATGACAATGGGGTCGGACATGTTTGCTCTCCTTTGAAAAAAACACCACTAAAAACGCGCGGCACGAGTGGCGGACGGTTTTTAGAATCGGGGTCGGGGCCAACCGCTGTCGCTCCCACGACATTCCGCCGTGGCGACGAAGGGTTGTCCAGGTTGAAGGGACAGCGCAACAACGAAGGCCTAACCGAACGGATGCCCGTATGTGCAACGGCATGCGAGCGGTTCAGCCAGCGCTATTCAATGGCACGAGTACCATCCATCATGATACTCAAGGACGGCGCATAAAGCACCTCATAATCTTCGCCAGGCGCGTTGGCCGCCTTGAGGTAAAACAAAAACAGAATATCCCTGGGTTGGATGGAAATGGGAGCGGGAACAGCCGAAAAAATGGCCGTTTTGGCGCCGGAAGTGTGCCGCGGTAAGAATGGAGTAAGTCTTGGCGACAAAGATTTATACTTCGCACCGGTTTTTCCGGATCGGTATCAAAAATCGGAAATTACCGAATGCGCGCCGAATGTGCGCCGGAACCGGCGCCCCACCAATCCAGAATAGAAGACGAACATGCAGCTTGATTTTCCTTTTGCGACTCCGCCCGGACCGGGCGAATTGATCGAGGTCGCTCCCGGTATTCTCTGGCAGCGGATGCCGCTGCCGTTCGCGCTCGATCATGTCAACCTCTGGTTGATCCGCGACGGCTCGGGTTGGGCAGCGGTTGATTGCGGTTACGGGCTCGACGCGGTGAAAGCGCAGTGGGAGCAGACGCTGGCCCGGCTCGACGGGCCGCTGACCCGTATCATCGTCACGCATTTTCATCCCGACCACCTGGGGCTGGGGCAATGGCTGCGCGAACGGACCGGAGCGCCGCTGGCGATGACCGCCGCCGAATATCTGACCGCGCATCTGATGGCGCGACAGGAAGGAGGTCTGGGCACTCCGGCGATGATCGGGCAGTTCCGCCGGCACGGACTGGAGGAGGAACGCTTGACGGCGCTGGAGCGGCGCGGCAATGCCTACATTCTCGGCGTGCCGTCGTTGCCGGACCGTTACGAACGCCTGTTTCACGGTGACGAAATCGTCATCGGCGCCGGAGCGGACGCGCGGCGCTGGCAGGTGCGCGTCGGCTATGGACATTCGCCCGAGCACGCGGCGCTTTACTGTGCCGGGGCCGGCGTGCTAATTTCCGGGGACATGTTGCTGCCTAAAATATCGACGAACGTCAGCGTGTATGCCGTTACGCCGAACGCCGATTCGCTGGCCGATTATCTTGCTTCGATCGACCGTTACACGGAATTGCCGCCGCAGACTCTGGTGCTGCCGTCGCATGGGTTGCCTTTTGTCGGCATCCAGGCGCGGGTCGCCGCGCAGCACAAACATCACGAAGAACGTCTACAGGCGCTGCTCGATGCCTGCGGCGAACCGAAAAGCGCCGCCGACCTGTTACAAACCCTTTTTGCCCGTTCCCTCGATACGCATCAGGTGATGTTCGCGATGGGAGAGGCGATTGCACACCTGAACCACCTCGAACGCGCCGGGCGGCTTGTCCGCCTCCGCCGCGAGAACGGCGACGGCGTTATCCGTTTCATCCGGGGCGATACCCGTGAACTCCTTCATTAAGGTTACCGAGAATGTCAAATCTGAATACGAACACCGAGAAAACGGCCGAAAAACCGGAAGTGATGCTGGCCAACGCGTTGCAGAAGGCGCTGCCCAATCCCGCCGAAATGGCGCGTACCTATGCCGAGGTGGCGCAGCGCGCTTCGCGCGTTCTGGCGCAATACATCGAACGCAGGGCGGAAGAAGGTATTTCGATGCCCAGCGACGAACTGGGTATTGCCAAGGCGTTCATGGATCTTTCGGCGCGGCTCTGGGCCAATCCCTATCGTCTTGCGCAGGTGCAGATGAGCATGATGCGCGATTATTTCTCACTCTGGCAGAGAAGTTCGATGCGCATGATGGGCATGCCGCTGCCGCCGGTAGCGGAGCCGGAGAAGTCGGACAAGCGCTTCCGCGACGAATGCTGGGAAGAAAATTTCCTCTTCGACTACATCAAGCAGTCCTATCTCATCACCGCGCGCCACATCCACGACACCGTGTGCTGCGTCGAAGGGCTCGACGAGCAGACGCAGCAGAAAATCAACTTTTTTACCCGGCAATATATCGACGCGCTTTCGCCGAGCAATTTCGCGCTGACCAATCCGGAAGTCTTCCGCGAAACGGTCAACTCGAACGGTCAGAATCTGGTCAAGGGGCTGAACAACCTGCTCGGCGACATTCTTTCCGGCAATGGCCAGTTGCGCATCCGCATGACCGATACCGAAGCCTTCGAACTGGGAAAAAACATTGCCACGACGCCGGGCAAGGTCATTTATCAGAACGATCTGATTCAGTTGATCCAGTACGAACCGACGACGAAAACGCAGAAGAAGCGCCCGCTCCTGATTCTGCCGCCGTGGATCAACAAGTACTACATTCTCGATCTGCGCGAGAAAAACTCCTTCGTCAAGTGGGCGACCGACCAGGGATATACCACTTTCATCATCAGTTGGGTCAACCCCGATGAACGCCTGGCCAACAAGCGTTTCGAGGATTATCTGCGGGAAGGTTCGCTGGCGGCGATGGATGCGGTGGAAAAGGCCACCGGCGAGAAGGAAATCAATCTCGCCGGCTACTGCCTGGGCGGGACGCTGCTGATGTGTACGCTGGCCTATCTCGCGGCGAAAAAGGACAAACGCGCGGTTTCGGCCACTTTCCTCACTTCGCTGGTCGATTTTTCCGAACCGGGCGAACTGGGCGTCTTTCTCGACGAGCCGAGCATTTCCGGACTGGAGAAAAAGATGGCCGAGCGCGGTTATCTCGAAGGCGCGGAAATGGCGGTCACGTTCAACATGCTGCGCGCGAACGACCTCATCTGGTCGTTCGTGGTCAACAACTATCTGATGGGCAAGAGCCCGTTCCCGTTCGATCTCCTGTTCTGGAATTCGGATTCCACGCGGATGCCGGAGAAGATGCACAGTTTTTACCTGCGCAACATGTACCAGCGCAATCTGCTGCGCGAACCGGGCGGCATCACGCTGCTCGATACACCGATCGATATTTCCAAGGTCAAGGTGCCGTGCTATTTCGTCTCTACCCTTGAAGACCACATCGCACCCTGGAAAACGACCTATCTCGGCGCCCTGCTGCCGCACGGTCCGGTCCGTTTCATTCTCGGCGGTTCCGGCCACATCGCCGGTATCGTCAACCCGCCGGTGGCGAACAAATACGCTTATTGGACCAACGACAGCGACAAACTGCCCGCCACTGCGGATGAATTTCTCGACGGCGCGACGCAGCATCCGGGGTCGTGGTGGACCGACTGGGACAAGTGGCTACAGGCGCTGCCGGGCAATACCGAGCAGGTGCCGGCGCGTAAACCCGGCAGCGGCACGCTGAAGGCGATTGAAGACGCACCGGGTTCGTTCGTCAAATTCCGTCTTGACCAGTCGCAGTCGCAGGCAGCCTGAGCCGGTAAGAATCGAAGGGCGTCGGTGATACGGCGCCTTTTTTCCAACATAAAAATAATTTCTTATTAAATCTCTCTACTGTAGAGAGAGTAAATTTAATTATTATTTATAATAAAAGTCCGCTTTCCATGTCTGACGATGCTCGCGCCGATCTTTCCGGCTTTTGTCTTCCCGATTACGGCGGCGGCAGTCTGGTCAATCTGATGCGGACTCTGGGCGACGCCTGCGGCGCGCCGGCATTGCCGTACGCACCCTCGCATCCACTGCGCTTTTCCCTTCCTCCGCAGGCGCTGGCTGCGCGCAACCTGATGCTTCTTGTCGTCGACGGGCTTGGTTACGAAATGCTTGCCGCGCGGGCGAGCGGCGCGTTGCGGCAGGGACTGCGCGGCGCCCTGAGCTCGGTTTTTCTTTCCACCACCGCCTGTGCCGTTCCTACCCTTATGACCGGCTTGGCACCGGCGCGGCACGGGCTGACCGGTTGGTTCATGTATCTTGAAGAGCTCGACGACATCCTGGCGATTCTGCCGCTGGCACCGCGCGGCAGCCGGCAGCCGGCAGGCGGAAAAGAGGAAACGAAGGAAGCGAAAGAAAAGACAACGTCGAACGCAACGGAAGGAATACCGGAAATCACTCCGGAAATGGCGGAACAGTTGCCGCAACGCCTGTTCGATCACGCCACATTTTTCAGCACGCTGGCGCGGCCATCGTTCGCGGTGTCGCCCTCCTGGCTCGGCGGCAGTCCTTTCAACCGTTATCACACGGCCGGCGCCGAACGCGTCGGCTATGACCGGCTCGACGGGCTGTTTGTCGCTGTGACGGACATTCTGACGGCGGGGGGAAAAGATTCCGGCGAAAAATACGTCTATGCCTACTGGCCGGAATTGGATGCCGTTGCGCATCATACCGGCTGCGCGAGCGAAGAGACGGCAGCGTTGCTGGAAACGTTTTGCACCGCCTTCAACCGTTTCCTCGCCGGACTTGCCGGCAGCGACACCACGGTGATCGTTACCGCCGATCACGGATTCATCGATTCACCGCCGGAAAAAAATATTTTTCTTTCCGAGCATTCGCAACTTGAGGCGCTGCTTGCACGTCCGTTGTGCGGCGAGCGCCGGGCGGCGTGGTGCTACCTGCAACCCGGCGCCGGGGCGGAATTCGAGCGCTATGTGGCGCGCCATCTGGGCGACCGCGCCGTCGCCATTCCACGCGCGCGCCTGATCGAAGAAGCGTGGCTCGGTCCCGGGCCGATGCATCCCAGACTGGCCTCGCGCATCGGCGACTACGTGCTTCTGATGCGGGAAAACTGGACGATCCGGGATCTCGTCGAGGGCGAAGAGCCGTATGAGATGCTCGGCGTCCATGGCGGTCTTTCCGCGGCGGAAATGCGCGTGCCGCTGGTGCTGTCGCATATCCGATAATCCCGGATCGCCCTGTATCGCGACTTTCAAAAATCCCGAACGCGAAGACGGACCGCAGACAATACGAACGGTACGGCAAGGCGAAGCCAGCAAAGTATGGGGATTTCCGGGAATCGCTATAATCGGGGCATCGACAACATTTCTCCTTACCTGTTTCCGTGACTTCCCCATCTTCCGCGACACCCCAGGCTTCGGCCGCGACCCTGACGCTGACCCGTCCCGACGATTGGCATGTACATCTGCGCGACGGTTTCGCGTTGCAGGTGGTATTGCCGCATACCGCAAGGCAGTTCGCGCGGGCGATCGTGATGCCGAACCTGCAGCCGCCGGTGACTACTGTCGCGTTGGCCGGAGCGTACCGTCAGCGCATTCTTTCGGCATTGCCGCAGGGAATGTCCTTCACGCCGCTGATGACGCTTTATCTCACCGACAATACGCCGCCGGACGAAATCCGCCGCGCCGTCGATTCCGGATTCGTTCACGCGGTCAAACTCTATCCCGCCGGTGCCACGACGCACTCCGATGCAGGCGTCACCGACCTGGCCAAATGTGCCGCCGCGTTGGCGGAAATGGAGAAAGTCGGGTTGCCGTTACTCGTCCACGGTGAAGTCACCGATCCGGCGGTCGACATCTTCGACCGCGAAGCGGTATTCATCGAACGCGTACTCACGCCGATGCTGAGCCGCTATCCGGGACTGCGCGTGGTCATGGAACACATCACCACGGCCGATGCCGCCGCCTCTGTCGCTTCCGCGCCGGAAAACGTCGCGGCGACGATCACCGCGCATCATCTGTTGTACAACCGCAACGCCATCTTCCAGGGCGGCGTGCGCCCGCACTGGTACTGCCTGCCGGTGCTGAAACGCGAAACGCACCGCCAGGCGCTGATCCGGGCGGCCACCTGCGGCAGTCCGAAGTTTTTTCTCGGCACCGATTCCGCGCCGCACGCGCGCAGTGCCAAGGAGGCGGCCTGCGGCTGCGCTGGCTGTTATACCGGTGGCCAGGCACTCGAGCTTTACGCCGAAGCGTTCGAGCAGGCAGGCGCACTCGAAAATCTGGAGGCCTTTGCCGCGTTTCACGGCGCCGATTTTTATCGCCTGCCGCGCAACCGCGAACGCGTCGTATTGCGGCGGCAGGCACAGCGTGTGCCCGAATTCTATGCCTATGGCGAAAACGATGCCCTGGTGCCGCTGCGCGCGGGGGAAAATCTGACCTGGAGTTTCGTCGCCAACGATCTGTCGTAAGGAGCCGATTCATGCGCCGTCCATCCGCACCTTTTTCTCTGTTTTTTTTGCCGCCACTGCTCGTCCTGACCACCGTCCTGCTTTCCGGCTGTGTGAACGACGCTGCCTCGTACCAGATCAACGGGCGTGAGCACGCCCTGGTGCTGACCCGGGATCAGAACTGGTTCTGGCAGAAAAAGGTAGAACTCGCCGTCGTCGTTTCGAGGCTGCCGGATTGCCAGCGCAAGCACAAAATGCATCCGGCGGCGATCAAGAGTTTCAAAGTCGAACTCTGGCAGCCGGGCGGCGGTACCTACGTGCTGCGTCAAGGCAACAACCTCTATCTCACCGAGACGCAAACCTGCGAGGGATTCCAGGAGCTCGACAAAGAACCTCCAGGTGGTCTCGGGCGTCTTCTGGGAACGTTCCGGCAGGTTTCCGGCAAGCTGACTTTCGTTCCCGAACCGGTGCCTGCGGCTGGGGCTGCTGAGCCGTCTTCCGCTGCCGCTTCCGCCAAAACACCGGCGGAAACGGGCATCAAAGCGGACGGCAAAGCGGGCAGCCGTTAGGCGAAAACCGTCAAGCCGGTATAATCGTCGCCGAAGCTGGCCAGGCAACCGCCGGGTGCGCCGTTTTGCGGCGCGCCGGGAGGAAAGTCCGGGCTCCGCAGAGCGGGATGCCGGTTAATGGCCGGACGCCGCGAGGCGATGGAAAGTGGCACAGAGAACAGACCGCCGATGGCCCCCGTGATTTTCACGGCGGGATCAGGCAAGGGTGAAACGGCGAGGTAAAAGCTCACCGCGGACGTGGTAACACGGACGGCACGCTAAACCCCATCCGGAGCAAGGCCAAATAGGGAAGCATCGGCGTGACTCGCGCCGCTTCCGGGTAGGCTGCTTGAGCGGCGCGGCAACGCGTCGCCTAGAGGAATGGTTGCCCACGACAGAACCCGGCTTATCGGCCAGCTTCACTTCTTTTTCTGAAAAACCCCGGGATCTCTCCTGGGGTTTTCCCTGAATTTTCCCCTTCCATTCTTGCTGCCTGTACGTGGCTTCGTCGCGGCGCGCGCTGTTGCCCCGGACGCTTCGGACGAACCTACGATCCGCGAAAAACAAGCAAAAAAAAGCGCGACCCTGAAAGAGTCGCGCTGAATCCACACCAAAGGAGGAGGGTGGAGGAGACAACCGTAAGAATTTCCAAAGCCGCAAAAATTATCGGAACCGACAGCGCCGCTTTGAAACCTAAAAAACTATCGCGGCACAGCCTTGGAAATCTGAACAGTCCTCATTATGGACATATCTAATTCGGAAAGCAAGATTTTTTTGTGCGCCGCACCAGATATTTATTTAATAGGTTCATAAATAAATTTTATCCAAGGATTCGTGGATGATCTGGCAAGTGGGTTATTTTCAGGCAAATAGATTGTTGTGGGAATAAGTATTCCTTGAAAAGTTCAGAAAAAAGTGAAACAGGTCACAAAAGACATGTTGCAATGCAGCATGTTCGTTACAAGAAAAAACCATTCTGAATCAAGGGGAAAGACTGAAAATAATCCCGACTAAAGATAGTAGGTGGTTCGCACCATGAAACGGGCGGCCAATTTCATTGTTTTTTTCACGAAAACAGGAAGAGGCCGGGCGCCGAGCTGAACCGCAGTTTGCGCATGTTGTATTTCGTCCTCTTTCATTTGTTTGAGGACTGCCCGCGATTTCCTGTCTTCCTGTGGCAGGTGTTCGAGGTGACCGGCAAGGTGCGTTTCCACCTGACGCTCGGTCTCGGCGAGAAAACCCAGGTTCCATGAATCTCCGAGTCGGCCTGCAAACGCGCCCATCGCCAGTGCTCCGGCGTACCAGAGCGGATTCAGCAGGCTTTTGCGTCCGCCCAGTTCCGCAATGCGTTCCTCGGTCCAGGCCAGATGCTCGGTTTCTTCATCCGCTGCTTGCCGCAGCGTGTCCTGCACCGTGGCTTGCCGCGATGTCAGGGATTGTCCTTGATAAAGCGCCTGGGCGCAGATTTCGCCTGTGTGGTTGATGCGCATCAGCGCGGCGGCGTGACGGCGCTCCGTCTCCGACATTTCCGCCTCGGGACAATCTCTGCCCGGTGTCGGACGTGCCGGGCGCTGCGGAAAATGACGCAAACCGGCTGCTGCCGGCAAGGCGACGGTGCGCAGAGCGCGGTCGAATTCGATGATCCAGCGGTCGATATTCATGGCGCAGAAAAGGACGCGGAAAAGGCAAAAACAAGGGGCAAAAACAAGGTGAAGAGTGTGAAAAAGTTATGGTGTGACTCGCGTGATCGATCCGGGGTTGCCACCCTCGCGTAACACGGCGCGCGCTTTTTCGGCACTGTCGACGCTGTTTCCCGGTGTACAGAAATACTCGGAATTCAATGCGGCGTGGTAACGATTCATTTCTTTTGCCTGGATTTTGTGCCAGGCACTGTTGCGTGCCTTGGACCAGGTGCCGTCGGAACGGCCGAAGGCATAGATCCGCCGTTCCCCCGTGGCGCAACGGATTCCTTCGTAACTGACGTTGCGCGCTCCCGCCGGGCTGATGATGACGAGGGTGTAGCGGACGACATCGTCTTCCGCCACGCTCAAGGATTCCTCGTCGATCAGGAAGCGGTTGTTCGTGGTCGGACTGACGTAAAAAGGCAGTAGATGCTGATCCTGCGGCGGTGCCGGATAAGCGACTTCACCCTCCTGCCACGGCGCTTCTTCATCGTCGTCAACGGCGAGCGCAGCTCCGGAAAATAATGTGAATATGCAGGAAAGAATGCCGGCGGCGAAAAGCCGCCGGGATTTTTGGGCGAAGAATGTGTTCATGATCGGCAAACGCTATTTTTGCGGATTGCGCGGCGCTCCCATTCCCGAGGAAGGGCGCCGGTCCGTGTCAACGTAACGCACCAACTCGGACAGCGCGCGTTGGTAAACGTCGCGCTTGAATTCGATGACGGAGTCGAGCGGAACCCAGTATTCGTTCCACCGCCAGGCGTCGAATTCGGGATGTTCACTGGCGCGCAGCGAAACGTCGGAGTCGCGTCCAACCAGACGCAACAGAAACCAGATCTGCTTCTGGCCTTTATAACTGCCGCGCCATTCGCGTTTGATCCAGTGTGTCGGCACATTGTAACGCAGCCATCCGCGGGTCCGGCCGAGGATGCGCACGTGTTCGGGACGCAAGCCGATTTCTTCGTAAAGTTCCCGGTACATGGCGGCTTCCGGAGTCTCTCCGCGCTTGATCCCACCCTGGGGAAATTGCCAGGAATGTTCTTTGATGCGTTTGCCCCAGAAGACCTCGTTTTTCGCGTTACACAAAATGATGCCGACGTTCGGGCGGTAGCCTTCACGGTCGAGCATGAAAAAAACCTGAAAAATGATGAGTTGAAGACATTCTTTCATATTTTGACGGGTGTGAAAAGCGTGCTCCAGGCGTGCCATGATCGCTTTCGAAGCCATATTTCATACCGCGTCCCATGTGCCGCCGTGGCAAAAAACATAATGGCTATGAGCTAAAAATTCTTTTTGCGTATCACGTCGGCGTAGCGGGGGTATGATCTTCGGATTGAGCCGTCACTTTCCGGGGGAAAGACAGTATGCGACGAGAATTCGGCGCAACCGATTTTTCCTTTTTCCGGTCTACCCGTTCTCTTTTCGTTTTCTTTTTCTCTTTCCGCCGCCATGGATCTGAAAAATATCCGCAGCCTGTTGATTGCCAACCGCAGCGAAATTGCCATTCGTATCATGCGTGCCGCCGCCGAACTGGGTATCCGCACGGTGGGCATTTATTCCAACGAAGACCGTTTTGCACTGCATCGTTTCAAGGCGGACGAGAGTTATCTGGTGGGCGACGGCAAGAAGCCGGTCGGCGCTTATCTCGATATTCCCGGCATCGTCCATGTCGCCAGGCTGGCCGGAGTGGATGCCGTCCATCCCGGTTATGGCTTTCTTTCCGAGAATCCGGAATTTGCCGGCGCTTGTGCCGCCGCTGGTCTCGTTTTCATCGGGCCGCAGCCGGAAGTGATGCGGGCGTTGGGCAACAAGGTGGCTGCCCGCGCGCTGGCGGAAATCGTCGGCGTGCCCGTGGTACCGGCGACGGGCGCATTGCCCGGCGACGCGGAGGAATGCCGCGCGCTGGCGGCGGCGATCGGTTATCCCCTGATGCTCAAGGCGAGCTGGGGCGGTGGCGGTCGCGGCATGCGTGCCATCGAGAGCGAAAGCGAACTGCTTCCCGCCATCGCGGCGGCGCGCCGTGAAGCCGCCGCCGCGTTCGGAAACGACGAGGTTTTCCTGGAGAAGATGGTGGTTCGCGCCCGTCACGTGGAAGTCCAGGTGCTGGGGGATACGCACGGCAATCTGGTGCATCTGTTCGAGCGCGATTGTTCGGTGCAGCGCCGCACTCAGAAGGTCGTGGAACGGGCGCCCGCTCCGTATCTGCTGCCGCGGCAGAGGGAAGCGCTTTGCCGGGCGGCGCTGAAGATCGCGGAGGGTGTCGGCTACACGCACGCCGGTACTGTCGAATTCCTGATGGATGCCGATTCGGGCGATTTCTACTTTATCGAAGTGAATCCACGCATCCAGGTGGAGCATACCGTCACCGAGGAGGTCACGGGGCTGGATATCGTCAAGGCGCAGATCAGGGTCAGCGAGGGCGGGCGTATCGGCGCCGACGATTATCTGCCGGCCCAGGACGACATTCGTTTGTCCGGCCACGCATTGCAGTGCCGGATTACCACCGAGGACCCGGAAAAAGGCTTTGCGCCCGATTACGGGCGGCTTTCCGCCTACCGCAGCGCCGCCGGCGCCGGTATCCGCCTCGACGCCGGCACTGCGTATACCGGCGCGGTGATCACGCCGTTTTACGATTCCCTGCTGGTCAAGGTCACCGCCCGGGGGCACGACCCCGATGAGGCTGTCCGCCGCATGCACCGGGCGTTGCGGGAGTTTCGCATCCGCGGCGTGTCTTCCAATCTGGCATTCCTCGAAAGCGTCATTACCCATCCCAGTTTCAGAAACGGCGAGTACACCACTCGCTTCATCGATACCACGCCGGAGTTGTTTACGTTCGAGCCCAAGCAGGACAGGGCTTCCCGGCTGCTCGAATTCATCGGCGAGGTGACGGTCAACGGCAATCCGGAAGTGAAAGGACGCACCGGGCTCGCGCATTTTCCAGCGCGGCCGCCGCTGCCGGAGATCGATTTCTGCGCACCGCCGTCTCCCGGCAGCCGGGATCGGCTCAAAGCGCTGGGGCCGCGGCAGTTCGCCCAGTGGATGCGCGCCGAAAAACGCGTTTTGTTGACCGACACCACGTTGCGCGACGCGCATCAGTCCCTGTTTGCCACCCGCATGCGGACCGCGGACATGATCGCCGTCGCGCCGCATTACGCCCGTTTGCTGCCCGAGCTGTTTTCCCTCGAATGCTGGGGCGGCGCCACCTTCGATGTGGCCCTGCGTTTTTTGAAGGAAGATCCCTGGCTGCGCTTGGCGCAGCTGCGGGAAGCAGTTCCCAATATTCTGCTGCAGATGTTGCTGCGCGCTTCCAATGCCGTTGGGTATACCAATTACGCCGACAATGTGGTGCGGTATTTCGTCCGCCAGGCGGCGGCAGGCGGCATCGATGTTTTTCGCGTGTTCGATTCCTTCAACTGGGTCGAGAACATGCGCGTGGCGATGGACGCGGTGATCGAGGCCGGTGCCGTCTGCGAGGCCGCGATCTGCTATACCGGCGATCTGTTCGATCCGGTCCGGCCCAAATACGGCCTGAAGTATTACGTCGACCGGGCGCGGCAATTGGAGCGGGCCGGTGCTCATATCATCGGGATCAAGGATATGGCCGGCGTTTGCCGCCCAGCAGCGGCCAGGGCGTTGGTCAAGGCCTTGAGGGAAGAGGTGGGCCTGCCGATCCATTTTCATACCCACGATACCAGCGGCGGCGCCGTGGCTTCGGTGCTGGCCGCCGTGGAAGCGGGCGCGGACGCGGTGGATGGCGCCATGGACGCGATGAGCGGCCTCACCTCGCAACCCAGCCTGGGGGCCATCGTCGCCGCGCTGGAGCATACGGAGCGCGATCCGGGCCTGACCCATGGGCGCATCGCACTCTTTTCCCGTTATTGGGAAGCGGTGCGCCATTTTTACCGTCCGTTCGAGGCCGACATGCGCGCCGGCACCTCGGACGTTTACCGCCACGAAATACCCGGCGGCCAGTACACCAACCTGCGCGAGCAGGCCCGCAGCATGGGGATGGAGCATCGTTGGAACGAGGTGGCGCAGGCGTATGCCGATGCGAACCGGCTGTTCGGCGACATCGTGAAAGTAACACCGTCTTCCAAGGTGGTGGGAGACATGGCGCTGTTCATGGTGGCAAATGACCTGGCACCGGAAGATGTGGCGGATTCGGGGAGGGAAATCGCTTTTCCCGAATCCGTGGTGTCGATGATGCGTGGCGAACTGGGTTATCCCGCGGAAGGGTTTCCCCGGGAAATCCAGGAAAGGATTCTCAAGGGACAACAGCCGGTCGAGGGCCGCGCCGGGGTTCATCTGCCGGCGGTGGATCTGGAAGCGGAACGGGCAAAAGCGGAACAGGCAACGGGACGTCCGCTCGACGATGCCGATCTGGCGAGTTGGCTGATGTATCCCAAAGTGTTTGCCGACTATGCCGCACACGCGCGCAGGTACGGCGACGTTTCGGTATTGCCGACGCCGGTGTTTTTTCACGGACTGCCCGAGCGGGAAGAGATCGCGGTCGAGATCGACCGGGGCAAGACGCTGATTATCAGTCTCACCGGCAAGACCGCCGTGGACGAAGAAGGCGAAGTGGAACTCTTTTTCGAACTCAACGGCCAGCCTCGAACCACGCGCATCGCCAAGGCCGGCATGGAAGGGGCGAAAAAGGCGCGGCCCAGAGCCGAGGAGGGCAACGACCGCCACGTCGCGGCGCCGATACCGGGCACCGTCTCCACCGTCGCGGTGAAGCCCGGCCAGAGAGTGCGAAAGGGCAATCCGCTCGTTTCCATCGAGGCGATGAAAATGGAAACTTCCATCGCCGCCGACCGGGATGGCGTCGTCGGCAGGGTGCTGGTCGTTCCCGGCGACAGGGTGGAAGCGAAGGATCTTTTGCTGGAAATCGAGTGACTATCCGAATGACTGCCGGTGTTTCAATAGGCTGGATTTGTTATTAAATAATTTCAGCTTAAAATTTACTATAGTAGCTGATGTAAATAATATTTTATAATAGAAAAACAGGAAATGAATCCTCGCCGTCGTCTCCATTTTGCGTACCGGCAGTATCCATTTCATGCCATGCTGATGATCCGCCATTTTCCCGATTTCCGCGCCGGCTAGCTAAATGGCGCCATAAAAGAAGATAATCGCTCTTTTGTGCATTCCGGCGGAGCTCTCCGTGACACGACCCCGTAACGATACTTTTCTGCGCGCGCTTCTCAAGGAACCGACCGATTACACGCCGCTCTGGCTGATGCGCCAGGCGGGACGCTATCTGCCCGAATACCGGCAGACGCGCAAGCGCGCCGGGAGCTTTCTCGACCTGTGCAAGAATCCGGCGCTTGCCTGCGAAGTCACTCTGCAGCCGCTGGCACGCTACGAACTGGATGCGGCGATCCTGTTTTCCGACATTCTCACGGTTCCCGACGCGATGGGCCTGGGGCTGTATTTCGCCGAGGGGGAAGGACCGAAATTCGAGCGTCCGCTGACCGAGGAATGGTCGATCCGCGCGCTGACCGCACCCGATCCTTGGGATCACCTGCGTTACGTGATGGATGCGGTGAGCGAAATCCGCCGTGCGCTGGACAATTCCGTGCCGCTGATCGGGTTCTCCGGCAGCCCCTATACGCTCGCCTGCTACATGATCGAGGGCGGTGCTTCCGACGATTACCGGCGCATCAAAACGATGCTCTACGACCGTCCCGATCTGTTGCACCGGATTCTGTCAGTCACTGCCGACGCGGTACTGGCGTATCTGAACGCGCAGATCGAAGCCGGCGCGCAGGCCGTGATGATTTTCGATTCCTGGGGCGGATCGCTGGCCGCCGGAGCGTACCGGGAATTTTCGCTGGCCTACATGGAGCGCATTCTCGCCGGACTGACCAGGGAAAAGGACGGCGAACGCATTCCGTCGATTGTGTTTACCAAGGGTGGCGGGCTGTGGATCGAAGCGATCGCCGCGAGTGGCTGCGATGCCGTCGGACTCGACTGGACGATCGATGTCGGCGAGGCGCGTCGGCGCGTCGGCGACAAGGTGGCGTTGCAGGGAAATCTCGACCCCTGCGTACTTTTCGCGGCACCGGAAAAAATCGCCGCCGAGGCGGTCCGGGTTCTGGAAAGTTTCGGGCCGGGCAATACCGGGTATGTCTTCAATCTCGGCCACGGCATCTCGCAATTCACCCCGCCGGAAC
This sequence comes from Rhodocyclaceae bacterium, assembly GCA_031556405.1. GTDB lineage: Bacteria > Pseudomonadota > Gammaproteobacteria > Burkholderiales > Rhodocyclaceae > WQZF01. The sequence goes on from JAVBTC010000032.1 coordinate 45,130, forward strand.
ACGTCGTTGCGCTGGTCAATTCCGTTCATGAACATAGTAAAAAAATGCGTCAGGCAAGGCCACAATGCGTTACATAAAGAGCACAAAGTGCGTGCGCCCCCTTGACTTATGCACAGAAACATCGTTGCGTTCCTCGGTTGCCGGAAAAATCCCTGAAAAATCAGGGGTAGTTGTTAAATCATTGATTTAAAAGAATTAGTTTTTTGCCCGATTTTCAGGCAACGCAAGGAGAAGCCCGGTGAAAACGGGGTTTGCGCATTTTTCACAGAAGAAATTCACAAAGTTATCCACAGTTTTTGTGAACAACATGGAAAACCCTGGTCTACCATCGACTTGCGTGTTTTTTTGAGAATCGGTCTTAACAATCGCGCTTAAGTTGAAATAAGGGACGGCGCTATTTCCTCCTCGGGTTCTTCCTCTTTTTCTTCCGCCTCTCCGCCTGGTTCCGTTTCTACCGTGGCGTCCGCGCATTCTTCCGGCACCGTCGTCCGCGTCGCGCTCGGCGTGCCGCTTCATCGTTTGTTCGACTATCTCGCGCCGCAGGCAAGTCCCGGGGATATCGGGCGCCGGGTGTGCGTGCCGTTCGGCGACAGAACGCGCATCGGCGTTATCGTCGCCGTTGGAGTGGAAAGCGAAATCCCGCCGGAACAGCTCAAGCCGGTGTGCGAACTCCTTGCCGATCTGCCGCCCTTGCCGCCGGAATGGCTGCGGTTGTGCGAATTCTGTTCCGGGTATTACCACGCGCCGCTCGGGGAAGTCATGCTTGCCGCGCTGCCGGCGGGGCTGAAACGTGCAGCGCCCGTGAAGACGCGGCGGGTAAAAACCAAGGCCGTTGCCTGTTCCGTGGCGGAGTCGCTGCCGGAACTCACGGTGGAACAGGCGGCGGCGCTCGCGTCCATCCGGTCCGCGGGGCGGGGCTTTCATCCGTTTCTGTTGTTCGGCGTGACCGGCAGCGGTAAAACCGAGATCTATCTGCGTCTGATCGAGGATACGCTGGCGGCGGGCGGGCAGGTGCTGCTCCTGACGCCGGAGATCAATCTCACGCCGCAGCTCGAGGCGCGCATCGCGGCGCGCTTCCCGGCGACGCCGCCGGTCAGCCTGCACAGCGAGCTCTCCGAGGCCATGCGCACGCGCCATTGGCGTGCCGCGTTCGCGGGCGAAGCGCGCATCGTGCTCGGTACGCGGCTCGCCATTTTCACGCCGATGCCGGACCTGGCGTTGATCATCATCGACGAGGAACATGATCCTTCCCTCAAGCAGCAGGACGGAATCCGCTATTCGGCGCGCGATCTCGCCGTGTTCCGTGCGCGGCAGCGCGGAATTCCGATCGTCCTGGGATCGGCGACCCCGTCGCTGGAAAGCTGGGCCAACGCGCATGGGCGCCGCGCGCCGGCCAGGATATCGGGAAACACGCCGAAAAAAATACCGGGAAAAATGCCAGGAACTGCGCCGACAAACCTACCGGATACCGCGGCAGCCGATGTCGCTGGCCGTTACCGGCTGCTTACGCTGACCGGACGCGCTGCCAGCAACGCCCGTCTGCCTGCCGTGCGTTGCCTCGATACCCGGCGGGAAACGATGCACGAAGGTTTGTCCGCTTCCCTGATCGACGCCCTGGCCGAGCGCCTTGAGCGCGGCGAACAAAGCCTGGTTTTTCTCAACCGGCGCGGATTCGCCCCCGTGCTCGCCTGTCCCGCGTGCGGCTGGATTTCGCACTGCAAGCGTTGTGCCGCCAATCTCGTCCTGCATCTGGCGGACCGCCGCTTGCGTTGCCATCACTGCGGTTTCGAGGCGGGGGTGCCGCGGGCCTGTCCCTCCTGTGGCAATCTCGACCTGCATCCGTTCGGGCGCGGCACGCAGCGCCTGGAGGCTTTTCTCGCCGAGCGTTTTCCGCAGGCGCGCATCCTGCGCGTCGACCGCGACGCGGCCAAAAGCCGCAGGCAATGGGAAGCCATGCTGGACAGAATTCACGGCGGCGATGCCGATATTCTCGTCGGCACCCAGATGCTGGCCAAGGGGCATGATTTTCCCCGCCTCACGCTGGTCGGTGCCGTTGGTGCCGACGCGGCGCTGTTCGCCGCCGACTGGCGGGCGCCGGAACGACTATTCGCGCTCCTGATGCAGGTTGCCGGGCGGGCCGGACGGGCCGATCTGCCGGGAGCGGTGCTGATCCAGACGCAGTATCCGGATCATCCGCTGTATGCGGCGCTGGTCGCGCACGACTATCCTTCCTTTGCGTTCGCGCAGCTCGCCGAGCGTAAAAATGCCGGGTTTCCTCCTTACAGTCACCAGGCCATATTGCGCGCCGAGGCGTCGGAGATGGCGCAATCCATCGCTTTTCTCACCAGCGCGCGCGCGGAGGCGCGGATGCGGGAACATCCCGCCGTCGAGTTTTACGATCCGGTGACGATGCGTCTTTCACGGCGTGCCGACCGGGAGCGGGCGCAGATGCTGATCGAATCGTTTTCGCGTCCGGCGCTGCAGATTTTCCTCAAGGATTGGATGCCAGTGCTGGCGCGGATAAAAATTCCCGGCCGGCTGCGCTGGCATTTGGAAGTCGATCCAATCGAATTCTAATTATAAAAAAATAATTTTTACTTGTATATGCCTACATATATATACATAAATTTAATCAATATTTAGAATTTGTACCAAGAAGAACGCTTTTTCGGAAAGCGGCCATAGCGGGTTATCCATTTCAGGAATTCGGCATTTCGACTGGAGAAGCCGCCGGCTCTGGATTCTGGCGCGCCGGTCGGCAAATTCCCATCCTTTTCCCGGAAACGCGAGGCACAAAAAAATCCGCTTCCCGAAACGTCGCGCCAGCCGGTCGATTCGTGGCCTGCTGGAGAGAGTTTCGGCACAAGGGTAAGGTGATCTTACGCTCAAGCGTACCGTTCGGCAGGTTACATGCCGGCGGGAATTGTACGATTCTCGGCGGGCATTATTCTATTGTCATATAAGGAGTGTGTCCCGCCGAGCCGTGCCCGGTAGACGAAAACGGATACGGCAGGCAAAGCACCGGATGAATGCTTAACGGCAGGAGAATCCTCTTGTCCCGCGACGCACCGTTACAAAGATTGGCGTTGGAGCGCTCCACTACCGGGGATCGTACGCATCTTTTCAGTTCCTTTTTGTGGAGAAAACAATGAAAAGCAATACCGTCCCGTTACGCACTTCTCGCACTTTTTCCAACGCCGTATTGCCCGATTTCCTCGAAACGAGAGTCGAGCGCTATTACCGCGACCGGGTCCGCAATACCTGGGAAGGAGGGCATATCATGCGCGGCCGCACTCCGGACGAAACCGCGCTGCATTTGTCGAGCAACGACTATCTCTCCGTTGCACGCCATCCGAAAGTCATCTCGGCCATGGCGGAGGCTTTGCGGGAAAGCGGCAACGGTCTGCTGATGTCGGGCATTTTCCTGCATGGCGAGTGCCCGCAACTGGCACTGGAAGACCGGCTGGCGGCGTTCATGCATGCCGAATCCGGCGTGCTGTGCCAGTCCGGCTGGTGTGCGAACACCGGGCTGGTTCAATCGATTGCCGACGAGCGGACGCCGGTATATGTCGACATGCTGGCGCACAATTCGTTGTGGGAAGGCATCCGTTCCGCTGGCGCCAAGGCGGTCAGCATTTTCCACAACCACCCCGAGCACCTGGAGCGGCAGATTCTCCGCTACGGTCCCGGCGTTGTCCTGATCGATTCGGTCTACAGCACCAACGGCAGCGTTGCCCCCTTGCCGGAAATCGTCGCCATTTGCGAAGCGCAGGGATGCATTCTCGTCGTCGACGAATCGCACTCGCTCGGCACGCACGGCCTGCACGGGGAAGGAATGGTCGCCGCGCTGGGGCTTTCCGACCGCGTCCATTTCCGTACCGCCAGCCTCGCCAAGGCCTTTGCCGGCCGCGCCGGATTCATTACCTGCTCGAAGCGGTTCAACGAGTATTTCAAGTTCGAGTCGAATCCGGCGATCTTCAGTTCGACCCTGTTGCCGCATGAAATCACGGGCCTGAGCGCGACGCTGGAAGTTATCCGCCGGGAAGATTGGCGGCGGGAGCGCCTGCGCGAAATCGGCGATTATGTGCGCGACAATCTGGAAGCGCAGGGCTACAACCTCAACGACAGCCAGAGCCAGATCGTTTCGCTCGAAGCCGGTACCGAGCAGCAGACGATCGTGTTGCGCGATGCACTGGAAGCGCGCGGTATTTTCGGTTCGGTATTCTGCGCCCCGGCGACGCCGAAAAACCGTGCGCTGATGCGCTTCTCGCTCAACGCCGGGTTGACCGACGACGAAGTGGAGCGGGTCGTCCGTGTCTGCCGCGAAATCCGCGACGAAGTCGGCCTTGCCAATTGGCCGTCGTCACGCCGCAGACGTGGCGCAACCCAATCCACCGAGCCTGCCGAGCCGTTGCGCCGCGAAGCGGTTGCGGTGGCTTGAGGGCAGGTGGTTCGTCCTGGAGCGGCACGGCGGAAGGTCGGTCCGGTGTTTTCGTCTGTGACGTTTTTTTGTTTTCGCCCCTCCACCGTATTGGCGGAGGGGCGTTTTTTTGCAACGTTCATTATCGCGTTCCGAATTTCCGGGCAAGGACGGAGACGGATAGCCGCGAGGATAGCCATAACGGGGCGGAGCCGTTTGCGGCGTCAGTAGGATATGGTCACGGGTCACGGCGACGTTGAAGCCGACGCTGGATGTCGCCCGATACGCGGAGACAACTCTTCGCGCCGATTCGTACCAATATTCGTACCAACCGGCGCAAAATGAATTCCTACCGGATCAATGCGGCATGCCCGGCATGATGCCTTTCATTCCCCGCATCATTTTCGCCAGGCCTCCCTTGGCGAAGTGCTTCATCACTTTCTGCGTCTGCTCGAACTGCCGCAGGAGGCGGTTTACTTCCTGCACCTGAACGCCGGCACCGGCGGCGATGCGCCGCTTGCGGCTGGCCTTGATCAATTCCGGCCTGGCGCGCTCGGTCGGGGTCATCGAATTGATGATGCCTTCGATGCGACGCACCATCTTGTCTTCCATCCCCGCCGGAAGCTGGCCCGCAGCCTGCGCGAAGCTGGCCGGCAGTTTGTCCATGAAGGAGGACATTCCGCCCATCTTGCGCATCTGCACGATCTGTTCCTTGAAATCGTTGAAGTCGAAGCCCTTGCCGGTTTTGAGCTTCTTGGCGAATGCCAGCGCCTTTTCCTCGTCGACGCTTTTCCGCGCTTCCTCGAGCAGCGAAAGCACATCGCCCATGCCGAGAATCCGCGAGGCCATCCGCTCGGGGTGGAACGGCTCCAGGCCGTCCAGTTTTTCCCCGACACCGGCGAATTTCAGCGGTTTTCCGGTTATCTGGCGTACCGACAGCGCGGCGCCGCCGCGCGCGTCGCCGTCGAGCTTGGTAAGAATGACGCCGGTCAAAGGCAGCGCCTCGTTGAATGCGCGGGCGGTGTTGACCGCGTCCTGCCCGAGCATGGCATCGACGACGAACAGCGTTTCGATCGGGTTCAGCGCCGCATGGAGCTCGGAAATCTCGCGCATCATCGCTTCGTCGATCGCCAGCCGCCCGGCGGTGTCGACCAGCAGCACGTCGTGATAATGGCGCTTGGCCCAGTCGCGCGCCGCCTGTGCGATGGCGACGGGCTTGTCGCTCGCCTCGGAAGGGAAAAAGTCAGCACCCGCTTGCCCGGCAACCGTTTGCAACTGGGCGATCGCCGCTGGACGATAGACGTCGCAACTGACCACCAGGACTTTCTTTTTCTGCTTTTCTTTAAGAAATTTTGTCAGCTTGCCGACCGTCGTCGTCTTACCCGCGCCCTGCAGCCCCGCCATCAGAATCACCGCCGGCGGCTGTGTCGCCAGGTTCAGACCGTCATGGACTTCGCCCATCACGCGCGTCAGTTCGCGGTGTACCACGCCGATCAGTGCCTGGCCGGGCGAGAGCGAACCGATGACTTCCTCGCCGACCGCTTTTTCCTTTACCGCGGCGATGAAATCCTTGACCACAGGTAACGCGACATCGGCTTCGAGCAGCGCCAGCCGCACTTCGCGCAAGGCGTCCGCGATATTGCTTTCGGTCAGGCGCGCTTCGCCCTTGAGTGTTTTCACGACGCGCGCCAGGCGCTGGGTCAGGTTGTCGAGCATAGGTTTTCCCGCTTGATGATAGACTTACTGAATATTAGGTATTCTACTGTACCTCATGCCTCCCACTTCTCCCTTTTCCGTTATCCCCCATATTCTGGCGGCAGTTCTGTACGCCTTTCTCGCTTTTCATTTTTGGCGTACCCGCTGGCGCGAATCGGATCAGCCGGTGGCGGCGCCGATGCTCGTGTGGGAACGCGGCGTGCTCGGCATCGCGCTGGCGTTGCATGGCATTGGTCTTTATTTCGGTCTGTTCGGCAATGTCGGGGAAATGCGTTTCTCGTTCGCGCTGGCGCTTTCGTTGATGCTCTGGCTGGCGGTTTTCATTTACTGGCTGGAAAGTTTCCGTTCGCACATGGAAGGACTGCAGCCGATGGTATTGCCGCTTGCCGCCTGTTGCGCGGCATTGCCGGCGGTGTTTCCGCAGGTACGCACCATTACCCACGCCGGAACCTGGGGCTTCAAATTACATTTTCTTGCCGCGATGCTCGCATACAGCCTGTTTACGCTATCGGCACTGCACGCAATTTTTATGGCATACACCGAGCGCAAGCTGCATCAGCGCGTGTTTACCAAGGGCCTCGCCAGCCTGCCGCCGTTGCTGGCGATGGAAAACCTGCTTTTCCGCATGATTTTCGTGGCTTTTCTCTTCCTCACCGGAACGCTTGCTAGCGGGGTTTTTTATTCCGAAGAGCTCTACAGCAAGGCATTCATTTTCGACCACAAAACTCTTTTTGCTTTCGCTTCCTGGGGTATTTTCGCGGTCCTGCTGGTCGGGCGTCATGCCCGCGGTTGGCGCGGACGCACCGCGCTGCGCTGGACCATGACCGGATTCATGATGCTTCTCCTGGCTTACGTGGGAAGCCGTTTTGTTGCCGAAGCGATTCTTGGCCGCACCTGAACGATGGCATCGGATACCGTGCCGCTGTTTTTCGCCGTCGGCAGCGTGTTGCTGTTAGTCGTTGCGGGCCTGGGGTCGCTGGCCGCAGCCGCGGTGGACAATCTGCGCCGCCATCGTCTGCGTCACTTGCTGCGCGGTGAAAAATACCGTGGCTTGCGGCGGGTGCTGCTGGAGCAATCGGAAAGGTGGCAGCGTTTCGTTTCCCGTTTCTGGCTGACCTTTATTACCGCCGCTGCGGTTTTCTTTGCCATTGCCGCGGTAGCGGGTTTCGGCCGGGAGCATCCCGGCGCCGTACTTCTCGCAGCCATTTTCCCCTTATTCGTTCTGATCGAAATCGTGTGCAGGGAATTTGGTGCACGTTATGCTCACCGTATTGTGGCGACACTGATTCCGGTCCTGGCGGCCGGTACCGGATTTTTCGCCGCACGGCGGAATGCGATGAACACGGTTTCTGCGGAAAGAGTTGTTTTCGAACCGTCCGTTTTCAGGGCATCCGACCTGGAAAATATTTGTGTCGAAGACGTCATGACGCCGCGAGCGGCTATCGAAGCAATCGATCTGGAGGTGTCCTGGGGCGATGTTCGTGCCCGCCTGGTCAATGGCTACCATTCCTATGTGCCGGTGTATCGCGACGATCTGGGCAATCTCGCCGGAATCCTGTATTTGCAACGCGTCGTCGCGCCCGCCCTGCGCGGAGATCTGTCGTTGGAGACACTGACGGGGCTTTTGCAAACGCCTTATTTCGTCCCGGCCAATACCGATCTCTTGTCTCAGCTTCACTTTTTCCGGGAAAACCACCAGCATCTGGGACTGGTTGTCGATGAATACGGGGAAATTCTCGGACTGGTCACTCCCGAAGACATCGTCGCGGAAATTTCCCGGATCGCCGCGACTTCGCCGACGAAGGTTGGAAAGGGGAAGAGTGGCTGGAATGACGACGGTACAGCACTGATCGACGGCAGCAGAACCCTGCGTGAGATCAACCGGGAATTTGGCCTCGACTTTCCGCTTGACGGGCCAAAAACGCTGAACGGACTCATCCTCGAACATTTTCAGGATATTCCGGAAGCGGGAATCAGCCTGAAAATCGGGCATATTGCTGTCGAAATCGTGCAGACTCAGGACAAAAGCGTGAAAATTGCTCGTGTTGTCCGCCCTCGCGACGGATGAATACTCCATTTTTCACAAAGTCGGTGCATCATTTCCGCTTGACGTTCTTTTCCTCCTTTCCATTCGTCTTTACAAAGATACCGGTGCGTTGCATTATTATTGAATCTAAGCAAAGCGATTAGGTTGATTGCATTTTCTCCGTTATTTTGGTTCTACCTCTTTTTCACCCGCACCGTGCCCATAAGCCCCTAAGTTAATGATATAGCATAATGGAAGAAACTGATCAAACAACGCATATTTCGGGACTGGCACGCGCGCTGGTGCAGGCAGGGTTGTTCAAGGAAGCCGAAATCGGCGCTTTGCTCACCCTGGCGGCCAATAACAATACCAGTTTCATTACCCAGTTGCTGCAGACGAAAAAAATGACGGCGCTGGAAGTGGCCCGTTTCGCCGCGAAATCCTTTTTTTGTCCGCTTCTGGATCTCGACGCTTACGATGAGTCCTATCTGCCGGTCAAAGTTGTCGACCGCAGAATCATCGCCACGCACAAGATCGTTCCCCTGTATCAGCGCGGCAATCGTCTCTCGATCGCCATTTCCGACCCGACCAACCAGCGGGCGCTCGATGAAGTCCGGTTTCAGACCGGCTTGGCCGTCGATCCAGTGGTCGTGGAAGAGCCCAAATTGCTGCCGCTGGTCACGAAATATTCGGCGGGTGCCGAGGATGCGCTCAAAGGATTGGCCGACGACGAGCTCAACCTCGAATTTCTTTCGGACGAAGGCGCCTCGGGAGAAGAGGGCGGCGATGTGGACGATGCGCCGATCGTCAAATTCGTTCACAAGATGCTGATCGACGCGATCAACGACGGAGCGTCCGATATCCATTTCGAACCCTATGAAAAATTCTATCGGATCCGTTTCCGCACCGACGGCATTCTTCACGAGGTGACGAACGTACCGTTGACGTTGAAGGAAAAAATCGCCTCCCGCCTGAAGGTTGTCTCGAAACTCAACATCGCGGAAAAACGGGTCCCCCAGGATGGGCGGATGAAACTGGCGCTGTCGAAGAGCCGCGCCATCGATTTCCGCGTAAGCACACTGCCGACATTGCACGGCGAGAAAATCGTGCTGCGGATTCTTGATCCGACTTCGGCGACCCTGGGCATCGAAGCCCTCGGGTACGAACCCGAACAGAAAGCGTTGTTGCTCGATGCCATTAAACGCCCTTACGGCATGGTACTGGTGACCGGCCCGACCGGTTCCGGGAAGACAGTTTCGCTTTATACCTGCCTCAATATTCTCAACGCCCCGGGGGTCAATATTTCGACAGCGGAGGATCCGGCGGAAATCAATCTCGCCGGAATCAACCAGGTCAACGTCGACGACCGTGCCGGGCTCACGTTCGCCTCGGCGCTCCGGGCCTTTCTACGGCAGGATCCGGACATCATCATGGTGGGGGAAATCCGCGACCTGGAAACGGCGGAAATCGCGATCAAGGCGGCGCAGACCGGCCACATGGTGCTTTCGACGCTGCATACCAACGACGCGCCGCAGACGTTGACGCGTCTTATGAACATGGGTGTGCCGACGTTCAATATTGCTTCCAGCATTCTCCTGATCACGGCACAGCGCCTGGCGCGGCGTTTGTGTTCCTGCAAGGTGCCGATGGAAGTGCCGACGGAATCGCTGTTCAACGCGGGGTTTACCGAAGAGGATCTCGACGAACCATGGACGCTGTACGGCCCCAACCCGGAAGGGTGCGATGTCTGCAAAGGTTCGGGTTACAAGGGACGGCTCGGTATTTACCAGGTGATGCCGGTCTCGGAGGAAATTCAGCGTATCATTATGGCAAACGGTACAGCTCTGGATATTTCGGAGCAGGCAGTACGCGAAGGGGTCAAGGATCTGAGACTGTCAGGTTTGCTCAAGGTCAAACAAGGATTGACTTCTCTGGAAGAAGTATTGTCTACCACCAACCAATAAAACTCATTCGACGACGGGGGCGTAATGGCGACTCAGGCACGAACCACCACGACAAGGAAACCGGCGAGAAGGATTTCTCCTGTAAACAAGGATCAGCTTTACCTTTGGGAAGGCAAGGGTAAAGACGGGAAAATCATTCGCGGCGAATTGCGTGCGCAAAGCGAGGCGCTGGTCAATACGACACTGCGCCGGCAGGGGATTGCCGTTCGCAAGGTCACCCGGCAAAAACTGAAACGCGGCGGCAAGATCAAGGAGAAGGACATCACGTACTTCACCCGCCAACTGGCGACGATGATGAGAGCAGGGGTGCCGTTGCTGCAATCTTTCGATATCGTCGGGCGCGGACACGCAAACCCGGCGGTTGCCAGGTTGCTGCTGGAAATCAAGGCCGATGTCGAGACCGGGACATCGCTGTCGCAGGCATTTCGCAAGCATCCGCTGTATTTCGATGCGTTGTACTGCAACCTGGTCAGTGCCGGTGAACAGGCAGGTATTCTCGACACTCTGCTGGAGCGGCTGGCGACATACAAGGAAAAAATCCTGGCCCTGAAAAGCCAGATCAAGAAGGCGATGTTCTATCCGATTGCCGTCATCATCGTGGCGACCATCGTGACCATCATCATCATGCTGTTCGTCATCCCGGTGTTCAAACAGGTGTTTTCCAGTTTTGGCGCCGATCTGCCGGCATTGACGCTGGCGGTGATCAGCATGTCCGATTTCCTCGTTGCCCACTGGTGGTGGATGATTCCGCTCGCGATCGCCGCCATCTTCGGGTTTTTCTTCGCATGGAGGCGCTCGGAGAAAATGCAGATCGTGATGGATCGCTTCTTCCTGCGCGTGCCCATCTTCGGTCCGCTGATCCGAAAATCCGTCATCGCTCGCTGGAGCCGGACGCTTGCGACGATGTTCGCCGCCGGGGTTCCACTTGTCGAATCGCTCGAATCGGTGGGCGGGGCTGCCGGAAACTACGTTTATAAATCCGGTACGCAACAGATTCAGAACGAGGTCAGTACCGGTACCAGCCTTACCGTCGCGATGCAGAATACCGATCTGTTCCCCAATATGGTGGTGCAGATGGTTTCGATCGGGGAGGAAACCGGCGCGCTCGATTCGATGCTGTCCAAGGTCGCCGATTTCTTCGAACAGGAAGTCGAGGATACCGTCGCTGCCCTGTCGAGCCTGCTCGAGCCGTTGATCATGGTGTTCCTCGGGGTTGTCATCGGCACCATCGTGATTGCGATGTACTTGCCGATCTTCAAGCTGGGTTCGGTCGTGGGTTAAGCCCGGTCTCGCACGGCTTCCGCATTTTCGTTCTCATGCTTGATCTGCTCGCCTATCCGCCGCTGTTTGCAGCGGCGGCCCTGGTGTTGGGGCTGCTTGTCGGCAGTTTCCTCAATGTCGTCATTCATCGCCTGCCGCTCATGATGGAACACGAGTGGCGGAACCAATGCGCCGAAATGCGCGACGAACCGCTTGAGGAAACGACGCTGACGCTGGCGAAACCGCGCTCGCGTTGTCCCGTGTGCGGACATTCGATTACCGCGCTGGAAAATATTCCCGTTTTCAGCTGGCTATTCCTGCGTGGGCGCTGTTCCGCCTGCCGTGCACCGATCTCCATGCGTTATCCGCTGATTGAAACCATCACCGGAGTGCTGACCGCGTTTGTCGCATGGCATTTCGGATTCGGGTGGCAGGCGCTGGGCGCGTTTTTCTTGTTGTGGTCGCTGATCGCGCTGACGGGGATCGATTTCGACACGCAATTTCTGCCCGATTCGATCACGTTGCCGTTGTTGTGGCTGGGATTGTGCTTCAACCTGTTTTCCGTCTATACCTCGCTCGAATCGGCCGTGATCGGCGCTGTCGCGGGTTATCTCATTCTCTGGTCGGTATATTGGGCATTCAAGCTGATCATGAAAAAAGAGGGGATGGGGTATGGCGATTTCAAGCTGTTGGCGGCGCTGGGAGCGTGGCTGGGCTGGAAAATGCTGCCTTTCATCATTTTGTGCTCTTCTTTTGTCGGTGCCGTCGTTGGTATTTCGCTCATCGTCTTCGCCCGGCACGGGCGCAACGTACCGATCCCGTTCGGCCCATACCTCGCAGCGGCGGGATTTATCGCCCTGATCTGGGGAGAGTCACTGACACGGGCGTATTTTTCGACATTACAGGGGTGAGTGTTCCCGCCCGGGGCTTCCGGGAATTGCCCGGTACTTGTTGAAAAACGTTCCCGGCATCCCAGTTTTCCCAACTCCACGTTTCCACTTCCGGATAACGGAGTTGCAGCGGATACCGTTCCGCTATCAGTCATAGCGGGTTACGCAAGAATCCGTACTCTGCCGCTTTTGCATTGCCGCATTGCCTGTACTATCTGCGGCCTGTCTTTGCGTCTGAATTCTTGCGTGAACCTCTATATAATTCACTGTTTTTGGAGCGTTTTTTTATGCCAATTTACGAATACCGGTGCGATTCCTGCGGGTTCGAGCAGGAGCACCTGCAAAAACTGAGCGATCCTGTTCTGACCACATGCCCGCATTGTCATGCGGACGCTTATATCAAGAAAATTTCCGCGGCAGGGTTCAAATTGAAGGGCAGCGGCTGGTACGCGACCGATTTCAAGGGTGGCGGCGCCTCGTCCGCAACGAAAGGCGAGAAAAGCGATTCGCCTGCTTCCCCGCCGCCCTGCCAGGGCGGGCACGGCGCCTGTTCGTGTTGTTGAGCGGACCAGACCTTAACTACCGCCGATGCGTCGTTACTTCATTACCGGTCTTTTGATCTGGGTGCCGCTGGCGATCACCGTCTGGGTGTTGTCGCTGGTGGTCGGCCTGATGGACCAATCCTTGCGTTTGTTGCCGTCGGCGCTGCATCCGAAGAATCTGTTCGGTTTCGATATCCCGGGCGTCGGCACGGTACTGACGCTGCTGATGGTATTCCTGACCGGCATATTTACCGCCAACCTGATCGGGCAGCGGCTGGTGGTCTGGTGGGAGCGGCTGCTGGCACGGATTCCGGTCGTCAATTCGATTTACAACAGCGTCAAGCAGGTTTCCGACACGCTGTTTTCGCAAAACGGACAGGCGTTCCGCAAGGCGCTCCTGGTGCAGTATCCGCGCCAGGGATTGTGGACGATCGCCTTCCTGACGGGGAAACCGGGCGGGGGCGTTGCCAAACATCTGCCGGAAGAGCACGTGAGCATTTATGTGCCCACGACGCCGAACCCGACCTCCGGGTTCTTTCTGATGCTGCCCAGGAGCGAAGTGATCGAGCTCGACATCAGCGTCGACGAAGCATTGAAATACATCATTTCCATGGGGGTGGTCACGCCTCCGGAACGTCATTCCAAAATCACCTAAGAATTTCTTCAGATAAATATCATGCGTACTCATTACTGCGGCCAGCTCAATTCTCAACATATCGGTCAGGAAATCTCGCTTTGCGGCTGGGCGCACCGGCGGCGCGACCACGGCGGCGTGATTTTCATCGACCTGCGCGACCGCGAGGGCATGGCCCAGATCGTTTGCGATCCGGATGTTCCGGAAATGTTCGCGATCGCCGAATCGGTGCGCAACGAATTCTGTCTGCGGATCACCGGCAAGGTGCGCGCGCGCCCCGAAGGCACGGTGAATCCCAACCTTCCCTCCGGCGAGATCGAAGTGCTGTGCCACGAAATCGAGGTGCTCAATGCCGCGCAGACGCCGCCGTTCCAACTCGAAGACCAGAACCTGTCCGAAACGGTGCGGCTCACGCATCGCGTCATCGATCTGCGCCGCCCGCAGATGCAGCACAACATGATCCTGCGCTACAAGGTGGCGCGGGCGTTCCGCCGCTTCCTCGACGATCACGGCTTTCTCGACATCGAAACGCCGATGCTCACCAAGAGCACGCCGGAAGGCGCGCGCGACTATCTCGTGCCGTCGCGCGTGCATGCCGGCGCCTTCTTCGCGCTGCCGCAATCGCCGCAACTGTTCAAACAGCTTCTGATGGTCGCGGGATTCGACCGCTATTACCAGATCGTCAAATGTTTCCGTGACGAGGATCTGCGCGCCGACCGCCAGCCGGAATTCACGCAGGTCGATATCGAAACCTCGTTCATGGGCGAGATGGAAATCACCGCGCTGATCGAAGAATTGATCCGTTACGTATTCAAGGAAAGCATCGATGTCGAACTGCCGAATCCGTTTCCGCGGCTTTCTTACGCCGAGGCAATGCGCCGTTACGGTTCCGACAAGCCAGACCTGCGCGTCACGCTCGAGCTCACCGATGTCACCGATGCGGTGAAGGACGTTGCCTTCAAGGTGTTCAGCGGCGTTGCCAACGCCGCCGACGGCCGTGTCGCGGCGCTGCGCATTCCCGGCGGCGGCGCGCTCACGCGCGGCGAGATCGACGCCTATACCCAGTTCGTCGGCATCTACGGCGCCAAGGGGCTAGCCTACATCAAGGTCAACGACATCGGACAGCTCAACGAAACCGGGCTGCAATCGCCGATCGTCAAGAACCTGCACGAGGCCGCGCTGAAGGCCATCGTCGAACGCACCGGGGCGCAGAACGGCGACCTGATTTTCTTCGGCGCCGACAAGAACAAGATCGTTGCCGATGCGCTCGGCGCGTTGCGCGTCAAGATCGGGCATGAGAAAGGGTTCCTCACCGGAGCGGCCTGGACGCCGGTGTGGGTCGTCGACTTTCCGATGTTCGAATACGATGCCGACGCCAAGCGCTGGGTCGCCTGCCACCACCCCTTCACCAGCCCCAAGGACGAACATCTGGAACTGCTTTCCAGCGATCCGGGCAAATGCCTGGCGAAGGCCTACGATCTGGCGCTGAACGGCTGGGAAATCGGCGGCGGCTCGGTGCGGATCCACCGCGCCGACATTCAGCAGCAGGTTTTCGAGGCGCTCGCCATCGGTGAGGAAGAGGCGCGCGCGAAATTCGGCTTCCTGCTCGATGCGCTGCGCTATGGCGCGCCGCCGCACGGCGGGCTGGCATTCGGGCTGGACCGCATCGTGACGATGATGACCGGTGCCGAATCGATCCGCGACGTCATCGCCTTCCCGAAGACGCAACGCGCCCAGTGTCTGCTGACTGATGCGCCGTCCATGGTCGACGCGAAGCAGTTGCGCGAGTTGCACATCCGGCTGGACCGGAAAAGCGAGTGAACGTGGTAGGCAATGCTGATCAGCCTATTATTCTAAATGAGAAATGATGAATGGTCTAGCGGAGCCACCTCTGTACTTTCGGATCGCGCAAGTTGCCGTATCGCTGCAATTGATTGCCTTCACCGTGTTTTCGTTTCGTGGTGGCGCGGGTGGGATATTTCTTATAGTCAACTTTTTTGCATTGCTCGGATTGTGGCTTCGTGTGGCATGGGGACGCTTTTTGTGTTCTTGTGCCATTATTTTTTACGCCGTTGTCGTTGTTGCCCATTTGTTACCCGATATTGATGACCAGGGGACAAGTTTGCTGGAAGGGTGGTTCGGGACGATACCGCCCCTTTGGTTGTCTCTGCCCATTATATTGAGGAGCGTAGTGGTCATGCTGATCCCTCTGGTGTTGCTGGGCTGGTATCGAGATGGTTTTGAAAAACGCTGGTAGTAAAGCGTTGCGTGCCCCACGTCCTGAACTGGATAGAAAGAACAAATAACGATACGAGAGCAGGAGGAGATGGGGTTCTAAATTAAAATATTAATTATAAGTTTTATGCGAATACGGTAGCTGATATTTATTTAATAAAATTTAGAAAAATAAGCCGGTTCACATTGATGCGCGAATGCGCTGTGCGTTTACTTACTGATTTCCGGCGTTTCGAAATTGCGCCGCCTCAATGCCCCGCCTGCGCCTTCTTATCGAGGCGATAGAGCATGTCGTCGGCGAGGTCGCTGATTTCCTGGTCCGTGCGCCCGAAATAGGCGGCGACTTTCCTGGCCGCCTTCTGCCATTCCTTGTCCTGATTCAGCCGCAGATGCTGGCCGGTGATATGGTCGGCGAGTGCGCTGATGGCGATCAGCGCGCGGGATTCTTCAGGAAGCCCTGCATCGTCGCGCAGCACGTCGTAATCGTGGTGGCACAGGATTCCGGTCGTCACCGTCTGCGGCAGTTTCCATGAGCGGGCCAGCAGATAGCCGATCACGGCGTGATTGGTGTTGATGGCGTCGTCTTCGACCGCCGTGAAGTTGCGGTCCAGGCTTTCGTTGGCCCGGCGCAGAATGTCCTTGTAGTTCGGGAATCTCTGCACCAGCAGCGGGATGCCGCAATCGTGGAAGAGGCCGAAGGTGTACGCCGTCGCGGGCGAGGTTCCGCCGAGGATGCCGGCCAGGTCGGAACTCACCGAGGCGGTGTGGGCGGAATTGTCCCAGAAGCGTTCCAGGGAGGCTCCCTGCGCCGCGACATTTCTGCGCAGCAGCCCTTCGTAAATCAGGTTGGCGAGTGTGCCTAAACCGATCAGTTCGATCCCGTCGGAAACCGAGCTGATTTCGCCGCTGCCGCCGAAGAGCGGGGAATTCGCGAATTTGAGAATGATGGCCGCCAGCCCGACGTCCTTGCCGATGATCCGGGCGACGCGCTGGTGATCGGGGGCCGGGCTGCGCAATTCCGTCGTCAGTTCGGTGAGGACGGCGGGGCTCGACGGAATCGGAATACCTTTCAGTACTTCCTGAAAACGCTGGTTTTCAAGAGGCTGCATGCTTTCGACCTCCTTCGTTATATGTAGCGGTTATGCTACCGTTTCTCTCGCGGCGCGTCGACAGAGGGCGCTACCATGGATGAGCGGCGCCTGCCGCCGGTATTAGGATGTATTCCAGGTTCAAAAAATAATTACAAGATAAAACCCGCTACGTTGATATAGATAAAGTTAATCCATATCTGGAAAATTCATGCTATATTCATGCCATATCCGGCCCGGCGCAATCAACTCGGCGCATTGTCTCCGCCCAGCAAAGCCCGCATTGCCGCCAGCCGTGCGCTGGCGGTGGCCTTGTCGGGCAGGGCGGCGGCTTTCGTGCCGGAAAACTTGAGATCGTCGCGACCCATTTCGTCGATGAAACGCGACGGCTCGACGGCGACCCATTCCCGCCCCTGGCTGCGTTTTTCGCAATAGGAAAGCGAAAGACTGCGTTGCGCGCGGGTGATGCCGACGTACATCAAACGCCGCTCCTCCTCGATTTTCTCCGGTGCCAGCGATTCACGGTGCGGTAATAGCCCCTCTTCGACTCCGACAAGAAACACATGCTTGAATTCCAATCCCTTGGCCGCGTGCAACGTGGAAAGCTGAATACCGTCGAATTCGCTGTCCTCCTTGTCGAGCAGATTGATCAGCGCCACGGTCTGCGCCAGGTCGAGCAGGGTCTTTTCGTCCTCCTCGCCCTTTTTCGTCAGCCAGGCGCAGAATTCCTGCACGTTGCCCCATTTCGTCTGTGCCGGCTGCGGGTCCTCGTGGTCGAACAACCAGGCCTCGTAGCCGATCGCCGCGATCAGGTCGGAGAGTACTTCCCCCGCCGCTTCCTTGGCCGCACGTGTCTCCATGCGGTTGATGAAATGGCAGAACTCCAGAAGCGGCTCGCTCTGCCGCGCGGAAACCCGTTGCGCGAAGCCTTCCTCGAACGCGGCGGCGAACAGCGAAAGATGGCGCTCGCCGGCATAGGCGCCGAGCGCTTCCAGCGTCTGCCCGCCGACCCCGCGCCGTGGCGTCGTGACGGCGCGGATGAACGCCGGATCGTCGTCGGAATTCACCAGCAGGCGCAGATAGGCGCAGATATCCTTGATTTCGCTCTTGTCGAAAAATGACTGGCCGCCGGAGATGAGGTAAGGCGCGCGCTGGTTGCGCAACTGCTGCTCGAAAAGCCGCGCCTGATGGTTGCCGCGATAAAGGATCGCGTAATCGGCAAAGCGCGTGCGGTGCTCGAACTTGTGCGCCAGCAGCTTCATCACCACGCCTTCCGCTTCCGCCTCCGGGTCCTTGTGCGCGCCGACCTGAATCGCGTCGCCGTGCCCGAGCTCGGACCACAGCCGCTTCTCGAACAGTTTCTCGTTGTGTGCGATCAGCGTGTTGGCGGCCTTCAGGATGCGCACCGTCGAGCGGTAGTTCTGTTCGAGCTTGATCACCTTGAGTTCCGGATAGTCGCGCGGCAGATTGCGCAGGTTCTCGATGTCGGCGCCGCGCCAGCCGTAGATCGCCTGGTCGTCGTCGCCGACGGCGGTGAACTGCGCGCGCACGCCGGTCAGAAGCCGCAGCAACTGGTACTGGCAGGCGTTGGTGTCCTGGTATTCGTCGACGAGCAGGTAACGCAGGCGGTTCTGCCATTTCTCGCGGATTTCCGGGTGCGTCGACAACAGCGTCACCGGCAGCATGATCAGATCGTCGAAATCGACCGCCTGATATGCCTTGAGCGTTGCCGCATAATTGCGGTAGGCGCGCGCGGCGAGCGCCTCGGCCTCATCGGCGGCGTTTTTGGCGGCATGGTCGGGAGAGATCAGCGCGTTCTTCCAGCCGGAAATGATGTGTTGCAGCTTCCGGATCGTCGCCTTGTCGACGCTGCTCGCCAGTTCGGAAACGATGCCGTAGGCGTCGGTGGCGTCGAAGATCGAAAAACGCGGCTTGTAGCCGAGCGCCTGCGCCTCTTCGCGCAGAATGCGCACGCCGAGCGCATGAAACGTCGACAGCGTCAGTCCTTCCGGTTTGCTCTTCAACAGCGTGCCGACGCGCTCGCGCATTTCGAGCGCGGCCTTGTTGGTGAAGGTAATCGCCGCGATATGCGCCGGCCTGAAGCCGCACTCCTCGATCAGATAGGCGATTTTCTGCGTGATGACGCGCGTTTTTCCCGAACCGGCGCCGGCAAGCACCAGAAGGGGGCCGTCGAGATAGCGGACGGCTTCGCGTTGCGCGGGATTGAGCATAGGCATGAAACGGAAAAATACGTGGAAAACCCTTGCCGCGTGCGCCGGGAAACCTGGGCGCAGGGTGAAGCGGTCGGAACGGAATAAAAAATCAGGAAAGGGGCAAAAAAAGGAGCGTCATTTTACCCTCCGTATGCCGAAAATAATCGGCAGCGGTCTTGCGTCATGATAAGGTACGCATTGCCTGGAGCCTGCGGCAGCCTCAAACGGACCATTCCGTTCCCGAAGCGGCGCGATAAATCTTTCAATCCAGGCGTTTTTCCCCTATCACCCTTCCCCGCGAGTGCAAGATGGAAGAGAACGTTCAATCCCCCGCATCACAATCTCCCTCCCAACCCCCCTCTCAACCCGCGTTCGGTTCCCCGCCCGGCAGCCTCAACAACCCCGGCGGCGATCCCGGATATCCGCGCGGCACTTCGGGCAACGCTTCGGGCAGTATGGCGGGCGGAGTTGCCTGGGAGCGCGCGCTGCTTGAAAAACTGGCGATGGAAAGCCTGATCGAGCAGCGCAAGAAACGGCGCTGGGGAATCTTCTTCAAATGCCTGGGATTCGCCTACTTCTTCGTGCTGCTGCTGCTCCTGTTCGCGCCCGCCGGATCGGAAAAACTTTCTTCCGACGGCCGCCATACCGCGCTGATCAACCTCGAAGGCGTCATCGAGGCCAAGGGCCAGGCCAACGCCGAAAACATCAATGCCGCGCTGCGCGACGCGTTCAAGGACAAGAACACCGCCGGCATCGTCCTGCGGATCAACAGCCCGGGCGGCAGTCCGGTACAAGCGGGCATGATTCACGACGAAATCCTGCGCCTGCGCGCGAAATATCCGCAGATCCCGCTTTACGTCGCGGTCGAGGACATGTGTGCTTCCGGCGGCTATTACGTCGCCGTCGCCGCGGACAAGATCTATGTCGACAAGGCGAGCCTGGTAGGTTCGATCGGCGTGCTGATGAACGGTTTCGGGTTCACCGGCACGATGGATAAGCTCGGCATCGAACGCCGTCTCATGACCGCCGGCGAAAACAAGGGCTTCCTTGATCCCTTCTCGCCGCAGGACGCGAAACAGAAACAATTCGCGCAGAAACTGCTCGACGAAATCCACACCCAGTTCATCGACGTCGTGAAGAAGGGGCGCGGCGAGCGCCTGAAGGAATCGCCGGAAATTTTCACCGGACTGTTCTGGACCGGCAAGCAGAGCATCGACCTGGGGTTGGCCGACGGCGTAGGCACTGTCGACAGCATCGCCCGCGACGTGATCAAGGCCGAACAGGTGATCGATTTCACCGTCAAGGAAAATGTCGCCGAACGCTTCTTCAAGCGCCTCGGCACGCAGACGGCGCAGAGTCTGTCGGCGAAGCTGCTGGGGGATGAGGGGCCGAATCTGCGGTAAATATCCGTGCCGAGCGGGCATCATCCGGTGCCGCAGGCGAGGTTGAGATTGAACGACACTGTCGCCAAGACTGCGGTCTTTGAAGGTCTGCTTCTGGGGACTGCCGTGGGTGATGCCATCGGGTTGCCCCGCGAAGGGTTGTCGAAAGCGCGCGCGGAAAAATTTTTCGGTAAAAGCGCCTTGCGCCATCGCTTTCTCGGTCCGTACGGCCTGTGCAGCGACGATACCGAGCATGCCTGCATGACCGCGCAGGCCTTGCTCGCGGCGGCGGACGATCCCGAACGTTTCGCGCGTCGTCTGGCGTGGCGTCTGCGCGGATGGTTTCTGACCCTGCCGGGAGGAATGGGGCTTGCCACCGGCCGCGCGTGCATCCGTCTGCTGCTTGGATTTCCGCCCAGGCGCAGTGGCATTCATTCGGCGGGCAACGGTCCCGCCATGCGCGCGCCGGTCATCGGTGCTTTCTTTGCCGATGCGCCGGCATCCATTCCCGTTTTTGTCCGCGCCGCGACACGGTTGACGCATACCGACCCGAAAGCGGAAGAAGGCGCTTTGATCGTGGCACACGCCGCCGCCATCGCGGCCCGGACAATGGAACAGCGGATATGTGCGGATTCTTTTTTTGCTTCCGTGCTTCCGGCGGTACAAGGCGAAGAACTGCGGAACGGCTTGCGGGTCGTCCAGCAGGCATTCGCCGAACGATCAAGTGTCGCGGAAACCGCGCGACGGCTCGGGTTGAACGAGGGAATCGGCGGTTATATCAACCACACGGTTCCGATCGTGATTCATGCCTGGCTCCATCATTACGGGGATTATCGCGCGACCGTGGAAAGCCTCATCGAGCTGGGCGGAGATACCGATACCGCCGGTGCGATTGCCGGCGCATTGGCGGGAGTTTCCTGCCGCAAGGAGGGCATTCCGGCGCCGTGGCTCGAAGGTTTGATCGAATGGCCCGCCAGTACCCGCTGGATGAGTGGGCTGGCAATGGCGCTTGCTTGCAGGAATGCGGATGTGCCTTATAAAAATCCGTCGCTTTGCTGGCCGGCGCTGCCGCTGCGCAATCTCTTTTTCCTCGTCATCGTGCTGTTGCACGGATTCCGGCGCTTGTTCCCGCCTTATTGAGACCGGTCGGCGCATTCGGCGCGGGATGGCGGTCGGCTACTTCAGGCGCGTGTATTTTTCCTTCGATCCACGGCTTTTCTCGACCGGGTATTTCCGCGCGTTCTTTTCCAGTTTTTCCCGCAGCGCGGCAGCTAGATCCACGTTTCCCGCGTCGGCGATCAGCAGCAGGTAGGCGAGCACATCGGCGCATTCGTCGCGCAACGCCTCATGTAACGCGCCGTTGTCGGCCATTCCGGCTTCCAGTTCCGCGTCGTTTTTCCATTGCGTCAGTTCGAGCAGTTCGGCGGCTTCCAGGTTGAGCGAGACGATCAGGTGACGCAGCGAATGAAACTGTTTCCAGTCGCGGGCGTCGCGGAAAGCGAGCACTTCCCGTTGCAGCGCGGCGAGCGGGGAGTCCTTGGCGGCGGCCATGGGGCTTGCGGGTCAGACACCGTAACCGCGATAGCGGTTCGGCGGGGGTGCCGGCGGATCGTCGGGCGGAGCGGGTGGCGGCAGCGAGTGTTCCGGCGGCGGACGTTCCAGGTGCAGCAGCGCCGGGTCGGTGCCGAACAATACGATGCTGCCGGCGCGGCGGTTGTTGCCGGTGTCGCTGAATTCGAAGCGGTAGACGCGGCGCAGCCGCAATTGCCCCATGTCGTCGCGCGCCAGGCGCAGGGAATCGATCGCCACGGTTTCGTCGAGGAACTGCCAGCCTTCCGCCGCGCACGCCGCGCGCGCTTCGGAAATGCCGGCTTCGCGGGCTTTCAGGCTGTCGTACCAGAGCCAGACGAGGGCGGCGAAAAAGAGGATGGCGCAGAATTCGAACCAGGGCATGGACGGCAGTCTAGCATGCGGCTTGTGGCGGGATGAACGGTGTCATAAAACGGCTGGTTGTATTTTTCGGCGGTGAATCTCAATGCAGGCCCAAGGCGGCAAGCCGTTTCATTGCCTGCCGCGCTTCTTCTTCAATCCGCGCGACGAGGGCGGCGAGCGGCTCGATACGGTCGGCGAAGACGACCGACTGGCCGACGGAAAGCGCGCCGTGGCGGCTGTCCCCGGTTTCATAGGCGCCGCGGCCGAGCTTGCCGGAGATGTGCGGCATCAGTTGCGCCAGGCGGGCGTTGAAGTCGAGGTCCGCGGTTGCCTGTTCGCGTTCGATCTGCTGTACCGCCGCGGTGGTTTCGTTGGCGAGCCCGCGCAGGGTGTTGCTGATCGATTGCATGATCAGCGTGGTTTCGTTTTCGCGCGCCGCGACCAGGCGTTCCTTGTAGGCGGGGTGCGCCCAGATTTCCTCGGCGACGAGGAAGCGGGTGCCGATGGCGACGCCGTCGGCGCCGAGGGCGAGGGCGGCGACGAGTTGCTCGCCGGTGCCGATGCCTCCGGCGACCAGGAGGGGAATCTTGATTTCACGCGCCGCCAGCATGCCCTGCACCATCGTTCCGATCAGTTCCATGCCCGGATGGCCACCGCATTCGGCGCCGACCACGGTGACGGCGTCGACGCCGGCCTGTTCGGCGCGGCGGGCGTGGCGCACGGTGGGCGCCTTGTGCAGCACCTTGACGCCGGCAGCGTGCAGGCGCGGCAGATAGGGTTCCGGGTTGCGTCCGGCGGTTTCGACGAAACGCACTCCTTCGTCGATGACGAGGTCGATGATGCCTTCGGTTTGCTCGCCCTGCACGAGCTTGGGCAGCATCGAGATGTTGACGCCGAAGGGTTTGCCGTCGGTGAGTCCGCGGCAGCGGCGGACCTCGGCGCGCAACTGGACGAGGTCGGGAAAGCTCGCGGCGGTGATGAAGCCCATCAGCCCGGCGTTGACCACGGCGGCGACGTAGTCGGCGTTGGCCAGCCATTGCAGGCCGCCGGCGACGATCGGCAGGCGGATACCGAAGAGTTCGGTGATGCGGGTGGGGAATGGGATGTCAGCGGGGATGTCGGCGGGAATTCCCGTGGAAGTTTTCATGGATGCATTCATGGGATCGTGCGCGGCGATGCCGGGAATCTCGGGGGCGGGTTTCATCATTGTCTCCTTGCAATTTTTATAAATTTGGTGAAATTTACTTCGGTTTGTGTAGTGATATACGTCAAGTAATTATTAAATCAATATGGAATTTTCCGGCGGGAAATCCTGCCGTTTTCAGCGGTAACGCGGCGGTTCCTTGGCGCTGAAGGCGGCGATGCCGATGGCGGCTTCGCTGTCGAACAGGGCGGCGACGAACGAATCGGTTTCGCGGTCGAGCTGCGCCGCCAGCCGTTCGTGCGCGCCGGCCGCGTTGAGCAGGCGCTTGATCCGTCCCTGCGCCTTGCCGGCGCCGAGGGCGAGTTCGTGCGCCAGCGTCAGCGCTTCCGTGCATGCCTTGCCCGGTTCGGCGAGGCGGTTGACGACGCCGAGGGTGAAGAGGCGCTCGGCGCCGACCGGCGCGCCGAGCAGGGCGAGTTCGGCGGCGGCCTGGCGCGGCAGCAGGTCGGCGAGGAAGGCGGTGCCGCCGCCGTCGGGGGTCAGGCCGACCTTGACGTAGGCCATGGAAAAGCGCGCATCGCGCGCGGCGACGATCATGTCGCAGGCGAGCGCGAGCGAGAAGCCCGCTCCGGCGGCGGCGCCTTCGACGGCGGCGATGATCGGCTTGGGACAGGCGCGCAGCGCGAGGATCCAGCGGTGGAACGTATCCAGCGAGCCGCGCTGGATTTCCTGCGGCATCTCGCGGTTGGCGGCCAGCCGTTGCAGGTTGCCGCCGCTGCAGAAATGCTCGCCGGTGCCGGTGAGGACGATGGCGCCGATATTCGGGTCGGCGGCGGCCTGTTCGACGGCTTCCCGTCCCTGGCGGTAGAAATCGGGATGCAGCGCGTTGCGCCGCTTGGGGTTGTCCAGCGTCAGCAGCAGCGTGTGCTCGCGCCGTTCGATGAGGAGGCGGTGTTCCTGGGTCATTTTTGGTTCAGGTGTTTAAAGTGTTTAGCGTCTTTACGCTCCGCGTGGGCACGCATAGCTTTGCCCGCCCAAACGTCGGGCTGAAATACGCCACGGTGCTCGACTCCTACAAACAATCGTAAGGTGGGCCCATCGAAGCGAGCCCACACCGACGGC
>JAVBTC010000167.1:0-2624 GCA_031556405.1 Rhodocyclaceae bacterium
CGTTTGATGTAGCGCTCGATCAGGTACAGGGCTTCCGTGGTGCCGAGGCGTGTTTTCAGCATCGGGTCTTCGAGGACTTCGGCAAGGACGATGGCGCGTTCGGTGGTGCTCATGATGTTCGTTTCCGGAAAGTGTGTGAAATGGCGATTGCGGGGACGGTCGGCGGTTTTGCGTTTTCCGGGGTTACCACAGGTCGTCCGGCGGTTGCGGGTTCAGGGTTGCGATGCCGTTTTTCCGCTCCGTTTTCGGTTGCGCGGCGGCATCGAGGGTTTTGAAGTCGAACAGGGCGGTGTCGGCCAGGTGGGATGGAACGACGTCGGTGAGCGCCGCGAAGACGGTGCCGGTGCGGCCGGGGTGTTGCCGTTCCCATTCCTGGACCATTTCGCGGATTTTCTGGCGCTGGAGGTTTTCCTGGCTGCCGCAGAGGTTGCAGGGGATGATCGGGAATTCCATTCCCCTCGCGTAGCGCGCGATGTCGTCCTCGTTGCAGTAGGTCAGCGGACGGATGACGACGTGGCTGCCGTCGTCGGTTGCGAGCTTGGGCGGCATGGCCTTGAGCTTGCCGCCGAAGAAGAGATTGAGGAAGAAGGTGTGGACGATGTCGTCGCGGTGATGCCCCAGCGCGATCTTGTTGGCGCCGAGCTCCTTCGCGGTGCGGTAGATGATGCCGCGCCGCAGCCGCGAGCAGAGGGAGCAGGTGGTTTTCCCTTCGGGTATCTTTTCCTTGACGATCGAGTAAGTGTCCTGGGCGACGATGCGGTAGTCGATTCCCGAACGCTCGAAATACGCCGGCAGGACGTCTTCCGGGAAGCCCGGCTGTTTCTGGTCGAGATTCATCGCGATCAGGCGGAAATCGACCGGCGCGCGCGCCTGAAGGATTTTCAGCAGGGAGAGCAGGGTATGCGAGTCCTTGCCGCCGGAAACGCAGACGAGCACGGTGTCTCCGGCCTCGATCATGTTGTAGTCGCCGATCGCCTTGCCGACCCTGGTGAGCAGGCGTTTTTCCAGGCGCGCCAGGGTATTCGAGCGCGCGGGCACTTCCACCGCCGCCGCCGGCGCCGTCGTGGACGCTCTTCCCGGCGTGAAGACGATTTCAGAGATGTGCGCTGCGTCCACCGTCAACATTGAGGATTTGTCCCGTGATGTAAGGAGCGTCGTCGAGAAGGAAATGAACGGTGCGCGCGATGTCTTCCGCGCTGCCTTCGCGCTTGAGCAGGGAGTGTTCGACGATGGAGCGCCGTTCGTCGTCGGAGAAGAGGTGCCCATCTTCGGGCCAGAGGATGGCGCCCGGCGATACGGCGTTGACGCGGATTTCCGGCGCCAGTTCGATGGCCAGGGCGCGGGTGAGCGTGAGCAGGGCGCCCTTGGTCGCGCAGTAGAGCGGGTAGCCGGCGAGCGGCTTTTCGGCATGGATGTCGACGATGTTGACGATGGCGCCGCATGCGGCGCGCAGGTCGGGCGCGAGAATCTGGGCGAGAAAGAAAGGCGCCTGGAAATTGCTGCCGACGATGTCGTTCCAGGTTTGCAGGTCGACGCTGCCCAATGGCGTCGGGTAGAACGAGGAGGCGTTGTTGACGAGCGCGTCGATGCGCCCGAATCGTTCCCGCGCAGCGTGCGCGAGGCGTTCCAATTCGGGGAGTCGGCACAGGTCGGCCGCCACGGCAAATGCGGAATCGGGACGGAGGGAATTCAGTTGCGCCGCCAGATCCGCGGCCGTGGCGCCGTTGTTGCGGTAGTGCACAACGATATTGGCGCCTGCGGCATGCAGGTGGACGGCAATCGCGCGGCCGATGCGCCGCGCGGCTCCGGTAATGAGAACGGTCTTGCTGTTCAGATGCGGCCCCTGAGTTTCCATGGAGTAGCGTTTGCTGCCCGTTTACTGCCGTTTGTCTCGCTGCTCCCGTTTTTCGATCCGGCGCGTCCATTCCCCCTGAGCGGACGCCAAAGAAGCGTATCATCGTGCCCGGGCGCCCGTCAGGGTGATTGCCGGTCCGGATGACTGGACCAGGTGGCTAGCCCGGATGGCGCGAGGCGGCGTTCATTATGAGGCTTTATCCCTGTTCTTGCCATTGTTTCTTGTACGGCGGGCCGCCGCCGTATCCGGTGCAGGGCTCGCGTTTCCGGTTTTTGGGCGTTTTTTGGTGAGTGCCGACGGTAATGTCATTTTCTGCTTCTTTTTCTTCTCCCCCTCCCGCTTTTCTTCCCGAGCCCGATTCCGAATCGAGCGCCCGGAGCGCGCGGACGGCGGCGCTGATCGCCGGCGAAATCGCCGCCCGGGGCGGCTGGATTCCGTTCGCGCGTTACATGGAGCTCGCGCTTTACGCGCCGGGCCAGGGGTATTACTCGGGAGACGCATGGAAATTCGGCACTGGCGGCGATTTCGTCACCGCGCCGGAATTGACGCCGCTGTTCGCGCAGACGCTGGCGGCGCAGGCCGGAGAGGTCATGGCGTTGAGTGTTCCCCACATTCTCGAAGCGGGCGCCGGTTCGGGGGCGCTGGCGGCGGATCTGCTGCTGGAGTTGGAACAGCGTGGGACGCTGCCCGAGTCGTATGCGATCCTGGAGCTTTCCGGCGATTTGCGGCAGCGCCAGGAAGAGACGCTGGCGGCCAGGGCGCGGCATCT
>JAVBTC010000094.1:0-2932 GCA_031556405.1 Rhodocyclaceae bacterium
CGCCGCATTGCTGGCGGCACAGTACGGCATGACCCCGGAAGCGGTTTTGACATTGCTCGCCGCGCAGCGGAAAGGCTAATCCATGCTCGGAAACGTTCCCGCCGCCATCAACCGCATGGCGCGTTCCGTCGTCATAAATCACCCCTACAGTTTCAATGTTCAGGTTTTCCGGAAGACCGTCACGCGGACGGAAGTTGAGACCATGGGCGGTCTGCCGACGCTGGGCGGGCTGGGCGTGCTGGATTCCAACGACGAGGCGGAATTCAATTACTCCTGGATCGGCAACGGTTTTGCGCTACCCGCCGAACCGTTTCAGCCTTCGCCGATGATGGACCGGCAGGATGCGCACAATCACGGGTCGGGCATGGAATTCCGCTTTCTGATCGAACCCGAGGAAGCGGAGGGATTCCGGCTTAAATCCCATGACGTGTTTTATCTTCTGTTGGGAGACGATCCGGCCCCGGCGAAACTGGCGTTCGAAGTCGCGCTTGTCGAAGCGGTCATCAACCTCCCGCCGTTTTGCCGGCGCTACGTCGCGCATCGGCGGGACGATCTTCATGTCGCCGCCGGGTGACGAATCCGGAAAATCCCCCCCATGCCACCCCCTCCGCCCTCTCAGAATCGGTGTCGTCGCATCACTACCGATTCACCTTCCACGAGAGGACGGCCATGCCCCAACGCAACAAACAGGATTTCCACAAGCGCGAAACCGCCGAAGTGGCGAGCTTCATCGATCATTTGCAGGAAAACGCCAACCGGAACGGCGTCTTCGATTCCGCCGCTGCCGCCGATTTCGTCGTGACGGCGGCGAACCAGAGCACCGGGGTAAAGGTTCCAGACAAGCTGCAAGCCGTGCTCGACGAAGTGAAGGACGCCGACACCCCAAAAATCACCCGCGCGCTGCTCGACGGCATTTCCGCCTACGAAACCCAGCACGGAACGCCGCCGCCCGCCGATCTGGTGGAACAGGCGCTGCACTGCGCCTATGCGACCACGGACGCGGTACGGCGCAAATACAGCCTCGACGCGGCGACCTCGAACCACCACGACAATCTGGCCTTGCAGCCGAACCGCGCCGTGGTGGCGATTCTCTCCGCACTTGGGGAAGCGATACCGTTCGCCCACTACCTGCCGGCGGATATCGGATCGAACGAGGCATTGCTGGCGATCATGACGCACCATGCCGGATCGAATTACGGCGCCTATGCCCAGGGAGGGATCATGGACGGTGCGCATTCCGGGGATGCCTACATCACTTCATCGCGCATCCATACCGCCAATACCGACGCCGACGGCAAAGTCACCGGGAAACTGACGACGGTACAGGCGACGGACGAAACCTGCGACCTCGCCGCGCCCGGTCTCAAACTGCTGCGCGGGCGCACGCTGGTCTACGTGAACGGCTTGCTGGCGGCGCGGGAAATGGAAACGGACGCGACCGGCAGCGGCGATTCCCCAATCAACGGCACCTTGCCCCTGGCCGGCGTGTCCTACGCTGTCGGCGGCAAGATCAATACCGACAATGGCGAATTCATCTTAAGCACCATCCCGGCGATGCCGCCGGGAATCCCCATCACCGTCGAAGGATTCGTGGACTATGAACGCGCCCCGGAACTGACGCCGAGCATCTATACCAGCGTCAACGTATACAAACTGCACGCGAAACCCTGGCGCGTGATTACCCGGCAGAGCGTCGACAGCCGCACGCAGATGGCGAACGAACTGGGTCTTGACGCCTACAGCGAAGGGGTCATCGCCATTCAGGCCCAGTTCGGCAATGAGCGTCATTATCAGGTATTGGCGAAGGCGAAACGGCTGGCGAAAAACCACCAGGATGAATTCGAGTTCCGGTGGACGATTCAAGGCCAGGAAAAGACCCGTTCGCAAATCTGGCAAGACTTCTCCGCGAAGATCGGCGCGGTATCGCAAAAAATGGCCGTCGATACGATGAGCCACGGCGTCACCCACCTCTATGTCGGGCGGTATGTCGCCGCGCAATTACTGGGAATGCCGTTCGATCTGTTCGAACCCTCGGGCACGTTCGAACGTCCGTGCATTTTCCGCCTCGGGCGCCTGTTCAAACGCTACGAGGTTTACTACACCCCGAAAGGACTGGTGGATACCCCGAGGTCGGCACAGATTTTGTGCATCGGACGCGCGCCCGACGTGACACGCAATCCGTTCGTCCTGGGCGATGCCGTGCCGCCCACCGTGCTGCCGCTGGCCGTCGGCGAGGACTTGAGACAGGGGGCCGGGTTCTACGCGCGCAATTTCACTGCCGTGAATCCTCATGGGCCGTCGTCGAAAGCCTGCGCCATGATCAACGTCACCGATATGGAATAACCGGAAAGGATTGTATATGACTCGCAAAATGGAATTGGGCGCACCTTCATTGACGGGGAAAGACACGAACGAACTGGCGGCGCGGGAATTCGACGGCGCCGTCTTTCCGCTCGCCGTCACGATCACGAACCACATGCCGCGCGATATTGCCCTTCCGGAAGTGGACGGGCTTTTCCTGCGGCACTGCGCCGGACGGGAGGGGGTGTGTAAATCCGTCGTGCTCAAGAGCGCGGAACAGTTGCAGCGGCTGGCCTCCAGTGTCGGGCAGATTGCCGAGTTGAACGGCTATGCGCGGGCGCTGACCATCGAAACGGCGGGAGAGATCAAAAAACCCGTAGCGTCTGCTACACCTGCGGTTTCCGAGCCGCCGGAATCTCCCCCTCCCATCCCGGCCCCTAAAAAACCCCGATCCGGCGCCGCCAAGGCGTCCGCTGAATAAGGAGCCGCGATGGGAAGTCATTTCACCCGCCAATTGGGCGAAGAATCCGGGATACAACTCAACCCGCTCCGCGACGATTCCGAAATTCCGGTACTCGACAATTTCGATCAGGTTTTCGGGATCATGATGCGTTGTACACGCGGGCGCATC
>JAVBTC010000034.1:0-7990 GCA_031556405.1 Rhodocyclaceae bacterium
CGCCGACGGCATTCTCGGCCAGCGTGATACTGGGCAGTGCATAGTAGGAACCTGCGGTATAGGTCGAAGCCGTTCCTGTGCTGACGGTGATGTCCGGCGCCGCGAGGACCTCGAGCAGCACCGGTGAGGTATCGCCTGCAAGATCGGTTACTGTGCCGCCCACGGTTGCGGTCACGTTGCCGGCGCTGGCGCCGGTGAGATCGATGACGGTACCGGCAAGGGTCGCAAAATTGATTTCGAGCGACGCATGGAGCGGGCCATTGCTGCATCCGACCACAGTAAAGGTTATCTTTTCCGGGGCGCCTGCATTTCAGATGGGAGCGCTGAAATCGACCATGCAGGTCGTCACGCCCATGCCATCCCGGAAAACCACATTCGTGGCATCGAACTGGGAATTCGCCAGATTCGTCCATTTCGCGCCATTATCGAGGGTCAGTGTAACGGTATTACCGTTGGCGCCGGCACCAAAAATTTCGCCGATGGGCGTGTCGTCGGTAATGGGCAGCTTGCGTTGCAGCGTAACGTGAAGCCGCGTATTGGTGCCTTCCATTCCACCGAATGTCTTCGGCGTGGTGCCGGAGATGCTCGCTGTCGTGGTGGCGTAAGCGGCCCCCGCTCCGATGCTCAAGGCCAGCGCCAGCGCAATACCCAGTTTTTCCCGGTTAAATGTCTTCATTGTTTTCTCCCTGTCATGACCGGTTAAGTAAGGAACGGCGGCGGTGCCGTGGACTCGGATTGACGGAAACAGAACCGAAGCACGGTATGGGGCGGTTTTATATCTGTATTGCTCATGGCCTGCCGTTTTGTGAGAATAATTTTCAAGAATACCTCTTTCGGCGTGCTCCGTATCGGGTATGGGCACGTTTGAAAATCACGAATAGTGAAGCCGAGGGGGCGTTCGTACCGTTCAAATGATGCATTGGTTTTTTCCACTGGAGGGTCGGCGCAGAAAATCGGTGGGGCGGTTCAACGTGAATACCGTCCGCTGCGGTTGCGTATGCCGTCGGCCAGCCCGCGCAGCATCGCCAGCGCGTTCCGCCCGCGCGGCGCGGCCCAGAGGGAGAAGATGAGGAATTTTCCGGCCAGCCGGGGCACGTCCTGCGCGATCCAGCGGCGCGGGGCGTAGGGACGGCGGTAGAGACGGACGCGGTTGCGCATCATGTAGTAGAGCCGCGCCGGGCCGTGGCGGGCGATGTCGATTCCGCCGGGCAGGCGGATGCGGCTGTCGCCGACCTGGTGCGCGAGCCGGGCGGCGAAGACGCCGAGGGTGGCGAAACCCGCGGCCTGGGCGCGGAAACACCATTCGAGGTCGACGTTGTCGATGAACAGGGTTTCGTCCATGCCGCCGATGGCGTCGAATATGCAGGCGCGGATCAGCATCCCGGAACTGACGAGGAAGTCGGCGGCGCAGCAGCCGTCCGCGTCCGGTGTCAGCGCGCGCGGCGGGGCGAGGAAACGGAAGCGCACGAACGGCAGGTCGCGCCCGCCGTCCTGCGGCGCCGGCCCGACCGCCGCCGGCCGGATGCCGCGCGCCAGCGCCAGCGCTTCGGCGGCGAGCAGCCGCTCGACCATGTCGGGCGCCGGCAGGCTGTCCTGGTCGAGCAGCAGGAAGTGCGTGGCGCCCGCGGCCCGCGCCGCTTCGGCGCCGCGGTTGATCGCGGTGGCGATGCCGACATTTTCCGCCAGCGGCAGGAACCCGCCCGCTGTTTTTGTTGCCGCTTCTGTTTCAGTTTCTGCTGCTGTTTCCAATGCCGTTTCCGCTGCCGTTTCCATCATCGCGGCGGCGAGGCGGGCGATTTCTGCCTGCGTTTCGGCGGGCGAGGCGTCGTCGACAACCCAGATTTGCGCCACGCGGCCCGGCAGCGCCGCGAGCAGCGTGCGCAGGACGTCGAGACGGGGGCGGTGCGTGATGACCAGCGCGGCGACTGCCACGCCGGGCGCAGTGGACACGGTAGGCACGGTGCCGGACGATTTCGCGCGGCAGGCGCCGGTTTCCGGTTCGCTGTTCCCTGCCGCCGTTTCCCCGTGCGCGGAGCGGGAGAAATGTTCAGCGCCGCGTGCGTCGGCCGTGAGTGTGTTCTGGTGTCTCATTGGTGTCCGGCATTGCGGGGGCGGGGAGGTCTCCTGGGTCGTTTTGGCCACGGTTTGATGGTGAGGAATTTTCCGTGGGGGCCGCGCGGGAGCGCGGGTGTTGCCATTTTTCCCTCTCCCCCCGCCCCTCTCCCGCGAGCGGGCGAGGGGAGTGTGGATGGCGCGCGGCGGGAGCGGAAAAGATCAAGATTAAAACCAAAACCGCTTTCGCTCACGCGAAAATTTTCTCATGCCCCCCGGATTGAGCAGTTATTCTAAATTTAAATGAAATTTGATCCGGCTATTGTAGTCAGTTAATTGTGTAAATAAAAAATTTAATATGGAATTTTTCGGGGTGTGCGGAAGCGTGGATCTGGTGCGGATTTCGTACGGTTCCGTGCCCGGTGCCGGAGCCGCGCATCCGGGACGGGAATCGAGGCCGGAAATCCGTCAGCCCGCCGGGCCGTTCGCCAGCGCGTGTTCGTGCGCGAGCGAGGAACGCACGTCTTCGAGCGTGACGATGCCGCGGCCGCAGTAATGATCGTCGAGTACCAGGCCGGCAAGGATTTCTTCCTCGACCGGGGAAGGCGCCTGCGTCAGGGTGTCGAACAGCGCGTCGGCCAGGCGTGGCGGCACGGTAAAACGGGGATACAGCCGTTTGCGCAGGGCAAGCGCGTCGTCGATGAAGGCGAAGGCGCCGCGCTGCACGTCGGCGCGGATGGCGACGGCGGCACGCTCGGCGTCTTCCAGCGCCTGGAACGATGCCCGAATTTTGCCCATTTCCTGGCCCGCTTCGTCGAGCCGGTAGCAGGCGATCTGCGGGTCGTCGGAACTCAGCAGTTGCTCGACCTGGAAGCGGCGCAGCCACAGCGCCAGTTCGCCCTGGCCGCCGATCAGCCGCTCGCCGAAGCAGCCGCGGATCGCGGCGCCGTGCCGTTCGCCGACGGCGTCGGCGCGACGGCTGGTCATCAGGTAATAGCCGTCGACCGCGCGGTCGAGGAAGCGGCAGAGGTGGTCTTGGATCGTCGCCGCGTAGCCGACGTCGACGATGGCGGTGCGCGTGTCGCCGAGGTGGAAGCTGTCCAGGTATGCGAGCAGGCCCGCGCGTTCGGCGGCGGCGTTGGCGAGGATCTTCGGCGCCAGCGCGTCGAGCAGCGGGACGACGTGCGCGGCATTGCCTTCGTGGATTTCGACGGCGCGCCCGCGTTTCCACAGTCCGCGCTGTTCGAGGTCGGCGCGTTCCTCGGCGCTCAGGTCGTAGCCGTAGCGGTAGTGCAGGAAACGTTCCAGCGTGTTGGCGGCGTAGAACTCCTGCGCCAGTTCGCGCAGGCCCGCGATGCCCTCTTTTTCTTCCCCGTTTTCACTCTTGCCACCCAGTTGCGCCAGCGTGACGGTGCGGCGGGAGAGGACGAGGTAGTCCGATCCTGCGTCGGTGGCGTCGCTTTTATCCCCGGCGCAGAGGCGGTCGTAGGCAGCCTTGAGTATCTGCCCTTCGCGCGAGAGGAAGAGCAGGCGCTCGATGCCGTCGGCGCGCGCGCGTTCGCGCAGCCAGTGGGCGAAGGCGAAAAGGATCGGGCCGACCACGCAGTAGCCGGTGCCGAAGGCGCCGTGACTGGTGAAATTCTCGGCGTTCGGCGGCGTGTCGCCGTGGAAGCCGAGGCCGAACATACGGCGGATGATCAGGCCCAGCGTCAGGTGGTGATCGAGGTTGCCGGGCGCGACCGGCGCCGCGGCTTCCGGGATGCGGGAGAGCAGCGCGCTCCAGCGCGGCAGCGCGCAGGCGATGTCGACCGGGCGCATCACGTGCAGCGCGTAGGCGCCCATGTCGAGCGGAATCTGCACGTCGGAGCGTTCGTTGTCGCCGACCATCAGGAATCCGGAATCGGGAATCGGGTCCGTGGCCGCTTCGCGTTCGAGGATCAGCGGATAGAGCTTGCCGGTGTCCTTGCGTGCGTTGACTTCGTTGGAGAGGTAGAGCGCGTCGTACATTTCGCCTGCCTTGATGCCGTTGGCGTCGAGGATGGCTTCCAGCGCCGCGCGCGGCAGAAACATGTCGCTGGCGAGCACGGTGCGCAGGCCGCGCGCGTGCGCGATCGAGAGAAGCTTGATGACGTCGTCGCGCGGCGCCACGGCGGCGGCTTCGACGGATTCTTCGAACGCGGCCAGCCGCGCCGTCGTTTCCGCATCGAGGCCGAGCAGTGAGCCGAGCTCGGCGCAGATATCGTGCAGGCTGACGTCGCGCTGCAAGCGTTCGCGCGCGCGCCGTTCGGCTTCGACGCGCAGGCGCTGGTAGCGCTCGCCGAGGCCCTGGATGTCGAGCGCTTCATCGACGCGCGCGGCGACGATGGCCTTCGCGGTTTCCGTGTCGAGGTAGGGGCGCAGCAGCAGGGTGTCGAAAACGTCGAAGGCGACGACCTTGAGGCCCGGCGTTTCGAGCTTGTGGCAGGCGTCGGAAAAGCGCTGGCTGAGGTAGACGTCGATCCGCCACGGCGACCAGCCGCGGTGCATCGGGTCTTCGAGCACCGCCGGGACGAAGCCCTTGTGCTGCGCCGAGATGACGAACAGGCGTTCGATCACGTGCGCCAGCGTGCCGTCGGTCTGGCCTTTTTCCTCGGGGAAGTCGGTCGGCTGCAAACCGGCGTGAAAGAGCGGATCGAGCGCCTTGCCGCGCGCCCAGAACATCGAGCCGACCGGGTAGTGGAAGTATTCGCGGCGCGGCATCGCCAGGCCGAAACGTTCGCACCAGGCGCGCCCGGCGGCGCGGTTGGCGAGCCAGGTGTTGGTCCAGTAGGGGAGGAAATTGAGCGGATAGACGATGCCGATTTCGGGGTGCGCGGAAAACAGCCCGAAGATCCGCCGCACCCGGTCGCTGCCGCCGAACAGCGAAGTGTAGAGGTATTGCCGCCAGTTGTGCGCCGGTTCCTTGTTGTGCAGCGATTTTTTCGTGTGCAGGTGCGCGATGAAGTCGTAGGTGCACAACTGCGGCGCGAAATGGGCGATCAGCGGCGCGATGTCGCGGCCGCGGTTGGGGACGACGTCGACGACGAGCTTGCCGATGCGCGAGGCAGCTTCCTGTCCGCCGGAAGCCGAGGCGGGGGAAGAAGATGAAGGCGAAGATGAAGAAGCGAACGCCGCGCGGCATGCCTTCGCGACTTCGGCGTTGGGCACCGAGATGTAGAGGTCGAACGAATACGGGATCGAGGCCAGCATTTCGGCGACTTCATCGATCAGGTCGGGGTAGAAGATGTGCGCCTGCACCGCGATTTTGCCCGGGTTGGCGTTCTTCTCCGGCTTCACGGCGGCGAGGTTCCACAGCCCCAGTGCGGGCGTTCCCGGCGAGAAATGGCGCTGGTAGCGGCGCCGGATCTCCAGCACGATGCGGCGCAGCGTGTGCTTGATGCCCCAGGTGCGGTAATAGGCCATCACCCGCTTCGCGGTCATCAGCGGTGAGGTGAAGGGCGCCAGCAGCGGCGAGGCCAGCGCATGGCGCATGCCGGGGAGACTGAAGAATCTGTCGCGCATTTTTTTCCATTCCGGTGATTGCGGCAGCCGCGAAACTTTGCCGCCAAATTCGCTGGCCTTGCGCATTGGCGCGGTGACCTGCCAGGAGCGCGAGGCCAGCATGGCGTTCATCTGTTCGCGTGCCGCCGCCGATTCGCGTTCCGCATGCGCACGCGCTTCCTCGGCGCGCCGCCGCGCCTGGTGTTCCTCGCACCAGGATTCCTGCATCGCCGCGAGTTCGTCCCGCGCCGTGGCAACACGTTCCGACTCGCCGTCGACGACGGCGCGGGCGGCGCATTGATAGGCGCGCAGCGCCGGTTCTTCATCGAGCCGCGCGCGCCATTCCTCCGGCAGCGATTGCCACAGGTGGGCGAATTCGCTGTCTTCCGGGTCGAGTTCGATGCCGTGGCATTCCTCGACGCGGTAGCCGGTGGCGTTCAGCGTGCGTTCCAGTTCGGTTTTCGTGAACAGGTGAATGTGCGTGGCGTCCAGCAGCCCTTTTGCCGCGTAGGGGAAGCGGTCCTGCAGGAGCGCGGCGAAGATGCCCTGGTACGTGACCAGCGGCACCGAGACGACGAGGGGCGCGCCGGGCAGCAGGTGACGTTGCAGGCGGCGCAGCAGTTCCTCCGGCTGGCGCAGGTGTTCCAGCACTTCGGCGGCGACAACGGCTTCGAAGCGTTCGTCGCCCAGGGCCGACAGCCCCTCGGGATCGTCGAGGTCGGCGACGATCATCCGTTCGCAGAACGGCGCGGCGGCGGCGGCGGATTCAGCGCTGATTTCGACGCCGGTGACAGCGCAGCCGTAGTGTTCCTTCAGCACGCGCGTGATCGAGCCGGGGCCGGTGCCCAGTTCGAGCACGCGCTTTCCGTGCCCGACCATCCGCGCCACGCGCGCGGCGGTGAATTCGCCGTCGACGTCGAAGGTGTAGAGATAAGGGAGCATTGTTGGTTGGGTGTTCTAAATATGAGTTAAATTATATATGCTTAAAATTTACTACAGTAGCCGGTTTGTAAATTTCAAATAATTTAAAATTAGAAAATGGGGCATCGAAAATCGATGCGCCGCCGCAAAGATCATCACTCCCCTCGTTCGCAAGAGCGGAACACTGTGTAAACGATTACCGCGCGGGCACGCGGTTTTCCACCAGAACCGGCACGGAAATCAAAAGCCGGCACATCGCGCGGCGGGTTCGCTTTCGCTGCTTCCGGAAGCTTCCGCCACGGCTTCCTTTTCTTCCACCTCCCACTGCCGCGACAGCGCGACGACGCCCTGTTCCAATCCTGCCTGACTGACCGAGATTTCCGCCGCATAGGCGACGTGATCGTAAACATGGATGCCGCGCTCGCAGAACAGGAAAGCGGAAACCCAATAATTGCCCTTTAGCAGCGGAAAGCGCGGAAACACCACGCGCACCGTGCCGCGCCCGGTGGAGTCGCGCGTCACGGCGACACCGTCGAGATGAGTCGCGGTACTGCTGACGATCTGACCGTCGCTGCCGAGAAAACAGACGGCGACCTGCGGCGCCGGAAGGCTGGGATCGGATGCAAACGTCAGCCGCACCGCGACGTCGTCCTCGCCGCTGGCGACCTGCAGGTGCGGATGTTCGTTCCAGGGCGCGTTGTCGCCATCGGCATCCGCCGCGCGCGCGGCGATCGCGATGTCGGTGAAACGGGCATTGCCGGCGCCCGCCGCCGGGGTTTGCGTCCGTTCCGTGCGTTCCGTTTGTTTTCCTGTTTGCGCCGCGTCCTCGACAGCCTCGGAAGGAGCGCGGGTTGGCGCGCGGGCGGAAAGAAAATCGCTGTACGCCATCGTCACGTCGGCGGGAATACCGTCCGCCTTCAGCTCGCCCTCGTCGAGCCAGATCGCGCGGCTGCACAGCGCTTCGATTTGATACAGAGAATGCGAGCAGAACAGGATCGTCTTGCCCGCCTCCTTGAACGCCATGATGCGCTCGAAGGACTTGCGCGCGAATTCGCCGTCGCCGACCGCCAGCGCTTCGTCGATGATCAGGATGTCGGGCGAGACGTGCGTGGCGACGGAAAACGCCAGCCGCATCGTCATTCCGCTCGAATAAGTTTTCACCGGCTGTTCGATGCTTTCTCCCAGCCCGGAGAAGGCGACGATGTCGGCGAAGGCGGCGTCGATCTCGCGCCGGCTCAGGCCGAGGATGGCGGCGTTGAGATAGACGTTCTCGCGCCCGGTGAAGTCGGGATTGAAGCCGGAGCCGAGTTCCAGCAGCGCCGCGACGCGGCCCCGCACCGACAGCCGCCCGGCGTTCGCGCTCAGCGTGCCGGCGACGAGTTGCAGCAGCGTCGACTTGCCGGCGCCGTTGCGCCCGACCAGCCCCACTACCTCGCCCGGCGCGATGTCGAGGTCGATGTTCCTCAGCGCCCAGTGTTCGCGGTAATAGCGGCGTGAC
>JAVBTC010000086.1:0-25971 GCA_031556405.1 Rhodocyclaceae bacterium
GCCGGTCCGGGAATGTTCGCGGCGCGGCTGTGGTGGCTGTTGCGCTGGCTTGGACACGAGCGCGTGGCGGTGCTCGACGGCGGCCTGGCGGCATGGACGGCGGCGGGGTTGCCGCTGGCGCAGGAAATGCCGCTGCCGGAAGAGGGGTGCCTGACGTTGCGGCCACCGCTTGTCGCCACGGCCGACGCCGACGAGGTACAGGAGCGGATCGGCGACGATTCGATGCTTTTGATCGATGCCCGCAGCCCGGACCGCTTTCGCGGCGAAAATGAGACGCTGGACCGGGTTGGCGGCCATATTCCCGGCGCGCGCAACCGTTTTTTCCGCGACAACCTGACTTCCGGGGAGCACTTCAAGAGCGCGGCGGAACTGACGAAGGAATTCAAGGCGCTGCTGCATGAGGCGGGCGACCCCACTCCGGAAGCGATCGTCAGCCAGTGCGGTTCCGGTGTCACCGCTTGCCATAACCTGCTGGCGCTGGAAATCGCCGGTCTGGGCGGCGGCAGGCTTTATCCGGGCTCCTGGAGCGAATGGTGCGCCGACCCGGATCGCCCGGTGGCCACGGGGGCGAACGGCGATTCGCGCAAATAGACGTAGGAAAGTTTCCGGATTTTTTCCGGCGCGAAGGCTCGCGTGGAATGCCGTGCGGGCGCCTTTTGTCCGGGGAGAAGGGCGTGTCCTGTGTCCGGTCTTTACGAATATTCTTAATTTCTAAATATATATGAAATTTTATTTCTTATATGTGGCTAGTTTTAACATATAATTAATTTTATTAAATTAGAATACAATCTTTCCCGAAATCCCATTAAAGTACGGGATCGTTTCCTACCGAACAAAATACCGCATGTTCGCCTACATTCTGCGCCGGCTGTTTTATGCCATTCCGATTCTGGTCGGCGTTAACCTGATTACTTTCGCGCTGTTCTTCATCGTCAATACGCCCGACGACATGGCGCGCATGCAGTTGGGCGTCAAGCGCGTAACGCCGGAAGCTATCGAAAAATGGAAAGCCGAGCGCGGCTACGACAAACCTTTGTTCTGGAACGGCGCCGCCGCCGGCATGGCGAAAGTCGCCGATACCATTTTCTACAGCAAATCGATACGCATGTTCGTCGGCGATTTCGGCCGCGCCGAGGACGGGCGCGACATCAAGCGCGAAATCCGGACGCGCATGTGGCCCTCGCTGGCCATCGCGCTGCCGACCTTCATTCTCGGATTTGCCGCCGCGATCGCCTGCGCGCTGACACTGGCGTTCTTCCGCGCCACGCGTTTCGATTTCTGGGCGGTGGTGACCTGCGTGACGATGATGTCGATTTCCAGCCTTTTCTACATCATCGGCGGGCAGTACCTGGTGGCGAAAATCTGGCAGTTGGTGCCGATTTCCGGTTACGCCGGCGGGCTCGACGCGTGGCGTTTCCTGATTCTGCCGGTGTTGATCGGGGTGATTGGCGGCCTGGGGAGCTCGACGCGCTGGTACCGCACGCTGTTCCTCGAGGAAATCGCCAGGGATTACGTGCGCACGGCACGCGCCAAGGGGCTTTCCGACGCGGTGGTGATGTACCGCCACGTGCTGAAGAACGCGATGATTCCGATTCTGACCGGGGTTGTCGTCGTGATTCCGTCGCTGTTCATCGGATCGCTCCTGATCGAGTCGTTTTTCGGGATTCCCGGCCTGGGCAGCTATACCATCGACGCCATTCTGGCGCAGGATTTCGCCGTCGTGCGGGCGATGGTATTCATCGGTTCGGTGCTATATATCGTCGGCCTGATCCTGACCGACATTTCCTATACGTGGGTGGATCCGCGTATTCGGCTCAATTAACGGCTCAGTTGACGGCTCCATTGTCGGAATGACGGAACAAGGCGAATGGCGGGGTAGGCAACGGTGAATTTTCAAATCGTCATTCTCTGGTCGGATATCTGCGTGGCACTGCTGCTGGCCGGCGCGGTTGCCGCTGCCTGGTTTTCCGCGCACCGGCCGTTGCTGCGCGCGGCATGGGCCAAGGTCGGCGCCAGCCGCCCGGGGATGGCGGCAGCGACGATACTCGTGTTTTTCGTGCTGGTCGGATTGCTCGATTCGCTGCATTACCGTTTGCGCCTGGAAGATACCAGGGACGGGCAGGCGGTTTACTCGGTCGAGGTACTTTCGCTGCTCGATGCGCTGGCGACACCGCTGCGCGAACGTGTGGAAAAGACCTATTCGGCGCCGTTCGCAACCCATTCCTACGCCAAGGAAACGGTCGAGATCGAAGGCGGCGACGGACAGAAACGGCAGCTCCGCGACTTTCCCCGGCTGACGTATGGCGGTGCGCATTTGCAGGAAGATGCGGACGGAAACCCGGTCGGACGCGCCACCGACGTCGCGGTACGCCTGCTGCCGGCGTTCGCGGCCGCGCTGTGTGTCTGGGCGGCCGCGGCGGCTGGTCTCGTTTACGCGCTGGTGCGGCGGCGCTCCTCCCGGATGCCATCACCAACAATGCCATCAGTTGCAGTATCGCCGCGAACCGTCTGGCGGGAGATCTGGCAAGGCAAGACCGCCTTTGCCTGGAACGCTGTGCTCGCCGCCTTCGGCGCGCTGTTGCTGTTTCTGCTGCCGCTGTTTTTCCTGTGCGTCGATTACCATGTCTTCGGCACCGACAAGGTCGGCATCGACGTGTTTTATCAGGTGCTGAAAAGCATCCGCACGGCGCTGGTGATCGGGCTGGTGGCGACGCTGGTGACGATGCCGCTGGCGCTGGTGCTCGGTCTGCTCGCCGGCTATTTCCGCGGGTGGATCGACGACCTGGTGCAATACCTCTACACGACGCTGAATTCGATTCCCGGCGTACTCCTGGTCGCGGCATCGATCCTGATGATGCAGGTGGTGATCGACACGCATCCGCAATGGTTCGCCACCGCCGCCGAGCGTGCCGACCTGCGCCTGCTGGCGCTTTGCTTCATTCTCGGCCTGACGAGCTGGACCAGTCTCTGCCGCCTGCTGCGCGGCGAGGTGCTGAAACTGCGCGAACTCGAATACATCCAGGCGGCGCAGGCGTTCGGCGTTTCATCCTGGCGCATCCTGGCGCGCCATCTGGCGCCGAACCTGATGCACATCATCGTCATCACGCTGGTGATGGATTTTTCCAGCCTCGTGTTGGCCGAGGCGGTGCTTTCCTATATCGGCATTGGTGTCGACCCGCTGATGATCAGCTTCGGCACGATGATCGATAACGCGCGCATGGAGCTTTCGCGCGACCCGGTCGTCTGGTGGTCCCTGTCCGCCGCCTTCGTATTCATGCTGGCGCTGGTGCTTTCGGCCAATCTGCTGGCCGACGCCGTACGCGACGCATTCGACCCGAGGCTGATCCGATGAGCGCCGCGATCAACGCCACAGTGGACACCACAGTAAACGCCGCGACGGGCTCTCCGTTGCTGGAAGTGAGCGATTTGAGCGTCGGTTTCCGTGGCGATGGGAGAAAAGACAGGATTCTGACCGCGGTCGAACGCGTTTCCTTCTCCGTCGCCGCCGGGGAAACCCTGGCATTGCTCGGCGAATCCGGCTGCGGAAAATCCGCCGCCGCGCTTGCGCTGATGCGCCTTCTGCCCGAGGCCGGCATCCTACTCGGCGGCTCGGTGCGCCTCGCCGGAGAGGAATTGATGGCGTTGCCCGAAGCCGAAATGCGCCGCCGCCGCGGCGCGCAGATGGCGATGATCTTTCAGGAACCGGCAACCAGCCTGAATCCGGTGCTGACGGTCGGGCAGCAGATCGGCGAAGTGCTGGCCTGCCACCGTCCCGAACTCGACCGCACGGCGCGGCGGGAATGCTCGCGCGAACTGCTCGCCAGCGTCGGCATCGCCGATCCCCGGCGTCGGCTCGAGGAATATCCGTTCCAGCTATCCGGCGGGATGAAACAGCGGATCATGATCGCCATCGCGCTGGCCGGTGATCCGCGCCTCCTGATCGCCGACGAGCCGACGACGGCGCTCGACGTGACGGTTCAGGCGCAGATTCTCGATCTGCTCTCCCGCCTGCAGGAAGAACGTGGCATGGGCATTCTGCTGATTACCCACGATCTCGGCGTGGTTGCCCGCATGGCGCACCGCGTCGGCGTGATGTACGCCGGAGAAATCGTTGAAGAGGCCCCGCGCGCGCGCTTTTTCCACATTCCGCAGCATCCTTACACGCACAAACTGTTCGCTGCCTTGCCCCGCCTGGAACGGCGTGGACAGCGGCTGGAAACGATTCCCGGGCAGGTACCGTCGCTGGCGGCATTGTCCGCCATGGCCGGATGCCGCTTCGCGCCGCGCTGTCCGCACGCCTTTCTCCGTTGCCGTGAGGAAAACCCGGACTGGCGTGAAGGGAATGGTGAAGACGGGAGAAATAACGGAAACGAAAACGGAAACGAAAATGGAAATGGTGGGGGCGAGGGCGCCATGCACCGTCTGCGTTGCCACTGGAAAGCGGAAGCCGGAACGGGCACGCAGAAAATCGGGCCTGTTTCGCCCATTTGCGCCGCACCAAGCGGAACGGAGGAAGGAAGAGGAGAAACCATCGCGGATATTCCGCACTTCGGCGCGGCGGAACCGTTGCTCGCCGTTGACGAACTGCGCGTGCATTTTCCAATCCACGGCGGTCTGCTGCGCCGAACCGTCGCCACGGTACGCGCCGTCGACGGCGTTTCCTTCACGCTGGAACGCGGCAGAACGCTTGCGCTGGTCGGAGAATCCGGCTGCGGCAAAACGACAGTCGGAAAAGCCGTTCTACAACTCACCGCGCCCAGTGGCGGCAGCGTGCGGCTTTCCGGACGGGAACTGGCGGCGATGCCGTCGCGGCAATTGCGTCCGTTGCGGCGAAAAATGCAGATGGTTTTCCAGGACCCGTTCGCCTCGCTCAATC
This sequence comes from Rhodocyclaceae bacterium, assembly GCA_031556405.1. GTDB lineage: Bacteria > Pseudomonadota > Gammaproteobacteria > Burkholderiales > Rhodocyclaceae > WQZF01. The sequence goes on from JAVBTC010000086.1 coordinate 4,877, forward strand.
CGCGCCTTCCGGTCGGCGAAATCGTCGCCGAGGGAATCCGTGCGCTCAATCCGGGCTACGCAGGAAGCGGCGACATCGAGGCCGCGCTGGCGGTCTTGCTGGAACAGGTCGGACTCGAGGCGGAAGCCTTGCGGCGCTATCCGCATGAATTTTCCGGCGGCCAGCGGCAACGCATTGCCATCGCCCGCGCCCTCGCGGTCGAACCGGAACTGCTGATCTGCGACGAACCGACCTCCGCGCTCGATGTTTCGGTGCAGGCGCAAATCCTCAATCTTCTGCGCGAACTGCAGGAACGGCTCGGGCTTGCCTACCTTTTCATTACCCACAATTTCGCGGTGGTCGAACATCTCGCGCATGAAGTCGCGGTGATGTACCTGGGACGCATTGTCGAACACGGCAGTGTCGCGGAAATCCTCACGGCGCCGCGCCATCCCTATACACAGGCGCTGCTTTCCGCAGTGCTGACGCCGGACGGGGAAGGCGAAGGCGAGGACAAAGACGAAAGCAGAGATGGCGGGGAAGGTGGAAAAGGTGGAAAAGGGGATGGAAAAAAAGCTACGGACGGCGAACTGCTTCCCCGAAACAGTCGGCGAATTCACCTTTCCGGCGAAACGCCTTCGCCAGCCAACCCACCCACGGGCTGCCATTTTCACCCGCGTTGCCCCAAAGCGGACGCCCTGTGCCGCGAACGCTATCCCGCTATGACGACGCTCGGCGCCACGCATCGTATTCGCTGCCATCACCCCGGACCGCTCGAAGAAATAATAACCATCATCTCGACCGGGAATGACAGGAAAAAACAGGATTGATTTTTATCAATGTCCATTCTGGCGCCTGCCATGACAATTTCCAACGATGTTCATTGTTCATAAGAAAGAGAAAGGACCGCCATGTCGGGTATCCGTGAATTCTTAACGCACGACCATCGTTCTTGCGACGATCTTTTTGCCGCCATCGAAGCCGCTGTGGCTTCCGTTGACTGGTTACGCGCCGAAGCCGCGTTCAAGGCCTTCAATGCCGCGATGCGGCGGCATTTCGATGCCGAGGAAGGCATACTGTTTCCCGCCTTCGAGGAAAAAACCGGGATGCGCATGGGGCCGACCCAGGTGATGCGTTCCGAGCACCTGCAGATGAAGGAGCTTTTCGCCGAAATGGAAGCGGCGCTGGCACAGCGCAACGGCGAGGAGTATTCCGGCTACGCCGAAACCCTGCTGATCATGATGCAGCAGCACAACATGAAAGAGGAAAACATTCTCTATCCGATGTGCGACCAACATCTGGGAGGAGGAAATTCCGAGGTATTTACGCAGATCAGCGAGCGGATACAAGAGGCGTTCGCATGAATGGAACGGCGAAACAGTCAGGGTCGGTGCCGGGGCAGCGCGTGATCGACGGGCGCGGCCTCGAGCCACCCGAGCCTTTCGTGCAGACGATGGAAGCGCTCGACCAACTGGCGGACGACGAGCAGCTTCTGCTGCTGCTGTACCGCGAGCCTTATCCCTTGTATAAAGCGCTGGCCAACAACGGCTACCGGCACAAAACCGGTTACGCCGAGGACGGCACGGTGGAAATCCTGATCTGGAAGGGCGATACGCCTTCCCACTAGTTTTTCCACTGGCGATCCGGTTTCGCGTATGATCTCCGCCCTTCGCGGGGCCATATTTTTTCTATTCCAGAAATGAATAAATGTCTGTATTTGTAGTGATATACAGCGCAAAATTATTTAACCGGTTTTTCATTCTTTCTTTGAAGAAGAAGGCAGGGCGAAGCAATGAAACTTCGAGCCCTGGCCGCGATCGACCTTAGGAGATTTCATGCAGGCGTTGCTGTCCTTTGAGCAGGCACCGCCATTTGCCGCCCCGGCGCGCTTCTTTCTGACCGCGCCCTGGTTCGTGGTGCTGGCCGCCGCCCTGATGTGCTGGGCCGGTCCGGAACAATTCGAATCGCGCTGGAGTGTCGCTTCCCTGGCATTCGTGCATCTGTTTACCGTCGGCTTCATGATGCAGGCGATGCTCGGCGCGCTGATCCAGATTCTGCCGGTGGTCGCGGGCGCCAGCACCGGCGCGCCGCTGCTTCTGGCGCGTTGCGTGCATGCGCTGATCGGGCCGGGGGCACTGTTTCTGGCTGCCGCCTTCCTGTGGCCGCAGACCTGGCTTTACGTACTGGCGCTGCTTTTCCTGGGGACTGGAGCAGGGGGATTTGTTTTTGTAATGGGGCGCGCTCTGTGGCCTCTGCCGACAACCAGCCCGACGACGGGCGGCCTGAAAATAGCGCTTGGCGCATTGCTGGTTACCGTATTGCTCGGTTTCTCGCTGGCTGCCGCCCGCAACGCCTGGATCGTATTGCCGGGCGCCGGGCTCGTGATGCATCTGACCGATATCCACTTCGCCTGGGGCGTGCTCGCTTGGGGCCTGATCCTGATTGCGGCGGTTGCCTATGTAGTGGTGCCGATGTTTCTGCTGACGCCGCCTTATCCGCCCCGGTTCGCACGATGGTTCGCAACCGCGCTGCTGGCGCTGGTCGCCCTCTGGAGCCTTGCCGCCGTGCTGCGCTGGGAGTTCCTGGCGGCGATTCTCGGCTTCTTTCCGGTTGCGGGAAGCATCGCGTTTGCCGCGATGACCTTGTACCTGCAGCATCGCAGCAAACGCGCCCGTTCCGATACGACACAGCGCTATTGGCGCGGCGCGATGGGGTGCGTGCTGGCGGCAAGCACCCTATGGATGCTTGCCGCGTGCTCGGAAACGGTCGCTTCCTGGAGCGGCTGGCCGCTCCTGTTCGGCGTTCTGCTTTTCCCCGGTGTCTTCATGTCGGTCATCAGCGGCATGTTGTATAAAATCGTGCCCTTTCTTTCCTGGCTGCATCTGCAAAACCGCAATAATGAGCACGTGGCTGCCGGCAAAACGAGAAAAGAAGGGCTGCGTCCGGTCTCCATTCCCAACATGAAAATGTATCTGCCCGAACGTGCGATGGGGCAGCAACAGATCATCCATTTCGGCGCGCTGTTCCTGCTCTTGCTGGCGGTCCCTGTGCCGGAATTTTTCTTTTATCCCGCCGCCGCGTTACTGGCGCTTTCCGGAATTTTCCTGCAGAGAAACCTGATGATAGCGATACGCGCTTATCGTCACACGTTGGCGCTGATCGACGCCAGCTATGAATCCGCTCCCGGCATATTGTCCAACCCTTCGTCGCCGTCGCATCCATCGTCGACAAAAATCTGAAATCCTCATGTCTCAGTCTCCATCCGAATCCAAATCCCTATCCTTATCCACGCCCGGCCTCTTCCGGCATGTCTTTTTCTCCGCACCGCACCGCGTGATGTTCTTTTCCGGAGCGATGCAGGGTCTCTTGACCGTTCTTTTCTGGGGCGTCGACCTCGGCGCACGCTATGCCGGCCTCTATCCGGCAATATCCTGGTCCGTTCCCGCTTCGTGGCTACATGCGGTACTGATGATATACGGCTTTTTCTCATTCTACATTTTCGGGTTTCTGATGACCGCCCTGCCCAAATGGGTGGGCGCGAAAGAAGTGCCGCGGCAACTTTATCTGCCCGCATTTCTGCTTCTGGCCGGCGGCTGGCTGCTGTTTTACATCGGTCTTTTTCTGCCACCGGAAATTCCCGTTTTGTTCATTGCGCTACTGTCCGTCGCGGCGGGCTGGCTCATGGTGCCCTATGCATTGTTCCTGGCGATTCGCGGCGGGGACAACCCGGACAAAAGACACGCCAAGGTGGTAACCGCCGCATTGTTGCTGGCTTGGATCGGCGTTCTGTCTTTCGCCTGCGCTTTCGCCGCTCCGGTTCCTTTCCTGGAAACTGTCTTTTCCCCGGTTTTCATGACCACCGCCGCCCGGCTGGGAATAGAAATCGGCATCTGGGGGTTTTTGCTGCCGGTCTTCGCCACCGTCACGCACCGGATGTTGCCTTTCTTTACCGGCAATGTGCTGCCTTTCTATGCCGTCTATCGTCCCATGGGGCTGCTCTGGATTCTGCTCGCCTGCCTGTTCGCGCACGGAGCGGGAGCGGTTGGCGGCATGCAGTCGTGGCTGTGGCTGCCCGACACCATCGCGGCGGCGATCTCTTTCTGGTTCACCTGGAAATGGCAGTTGCGGAGAAGCTTCGCCTCGCATCTTCTGGCAATGCACCATGTTGCGCACCTGTGGCAGGGCATCGCGCTTTCGCTGTACGCCGCGCAGAGTGTTGCCCATGCGTTGGGAGTGAATGTGGGAGGGCTGGCACCGCTGCACGTGCTGACGCTTGGCTATTTCACATCGGTGCTGATCGGTATGGCAACGCGGGTGACGCTCGGCCATTCCGGGCGTTCGATCAATTCCGATGTATGGGGCTGGCGCTTGTTCTGGTGCTTTCAAGGCATCGTGTTGTTGCGCTTCGCCGGCGAATTTTTGGCACTACCTGGTTTCATGAACCTGTTCTGGTGGAGCGCCATCTTGTGGGTCGTGATATTTGCGTTGTGGTGCCGCATCTATGTACCAATGTATCTGACGCCACGTCCGGACGGGCGGTCGGGATAGGCGACCGAGATAAGCAATCCCCCATGTAAATTATTAATAATTTACATGAAATTAACTTTATATGTATTTGATTTTAAAAACAACGCACCAGATATGTGTCGTGCTTTCCGGAATCGGATTCGGATTGCGCGGAATCTGGATGCTGCGCGATTCGCCGCTGCTTTCGCGGCGCTGGGTACGTATCGTGCCGCACTGCGTCGATACCGTGCTTTTGGCGAGCGCGCTCTGGCTGGCGATTCTGACCACGCAATATCCGTTTGTGTTGCCATGGCTGACGGCCAAGCTGATCGGATTGCTCGTTTATATTCTGTGTGGGATGGTGGCGCTGCGGCGGGGACGGACGAAGCAGCAGCGGATATTCTTCTTCATGCTTGCGCTGCTGGCATTTTTCTATATCGTCGGCGCCGCCTGGTGGCGCACGCCGTGGAGTTTTTTGATCTGGTTGCTTTGACCCGGCTCTGGCGGAGCCGGGGATTCAGGCCTCCGGCCGCGTGGGATTCATCAGTTTTTTCAGGCCGGCGATATCGAGAATACGGATATGTTTCTGCTGCACGCTCAGAAGCCCTTCCTCCTGGAAACGGGAGAAGAGGCGAGAAACGGTTTCGAGCTTCAGCCCGAGATAACTGCCGATTTCCTCGCGCGTCATGCGTAGGTAGAAATCAGCCGGAGAATACCCCCGGGCAGTAAATCGCTGCGACAGGTTGAGCAAAAAAGCCGCCAGGCGTTCCTCGGCACGCATCGTGCCAAGAAGCAGCATCACGCCGTGATCGCGGACGATTTCGCGGCTCATCACCTTGTGGAAATGCTGTTGCAAAGTCACGATCTCACGTGAGAACTCCTCCAGATTGGAGAACGGGATCGCGCAGACCTCGCTGTCTTCGAGCGCAATAGCGTTACAGGAGTGGGTTTCGGTGCCGATGCCGTCCAGGCCGAGCAGTTCGCCGGCCATCTGGAAGCCGGTCACCTGTTCGCGCCCGTCTCCCATCAGCACGTCGGTTTTGAAAAAACCGGTACGGATCGCGTAAATCGCGTGGAACTCTTGCCCGGCATGGTAAAGATGCTCGCCGCGGCGGACTTTGCGACGCAAAGTTACCATCTCGTCGAGCCGCGTCATTTCCTCTTCCGAAAGACCGAGCGGCAGGCAAAGTTCGTTCAGATTGCAGTTGGAACAGGCGGTTTTAATGACAGAGAGATTGATTTCACTGCGAACGGTACGGGCTGAGGACATGCTCGTTTCCTAAATTGTTCCCAAATGAAGCCGCGAAGCAGCTACCCTGACTTGTTGATCCACGTCAATGCGATTACCTTGTCAAAAAAAGATAATCCGCCTTCGGGGTTATTCTTTAGTGACCTGAAATGACTTTCTGCGGCCTTCTCGTAACACTTGCGACTTTTCGCGCATATCCCCGCCTCCTTTCGTATAGTGGCGGGGAGCAACGAACGAGAAACAGCGATACAATCGACGCCCCATGAATTTTGCAACAGAGCATCTCGTCTTCGACCCGCAGACAATCCGCCGTTTCGATGTCAACGGGCCGCGTTACACTTCATATCCGACAGCAGACCGCTTTGTCGAAGCGTTCGATGCAGCTGCATACGAACACTGGCTTTCCAAGCGGACAATCGGCGGAATCGGAAGACCGCTCTCATTATACTTTCACATCCCCTTTTGCAACACCATTTGTTATTACTGCGCTTGTAACAAAATCATCACCAAGGATCACGGGCGCTCTTCCAAGTACCTGAAATATCTGGGAAAAGAGCTGGCGTTGCAGCACCGCAGCCTGGATGGCGAGAATGAGGTAATCCAACTGCACTGGGGCGGAGGAACGCCCACCTTCCTCGCGCATGACGAAATGCGCCAGTTGATGGCGATGACAAAACAGTATTTCCGCCTGGTCGAAGGAGGGGAGTACTCGATCGAAGTCGACCCGCGCAAGGTCGATGTGGAAACGGTGGCCTTGCTCGGCGAACTTGGCTTCAATCGCATGAGCGTCGGCGTACAGGATTTCGATGAGGGTGTGCAGAAAGCGGTTAACCGGATTCAGAGCGAGGAAGAAACGCGACTGGTGATCGATGCGGCACGTGCCAACGGGTTTAAATCGATTTCCATCGACTTGATCTACGGGTTGCCGCAGCAAACGGTGATGGGCTTCAACCGTACGCTGGAACGGGTGCTGGAAATGAACCCGGATCGGCTCTCGATCTACAATTACGCGCACCTTCCCGGCCTGTTCAAGCCGCAGCGGCGTATTCTCGAGTCCGAATTGCCATCACCGGACGCCAAATTGCAGATTTTCTCGCTCGGCATTAAAAAGCTGCTCGAAGCCGGCTACGTCTATATCGGCATGGATCATTTTGCAAAACCGGAAGACGAACTCGCCGTCGCGCAGCGGCAGGGGAGGCTGCACCGCAATTTCCAGGGATATTCGACGCACGCCGACTGCGATATGCTGGGATTCGGTATTTCCTCGATCAGCAAAATCGGTCCAGTGTATGGGCAGAATGTAAAAACCCTGGATGAATACTACGACCGACTCGACAACGGGATCCTTCCGGTATTTCGCGGCATCGAACTCTCCGCAGACGATATTCTGCGCCGCGCCATCATTCAGGCACTGATGTGTCATTTCGAGCTTTCCATCGAATCGATCGAAATTGCGCATCTGATTGATTTCAAAAAATATTTTTCCGACGAACTGGCCGATTTAAAAGAAATGCAAAGCGCTGGCCTGCTGCGAGTTGACGACAAATGGATCTCCGTTCTGCCTCCGGGGCGGTTGCTGGTACGCGTGATTTCGATGGTCTTTGATCGTTATCTGCGCGCCAGCCGGCAACATACACGGTATTCAAAAGTTATTTGAATGCGGGATGAAACCGGGCTCGACTTGGCTCGGCTATGTTTTTAGGTTCCTGCATCCATGCAGACCGACACCGCATATCGAATAAGCGAAATTGTTACTGCGATCTCTGGCGTAAATTCTCCGAGACTGGTTCAGCGAAGAGTGCCGCAAGGCTACTGCGGGTTTTGTTCCGTTTGCGGACTTCCAGAATAATTTACAGTGTTTATTTTTGCTTACGATTCCATTCACACTGGCGTTGGGATATTGGTGGGGTGGAGTAATTGCATTCTGCATTTTCGCCGTAACAACCTATATGCTTTGAAAACCGGCAAAACAGCGAAATGAATCCGATCTCTGACCTCCAGAGTCTCACCATTTTTTATTTTCATGCCCGATAACGGCAATCTCATTGCTCTTTTTCTCGTCGGCCTCCTCGGTGGCACACATTGTGTCGGCATGTGTGGCGGTATTATCGGCGCACTTTCACTAGGTGGGCCGGCACGGCTTTCGCTGCACCTGGCGTACAACATTGGACGAATTGCATCCTACTGCGCAGCCGGTGCCATTGCCGGGATGGTCGGTGGAGCGTCGCTGGCTGTGGCAGGAGAATTGCAGGCCCGGATCGCACTTTACCTACTTGCCAATCTGATGCTGATCGCGCTGGGAATCTATCTGATGGGGATAACGTCCGTGCTGGCGTGGGTTGAACGCGCTGGTAGTATGGTCTGGCGTCGCATTCAGCCGGCAACGAAACGTTTTCTACCGGTACGCACGGCAGTACAGGCGTTCCCGCTCGGTCTGCTGTGGGGGTGGTTGCCATGCGGACTGGTTTACAGTGCCTTGACCACGGCGCTGACCAGCGGGTCGATGGTTTCCGGTGCGCATTTGATGCTCGCCTTCGGACTGGGAACCTTGCCCAATCTGCTGCTCGCAGGCTTGTTTCTGGGGCGTCTGCGTTCTTTTACACAACACCGCGCGGTACGGCTTGGAGCTGGATCTCTGGTTACCGCGTATGGCGTCTATGGGCTATACGCCACTTGGAATCTGGTGCGTTGAAATGTGAATTAGACTAGGGGAAGGCGCATCGGCCACCAAGAGCACACTGCGCAAAAATAATTTAAATGACATAAATGAGCCTGGATTATCTTGTGTAGAATTTCTTGCACCCATACCGGACGCAGGGCATGCTATGCGCTCGCAATCGACTAGAAAAAAGGAAAAATATGGCAACTTCCAACAAGCTGCCGGTGTGGACCATCTGGTCTCCGCTGATTGCCTGGGCTGCATTTTGTCTGGGTTTTTTTATAGCAGAGGCGGTCTGGCTGATGGCATTCATGGCTGTGGCACTGGCAGGTGCCGTATTTGCAGCAGTGCACCACGCGGAGGTAGTAGCGCATAAAGTCGGCGAACCGTTTGGCACGCTGGTGCTGGCCATTGCTGTCACAGTAATCGAGGTAGCACTGATCGTATCGGTGATGCTGTCATCCGGTCCGGAAAAAGCCGGACTCGCGCGCGATACCGTGTTCGCAGCCGTTATGATCATCTGTAATGGCATCGTTGGCCTGTGCCTTTTTGTCGGCGGTCTACACCACCGCGAGCAAGAGTTCCAGGCACCGGGGGCCAACGCGGCAATGGCGGTTCTGGTGGCATTGCTCGGTCTGACGATGGTACTGCCCAACTTCACAAGCTCCACGCCAGGGCCGATACTCTCGCCATCGCAACTTGCTTTTGCAGGCGTAATGTCTCTGGTCCTCTACGGTTGCTTCATATTCGTGCAAACCGTACGTCATCGCGACTATTTCCTGGCCGAGGGTAGTCACGATGAAAATGAACACGCCCCGCCGCCGCCTGGGCGTGTGGCGGCGTTCAGCAGCGTACTGCTGATCGTCTCCTTGATAGCCGTGGTAGCGCTGGCCAAACTATTGTCTCCGTCAGTGGAAGCAGCAGTCCTCGGTGCCGGGCTGCCACCCGCTGTCGTAGGTGTGGTAATTGCCGCATTGGTGCTGCTGCCTGAAGGACTGGCGGCACTGCGTGCCGCGCACTCGGACCGGATCCAGACCAGCCTGAACTTGGCCCTCGGTTCAGCTCTGGCCAGTATTGGCTTGACGATTCCGACAGTAGCCGCCGTTTTCATCATGATCAACCGCCCGCTTGAACTGGGGCTTGGTCCCAAGGAGATGGTGCTACTTTTTTTGACGATGATCATCGCGTCGTTGACGCTAGGAATGGGGCGGACCACGATCTTACAAGGAGTGGTTCATCTGGTAATTTTCGCGGCGTACCTGTTTCTGACAACCGTTCCATAAGCATCTTGCAGGAGAGTAGGGCGCGTGAAAAACGAAACCGAATGTTTGTGGCGTAGAACGGCGAGTTTCGAGAACAGTGTTTTGAGCGCCAACATCGGGGGCTGTCAGCACGATCTTGAGCAAAGCAGCAGGGCCTGCTGCGTACAGTCGGCGACGCCTTCGAATACTTCGGCTATCGTCGTCAGCTTTCCTATCTGCTTCGTACGTCCTAAAAGACAGCAGCGGCGGCACCAACCTCGAATGGCGGGCCAGTGCCGGCAACGAAAATTCCTGCAACAGCAATAGCACGATCCTCGTTTCCCCCGGAACGGCGCTGACGCAGATCGTTTCCGATGCGCTGGCCGATAGCGGCGGACCGACCCCGACGCTGGCACTGCCCGATGGCAGCCCGGCCATCGACACCGCCGATCCGGCATACGCGATTGCCTTCGATCAGCGTGGTCAGGTTCGCCCCGCCGGTAACGGTCCCGACCTTGGCGCCTTTGAAAAATCCTCAAATTCCCCTGTAACAACGACCATGACGCTGACGGGCAGCCCGAATCCCGCGAAGGTGGGCGAGGCGGTGACGCTCACGGCCACCATAACGGGCAACAGCCCCAGTGGCACGGTCACTTTCAAGAGCGCGTCCACTACGCTGGGAACGGTAACCCTCTCGGGCGGAGTGGCCACGTTGACCACGAGTTTCGCCAGCGCTGGAAACCGCTCGCTCACGGCCAGCTACGGCGGTGACGCCACCAACACGGCCAGCACCTCGGCCGTGCTCAGACTGCCAGTCAACAAAACGGCAAGCGCCATCACGGTGACAGCGATGCCCAATCCGGTGGTCGTGGACCAGACCGTGACGTTGAAGGCCACGGTAACGGGCAATGCACCCAGCGGCACGGTTACCTTCAAGAGCGCGTCGACCATACTGGGAACGGCGCCTCTCTCGGCCGGAGAGGCCACGCTGACCGCGAGCTTCGCGAGCGTGGGCAACCGTCCGATCACGGCCAGCTATGGCGGCGATACCTCCAACACGGATTCAGTCTTCCACGTCTTGGCAACGAGCAGCCGTTGAGGGAGGAAAACCAAATGAGATTATGGTTCGGGGAGTAATGGAGGACAGATACGCGATGTCTTCAAGTATCGGGCCGAAATGCACGTTCAGTCTCATGGCGTTGCTCCCTTGGATTGCTCCAGGGACCAGTCGCCGTAGTAGCACCGGACGGGGATGCCGGCTCCGTCGACCTGGAGACATTCCACCATGTCTTCGAGATACGGCATGACCAAGCAATGACGAGGATCCCAACCTGCCGTCCAGCCCGTTTGCTTCCGGGCCTCCTGCATTGCTTCCAGTGTCTCGAAAACGACGAAGTTCGTCTGCTTGGTGCAAGCCAGGGATTCGACCCCCTCCAGCACCGGTCCGTCGAAACCCCAATCTTCCATGTTGGCATCGGGATCGTGCCGTCCATGTCTGAGATGTAATTTCATTTTTGATGCTCCATAAATAAAAGAGGAAAAAAAACAGGGCGGACGATCCCAGCAGGGCGTCGTCCACCCTGCGGGTTGAAAAAAATAAATCTGAAAATTACGGAATCAGTATTCGGACGGAAACAGCACCGCGTTGTCACAGAGCGATCCCATTCGGTAATGATCCAGAGCTTGTTGTCGGTGCCGAACTCTGCCTCGTAGCTACGATCGAGGTTGTACGACGACATAAGACGGCCACCCGATTGCAAACCCTGGTTGCTGCTCAATTTGTCGTCATCGCACATATCGCCCCAATCTCCGGACAAATCCCGGCGGAGGTAGGGCAGGATGTTCAAGCTTCCGTTGGCGACATGTTCATGGACGCCCCTGGTACAGGCGATCTTTCCGGGAGGAAAGGCCGGCTGTGTGATCAGGGTTTTCAGCATGGACAGACCGTCTTCACTGAGCTGCGGTTCCGTGGGCGCCTCTGGAATTTCGCCTTCAACCGGGAGTTGCCGCCGGTGCTGATCATGTAGCGATCGGATCCGGGCCGCTTGGTAACGACCAGCGGCGTCTGGATCAAGGTCGTCCGGATCGATTCCTTGATTTCGGCAAAACATTTGTTGGGAGCCTGACGAGGATTGCGGTCGTAGAGATCGATATCGGTCACGCGCAGCTGGATCATGTGGCGTCTCCGAGAGTGTGGCCGTCGCTGCCGGCGAAAACGTAGGCCGGCTGGGAGCGCATCCGGTGCACCGGGACGCGGGCCGTTGCCGACGGCGGACGGAATGACGGTCTTGGCCATCCGCACGTTGCCGCCGAATAATAGGAGCGGCCCTTGGGCGCCGGGTGTGTCGATCACGACGACTTCGTAGTTTTCCTCGACGATCGGCGCACGCAAGGCGCGGTGCAGAAAACTTCCGCATCCGAGATTGGGCGCATAATTTGTATTATGTAAAATACGATTGCTATTGGCATCAATCAAGAAACGCCTAAAATATATCATCAGACCGTTTTACAAATTGCAAGCAGCATAAAGAAAAGCCCGCTTCGGCGGGTTTTTTAATGCCTTCCAATACCTACCCATCAAGCCACGATTTAAAACGCTCCCACCAAGCGAAGCTCACGGCACCGGAACGTCCCCCGACCATTGCAGCGGCACACAGGACGGTTCTGCATTGCCCGTATCCAGATAACGCTTCACACAGTCCCGGTACGGCACCAGCTTTGCCCGCTGATCGTCTGGCATCGAGCGTTCGTAGGATTCGACCGCCACAGCCGAATTCAGCCAGCCATAAGCACGCTCCAAGGCTTGCCGTGACAAACGAGATTTTTGGTTTTGGATGTCCGGATTTTCTTTTTTTGCCTCATTCCAATTTCTTAATTTAGCTTCAACGCCTAATAGATAAGTCTTTCCCATGGGATACAACAACAAACTTTCCCCGCATGATTTAGAAACAGAACCCCAACTAGCCCCAACTTTTAAACGATGAGTACCTCTGACCGCATACTCATACATCTCTTTTGCCATATCTTTACTTTCCTTCGATGCCGATTTTACATATTCAAGAACCAATTCCGGCTTTGTCAAATTTACATACTTTATGCGCTCTAGATCAGCAACAGCGCCATAACAAAATAGAGAAAGACTACCTATACATAAGTTTAAAAGGATTAATAACTTTGACCGTGCCCGCATTGATATTGTCTCCCTTCCTCGCCGTAATCAAATATCGAAAAACCTGATTCCATTCCTCTGGCGGAATAGTAATGCAACCATCACTAATCCTGCCGGGATGTATGTATCTACGCCCGGAATTCCCCGCACGAAACCACGTCATCGGATAATCACACACCCCCTGATAAATACGCCCTGGATCGTGCTGAAAATCAGGAAGCTCTATCGCATATTCTCCCTTTGGAACAGGGTCTTCATTGCTGGTAAAAGCCGTCACCGTAGTCGATCCGAAGGTCAAGGTTCCATAAAAATGCCCCTCATGCCCCTCTTCTGTCTTTATCGTGAAAACCATATAGGCCGATGGAGTTACCTTGACTGGCTGAAATCTTCCGCCGTTTTTCAACGCAGTGGCGACCGCCCGCTTCCCCCGGTACGGCCCTTCCAGAATCGTGAAAAGCTCCCGGTCCCGCCCTTCCTGGTCGTCGGTAAAAAAATAGGTCTGTTCCTTCGGATACCGATCCACGTCATAGACCGTGCCGCTGGGAATCCCCGTGATCTTCACCCCGCGCCCCCGTTTCGTCGGCGGGACATTGACCCGCGTGCCGATATGATCGACCCGCAGATGATCCGGAACCGACACCTTCTGGCCCGCTACCAATCAGATATCCAGCCATCCCGTAGCGTGATGCGATGCAATGCTCTTAACCGCCATGCCGCAAGCCTCCGTAAAAATTATTCGTCATTATCCCTTAGAACAACAGGGTACAGGATGCTAGCATGGTTTTTAGAACAAGCGCAATTGTTTTGCATAGTACAAATAACGCTGCCTGCGTGCCTCATCTTTCGGGTTTTTCAGATAGCGGCAGTACAGCCGCAGTTGCTCCGGATCGACTCCAGCTTCGAGCAGCCGCAGCTTGCTTTTCCTGATTCTCCTGTACCAGCGGCGACGGCACGCGTCATTCCAAGACCGGCAAAACCGAAGCCGGGTATATAACGAACGAATTTCCGAAAAAAACGGATGTGCGGCAGAAGGAAAAAACCTCTCTTCCTCGGTAATGCTGATATACAACTTGGTCAAATTGGAACCTTGACCATCCGGCTTAACCATCGTCTCCCCTGACCGGTTATATATTGTCCCTGTTATAAATCTAGGGCGGCTCGCTCCGCTTCGCTTCGACCCGTCGCGGCGGCTGCGCAGCCGTTTCCCGCCAAGGCGTCAAATAAAAAAGCTGGCTTTTTTACTCCGAGCAGCACCAGCGCCGCCGCGATCCTCATCAAAAACCTTCAATATCCCTACCCATGGGAATACACCCGCCGCGCTCCCGGATCGACACCGGCCTTTATGGCCTATAGGGCACGATCAACGCTTCCGGGAAGAGAACGCCTGGACACGCGCAATGCGCTTCTACGGACTCAAGCCGTGAAGGTCTGTATGGGACACCCGCACCCGACGCTTTTAAATGCCTATGGACTAAATATCGCGGATCTGAAAAATAAATGCCGTCAGCTTAAATGCCGGAGATCCACCGATTATGATGTCAGGCGATGGCCGAATATGGGCCTTTGCGTGAGGAATATCGAGAAATCACGGTTTTCCCGGGACATCGAACGTGAAATTGTTGTGAGAGACGAGTACTATATCGGTATGTGCTTTACATTCTCGAATAAGCTTCAATTGGGAGGATAGTCATGGGCCTGTTTGGATCGAATGTTCATGAAAGGGAATTGGAACAGAAGCTCGGCGTTGCCGAACTGGAAAAGCAGCGCTTACAGGAACTGCTCTCGACAATGGAACGCGACCTTGGGGAATCGCGGGAAAAATCCGAACGTGCGGCCGAAGCGGTGCACAATTGGGAACATATGCTGCAAAACATGGCTGCTTTCGGCGCCACGTTGCAGGAGTCGCAAGGCACGCTCTCCGTGATGGCCGAATCCCTGAATCAGGAAAAAGGCGAAGTTATGGAAGCAGAAAAAATCACACTATCCAGCCAGACGGCAATTCAGCATTTGTCGGAAAACATCATGCGGCTTTCTGAGGATGCCCGAACGATGATGGAACAGGTCCGTGGATTGAATGCCCGTACCGAGCAAATCGGCAACATCGTCAACCTGATCAAGGAAATTGCCGATCAGACCAATCTACTGGCGCTCAATGCCGCTATCGAGGCAGCGCGGGCGGGAGAATCGGGCCGCGGTTTTGCTGTCGTTGCCGATGAAGTACGAAAACTGGCGGAGCGCACGACTAGGGCAACCGGTGAAATCTCCGAACTGGTGGGTACCATTCAGGGTGATACCAGCACTACCCTCACAGGCATCGAAGGCCTTGCGGGCCGTGCCAACAATCTCGGTAAGAACGGCGTGCAGGTGACCGAGGACATGGCAAGCGTAGTTTCGCTCTCACGCCACGTCGGAGATTCGGTAAAGACGACGGCGTTGCGCAGCTTTGTCGAACTGGCGAAATTCGACCACTTGGTTTTCAAATTCGAGGTTTACAAGGTATTCATCGGCGCCTCGGAGAAAAAATCCGAGGATCTGGCGGACAGTTCGTCGTGCCGGCTGGGCAAATGGTATTACCACGGCGAGGGACGCAATGTTTGTTCCCAGTTCGATGGCTATGCCGCAATGGAAATACCGCACCAATCCGTCCACCGCTATGGCAAGGAAGCGCTGGAAGCCTACTATGATGGCCGGCTTTCCGATGGTGTGACTGCCCTGGAACATATGGAAGAAGCGAGCCGGGGCGTGCTGAGTTGCCTGGAACGGATCGCCCAGTTCAAGGCGGCAGGGGCAAAATAATCACTTCCGTAAAGTGAAGATTTATCGCCGACGCGCTCAGTCGTTACTGATGTCGTTTGCTTTCGCGTGTTGCACTACCAGATGAATGGAACGAAACGGTAGCGCACGCGCGTAACGTAGTCCTCGTAACCGTCCAATTCTGCGCACAAAATTTCTTCTTCGCGCACGGTGCGCCAGGCAATGGCGAAAATGAACAACACGGAAAACACGAGGCCGAGCCAGGATCCGAGCAGCAACGGGAGGCTGAGAAGAAAGAGCAACATGCTCGCGTACATAGGGTGTCGTACGATGGCATAAGGCCCTGTATCGATAACCCTCTGCCCTTTCTGGATTTTCACCACGGGAATGGCGAAAGCATTTTCATGAAACGTCCACCAAGCGACCAGGCCATGGAATACCAGACAGGCGCCGCCAACGACCTGAAGCCATGGGGGTACCGCCGCAAAACCCGTGCGAGCAGCGTCCCAGCCCATGAATGACAGCCAGGCGAAAAAACCCGCGATGAAAAACAGCAGAAAAATCCGATCCCATGGTTTTTGCTCACGCCGTAACGGCCACGTCATGCGTTCGCGCAACAGATCCGGACTATGCCGGAACATCCAGATCGAAATCGTGCAACCGCCGCCCGCGAACAGCGTGATGAAAGCCCACGCGCCCGGATAGTTGAGCGTACCTGCCGGCCACAGGATCAAGGCTCCCAGGGAAATCGACCAAATCAGGATTTGCAGCAGAATTGCGAGCATCGGATTCGGCGTTGAGTGATAGTTTCCCGCGCGGGCATGCTGCGCCCTGCCCGCCTATAAACTCCTGCGCGAAAGCACGCCGGCGCGAATCGGTAGGTGCGGTCGTACCATGCGGAACGATATGCCGATTCAGTCCGCGTGCACGGCGATGAATTCCTTTACCGCCACGGTATCGGCGGAAATAACTTCGACCCGCTGCGGCAGACTTTCCAGGTTTGCCAGATCGTCGGGCAGCGGTGGCAAGCGGCCGACGGCTTCCTTGATACTGGCCGCGAATTTTGCCGGCTGTGCGGTTTCGAGCACCAGAATCGGCACTTCCTTCGGCAACGATTCCCGCAGCGCCAGTGCGACGTGCATGCCGTCTGCGGTGTGCGTATCGATCAGCATCCCGTAGCGTTCCCAGATATCACGGATCGTCGCAATACGGTCAGCGTGGCTGCTTTTTCCGGAAATGAAGGCATAGCCCGCCAGATGCGCATAATACTGCGTGCCGGAAAGATCGAAGCCCTGCCCTCCATCAACTTGAGCCCAAAGCTCGCGGATTTTTGCCGCGTCGCGTCCAACGAGGTCGAAAACGAAACGCTCGAAATTGGAAGCCTTGGAGATGTCCATCGACGGGCTGGAAGTAACCTGGGTTTCCGCCGCGCTGCGCGGACGGTAGCGGCCACTTTTGAAAAATTCGTCCAGCACGTCGTTTTCGTTCGTCGCCAGGATCAGTTTTTCGATTGGCAGGCCCATCATACGGGCGATGTGGCCAGCGCAGATGTTGCCGAAATTGCCGGAAGGCACGCAGAACACGATACGTTCGTCGTTGCTCTTCGTGGCAAGGAAATAGCCTTGAAAGTAATAAACGATCTGGGCCAGCACGCGCGCCCAGTTGATCGAATTGACGGCACCGATTTTGTACCGTGCCTTGAAAGGGGCATCGGCGAAGACGGCTTTGACGACGTCCTGCGCGTCGTCGAACATGCCAGTGACGGCGAGGTTGTAGATATTTGGATCCTGCAGCGAATACATCTGCGCGCGCTGGAAGTCGCTCATCTTGCCGTGCGGCGAGAGCATGAAGACGTTGACACCGGCTTTGCCGCGCATCGCGTATTCCGCCGCCGAACCGGTATCGCCGGACGTGGCGCCGAGGATGTTGATATGCTCGCCGCGCCGCCCCAATTCGTATTCGAACAGGTTGCCGAGCAGTTGCATCGCCATATCCTTGAAGGCGAGCGTCGGACCGTTGGAAAGTTCGAGCAGGCCGAGCTTGCCGCTGCTGCCTTCGCCCTTTTCCAGCCACGCGACCGGGGTGATCTGCCGTGCGTCCTGGCCGGGCCGGACGTGACAGTAAACGTCGGCGCGGTAGGTTTTTTCGCACAATGCTTTCAGATCGGCGGCGGGGATGTCGTCGACGAACAGCGAGAGCAGTTCAAAGGCCAAGTCAGTATACGGAAGCCCGCGCCAACGGTCCAGCTCGGCGCGGCCGATGCGTGGATAATTCCGCGGCAGATATAGCCCGCCATCGGGTGCCAGACCGCCAAGCAGGATGTCGCAAAAAGAGAGTTCCGGAGCCTGGCCGCGTGTCGAAATATATTTCATCGCATTTGATCTATTCTAATTTTGATTAAATTTAATTCTATATATGTAGCCGGTTATAGCACATAATTATTAATCGAATATGGAAAATTATCGGTTGCGCGGCTTTTCGATCCGGCTTCGCCGAAACCGCTGGCAACCCGTTACTGCAGCATTTCCAACCGCAAACGTGTCATTGCCCCTTGTACCGTAGGCAACGCCTCGATCGCGGCACAGGCAGCCAGAATCGATTTTTCCTGTGTTTCGTGCGTCAAAAGAATGATGTCGGTTTGATCTTCACCCTCTTCCGGTTCTTTCTGGATCATCGCGTCGATCGAGATGCGCTGATCCGCGAGGATGCGCGTGATGTCGGCCAGAACGCCCGTCTTGTCCGCCACGCGCAGACGCAGGTAATAACAGCTGACGATTTCCGTGATCGGCAGAATCGGCAGATCGACCAGCGCATCGGGCTGGAACGCGAGGTGCGGCACGCGGTGCTCCGGGTCGGAGGTGTGCATCCGGGTAACGTCGACGAGGTCGGCGATGACGGCGCTGGCCGTCGGTTCCGCGCCGGCGCCCTTGCCGTAATACAGCGTGGCGCCGACGGCATCGCCCTGCACCACCACGGCGTTCATTGCGCCTTCGACATTGGCGAGCAGGCGTTTGGCCGGAATCAGCGTCGGATGCACGCGCAGTTCGACACCCGCATCTTTTTTGCGCGTGATGCCCAGGAGCTTGATCCGGTAGCCGAGCTGTTCGGCGTACCGGATATCCACCGCATCGAGCCGGGTGATTCCCTCGGTAAAGGCCTTGTCGAACTGCATTGGAATGCCGAACGCGATCGCGCTCATGATCGTCAGCTTGTGTGCGGCGTCGATGCCCTCGACGTCGAAGGTCGGATCCGCTTCGGCATATCCCAGGCGCTGCGCCTCCTTCAGCACTTCGGCGAACGACAGCCCCTTCTCGCGCATTTCCGAGAGAATGAAATTGGTCGTGCCGTTGATGATGCCGGCAATCCATTCGATCCGGTTGGCGCTCAAGCCTTCGCGCAGCGCCTTGATGATCGGAACGCCGCCGGCCACCGCGGCCTCGAAAGCCACCATCACTTCCTTTTGCTGCGCCGCAGTGAAAATTTCGTTGCCGTGTACGGCGAGCAATGCCTTGTTTGCCGTGACCACATGCTTGCCGTTGGCAATCGCCTGCATTACCAGCTCGCGCGCGACGCCGTAACCGCCGATCAGTTCGACGACGATATCGACCTTCGGGTCGTTCACCACGGAAAAAGCATCATCGGTCACGCGGGCGTCGGGGCAAATCGCGCGCACCGTATTCCGCGCGCGTTCGAGATCCTTGTCGGCGACGACCGTAATCGCAATCGGCCGGCCGGCACGGCGGGTGATTTCTTCCTGATTGCGCTTGAGCACGGCGAAAACGCCGCCGCCCACGGTACCGATGCCCAAAAGGCCGACGTTGATGGGTTTCATGAATTATCCTGTGGCTAAAAACGTTGAAAGGTCGTTAAAACGAAAAGAATCAAAAAAGCTCAGCTTCCGTGCCGCTTGCGGTAGCCCTCGAGGAAGCGCGCGATACGTCCGATGGCCTCTCTCAAATCGTCCTCGTGCGGCAGGAAAACGAGACGGAAATGGTCCGGCTTGGCCCAGTTGAAACCGCTTCCCTGCACGAGCAGCACTTTTTCTTCCAGCAACAACTCGGAAATGAATACCTGATCGTCGTCGATCGGGTACAGCTTCGGGTCGAGCCTGGGGAACATATACAGCGAAGCCTTGGGCTTGACGCAGGTCACGCCCGGAATCGCGCTGATCAACTCATAGGCCAGGTCGCGCTGGCGGCGCAGACGTCCCCCCGGCGCGACCAGATCGTTGATGCTCTGATAACCGCCGAGCGCGGTCTGAATCGCGTATTGCGCCGGCACGTTGGCGCACAGGCGCATCGAGGAGAGGATTTCCAGCCCCTCGATGTAATCGCGCGCCTGCCGCTTTTCGCCGGAAACCACCATCCAGCCGGCACGGTAGCCGCAGGAACGGTAATTCTTCGAAAGACCGTTGAAGGTAATCGTCAGCACATCCTCGGAAAGCGAAGCGAGCGCGGTATGGCGCGCGTCCTCATACAGAACTTTGTCGTAGATTTCGTCGGCGTAGAGCACCAGCCCGTGCGTGCGCGCAATGTCGACGATGTCGCGCAGCAGTTCATCCGGATACAGCGCCCCGGTCGGATTGTTGGGATTGATCAGCACCAGCGCCCGCGTGCGCGGCGTGATTTTGGCGCGTATATCGTCGAGATCGGGCAGCCAGCCCGCGCCTTCGTCACATAAATAATGTACCGGCGTGCCGCCGGAGAGACTCACGGCCGCCGTCCAGAGCGGATAATCCGGCGCCGGCACCAGCACTTCGTCGCCGTTATCCAGGAGCGCGTTCATCGCCATCACGATCAGTTCGGAAGCGCCGTTGCCGATGTAGATGTCTTCCAGCGTCACACCCTTGATGCCCTGCTGCTGCGTGTAATGCATTACCGCCTTGCGCGCCGGAAAAATACCCTTGGAATCGGAATAGCCCGCCGCGTTAGGCATATTGAGGATCATGTCCTGCTGGATTTCTTCCGGCGCGTCGAACCCGAATACAGCCAGGTTGCCGATGTTGAGCTTGATGATCTTGTGACCTTCTTCCTCCATCTGCTTGGCCAATGCCAGCACGGGACCGCGGATGTCATAAC
The DNA here is from genome assembly GCA_031556405.1 of Rhodocyclaceae bacterium. Lineage (GTDB taxonomy): Bacteria > Pseudomonadota > Gammaproteobacteria > Burkholderiales > Rhodocyclaceae > WQZF01. The sequence continues at coordinate 25,512 of JAVBTC010000086.1, forward strand.
AGACGTTGGCGAGCTTGGCGGATTTATAGACGGGTCTCATGGCATCGGTTCCGGAAAAAAGGCGCGCGAAAGAACAAAAAAGAAGCGCAAAAAAAGCAGGGCGAGGCGCAACGGGCGAAAAGTTATAATCCTACTTTATCGTTTTGTGCACCGCAATGAACCCGAGTTGAAATGCCATGAAACTTGAATGGGACCGCATCGAAAACAAAAACGCCTTCACCGGCTATGGCCTGAACTATGTCGAAATCGGCGGCAGGCGTCATGAAAGCGGCCTGATCGTGCTCGCCGCCCGGATCGTCGAAGGCTGGGGCACTGCCGGATTCGAGGCATTGAAAATCGAGGATTTCGTGGAATTGGCCACCCTCGCCCCGGAAATCGCGCTTTTCGGCAGCGGCCCAACGCTGCGCTTCCCCGCGCCGGAATTGCTGCAACCGCTGATCGCCGCCGGCATCGGGCTGGA
>JAVBTC010000030.1:0-47547 GCA_031556405.1 Rhodocyclaceae bacterium
CTGCGCCGCCTCCTTCGCCGTTCTGAAGCGGGAGAGTTCGGCCACTTTCACCGGCCAGTCGGCGAAGCGGTCGCAGAAGGTCTGATAGTGCTGCTCGCACAGCAATGTCGTCGGACAGAGCACGGCAACCTGCTTGCCGTCGGCCACCGCGCAGAAGGCGGCGCGCAGGGCAACCTCGGTCTTGCCGAAGCCGACATCGCCGCAGACGAGCCGGTCCATCGGTTTCGCCGCGCGCATGTCCTCGACCACGGCCTCGATCGCCGCGGCCTGGTCGGTCGTTTCCTCGAAGCCGAAACCGTCGGCGAAGGCATCGTAATCGTGAGTGGAAAACGAGAACGCATGCCCCTCGCGGGCGGCGCGGCGCGCATAGAGAACCAGCAGCTCGGCAGCGGTATCGCGCACCTGCTCGGCGGCGCGGCGCTTGGCCTTTTCCCACTGCGGCGATCCGAGCGCGTGCAGCGGCGCGGCGTCCGGCTCGGCGCCGGAATAGCGCGAAATCACATGCAGTTGCGCCACCGGCACGTACAGCCTGGCATCGTCGGCGTAATGCAGTTCGAGGAATTCCATCTCGCCTTCGCCCAGGTCCATCCGCACCAGCCCCTGGTAGCGGCCGATGCCGTGCTGTTCATGAACGACGGGGTCGCCGACCTTGAGTTCGGCCAGATCGCGCAGCCAGGTATCGACCGTGGCCTGTTTGCGCGCCGATTTCCGCGCGCGCCGGGTGCCGCTGCCGGCGTAAAGCTCGTTCTCGGTGAGGAACGCGAGATTCGCATCGGGCAGCACGAAACCGAGATCGAGCGGAGCGACGCCGAGCGCGAAGCGGGCATCGGCAGCGGAGAACGCGTTGAAATCGGAAACCTCCGCCGCCGGCAGTCCGTATTCGCGCAACATTTCAGCCAGGGTTTCGCGCCGCCCCGGCGATTCGGCCAGAAGCAGGATGCGTCCGGAAAAACCGGCGGCGAACTGTTTCAAGGCGGTCAGCGGATCCTCGGCGCGGCGATCGACGGCCACCGGCGGCGGCAGTGACGCGAGCGCCTTTTTCCTCGTTTCGGCAGCTTCCGTTTCCGGATTTTCATTGCCGTCGCCATCGCCTCGCCCCGAGGAAAAATCGACCCGTGTATACGCGCGCGCCGCGATGAAAAAACGCTCCTCGTTCAGAAACAGATCGTCCGGCGGCAGCAGCGGACGCTCCTTCTCGCCGCCCAGAAGCCGGTAGCGTGCCTCGGTATCGCGCCAGAAGGAGCGGATCGCCTCATGCACGTCGCGGTGCAGGCAGAGCACGGCGTCTTGCGGCAGATAGGAAAAGAGCGTCGCCGTTTCGTCGAAAAACAACGGCATCCAGTATTCGATCCCGGCGCTGGCGATCCCGTTGGAAACGTCGCGGTAAATGCCCGAACGGGCCGGATCGCCTTCGAACACTTCGCGGAAGCGGCGGCGGAAACGGGTACGGCCATTCTCGTCGAGCGGGAACTCGCGCGCCGGCAGCAGCCGGATTTCCGGCACCGGATACAGCGTGCGCTGGGTATCGACGTCGAAGGTGCGGATATGTTCGATTTCGTCGCCGAAAAGATCGAGCCGGAACGGCAGCGCCGCGCCCATCGGGAACAGATCGATCAGGCCGCCGCGAATCGCGTATTCGCCGGGCGATACCACCTGGGTAACATGATGATATCCTGCCAGTGTCAACTGCGCGCGCAGCGCATCGGCATCGAGCGTCTCGCCCTTGGCGAGAAAGAACGTATACGCGGCAAGGTATTCCGGCGGCGCGAAACAATACAGCGCGGCGCTCGCCGGCATGAGCAGCACGTCGCACTCGTTCTTCGTCACTGCGTACAGCGTCGCCAGCCGCGCGGAGATCAGATCGTGATGCGGCGAAAAATGATCGTAGGGCAGCGTCTCCCAGTCCGGCAGCAATTGCACGCGCAGTTCCGGAGCGAACCAGGAAATTTCGTCGAGCAGGCGCTGCGCGTCGGCGGGGTTGGCGGTGAGCACCACCAGCATCCGGCTTTTTTCGGTCCGTTTCTCGGCCCGTTTCTCGGTGGACGACATCCGCGCGGAAAGCTGCGCCAGGAGCAGCGCATCGGCGGACCCCGCCAGCGGCGGTAATGAAAGGCGCCCTCCCGGCGGAGGCAGCGGCGGCAATGGAAGAGACAAATCGGCGGACGACACGGCAATGGATAAAAACGGATCGGGATGAAAAAGAGCCGCTATTGTAACCAAGTACGGCAGTGTGCTATTTGCCACAATTGTCGAGCGGCGATGAAACAAACCGGCGTTCTCCCTGTCACCTTGAGAAGTGGGTCACGAAGGAGAGAAGTACCGAAAGAAATGGAAAAAGCTCCGGCGAGGAAGCGGAAGTGGCGGACAGGAAACGCAAGAATATGAAAAGCGAGCCGGTATGCCGGAAGCTTTCCGCATTTTTCTAAATACGGCGAATAGAATTTACTGTAATGTAATTGGTTTTTACTTTAAATTATTTAAATAAACGTAGAATTTATGGTAAAAGAGCCGGAAAGAAGACGAGAGGACATTCCATGAAAATCGGATTTATCGGCCTCGGCATCATGGGGCGCCCGATGGCGCTCAATCTGTGCAGGGAAAAGCACGAGCTGGTCATCTGGGCGCGCCGTTCCGAAGCGATGCAGCCCTTGCTCGCCGCCGGCGCACGCGCCGCGGCAAACCCGGCCGCGGTGGCGGCGGAAGTCGAAATCCTGATCACGATGGTCGCCGACGCCCCCGACGTCGAGGAAGTGCTGCTCGGCCCCGAGGGCGCGGCCGCGAGCGCAAATGCCGGGGCCAGTGCCGGAATGAATGCCGGCCTGATCGCGGTCGATATGAGCACCATCGCGCCGAAGGCGGCGCAGAACATCGGAGAACGCCTGGCGCGGCACGGCATCGTCTTTGTCGATGCCCCGGTTTCCGGCGGCGAGGCCGGAGCAATCGCCGGTACGCTCTCGATCATGGCCGGCGGGCCGGAATCCGCGTTCGCGCGTCTTTTGCCGATATTTTCCGCGATGGGAAAAAACATCGTTCACGTCGGGCCGTCCGGTTGCGGCCAGATCGCCAAAGCCTGCAACCAGATCCTCACCGGCGTCGGCATCCTCGCCGTGGCCGAGGCGCTCACGCTGGCGAAAAAGGCCGGAGCCGACCCGGCGCGCGTGCGCGAGGCCCTGCTCGGAGGATTCGCCCGCTCGAAAATCCTGGAAAACCATGGGCTGCGCATGCTCGAAGGCGACTTCCAGCCCGGCTTCAAATCGTGGATGCACCAGAAGGACCTGAATATCGTCATGCAGAGCGCTCATGCGCTCGGCGTCGCGCTGCCGGGTTCCGCGGCGGCGGCGCAGATGTTCAACGCAATGGTGGGAAGCGGGATGGGTGAAGAGGATTCCGTGGCGCTCATCAAGCTGCTCGAACAGATTTCCGGGACTGCGTAAAAACCCGCGTAAAAACGTATCCAGAACGGACACGACACAGGAAAGCAAAACCGAATGTTCCGCGCCCTCCTTCAGAAAATCACCTCACGCCGCTTCGTGCTTTCGTTGCTCGGCGTTTTCGGCGTGGTGCTGATTTCCGTATTCATGCTGAATGAAAGGAGCCGCTGGGAACAGCGCAGCGAGGACTATGAATACCAGCTGCAACTGGATTACGCCCGGATTTTCGCCGGCCACCTGCAGCGCCATATCAATCTTATCGATGCCGCCGCACGCCTTTTGACGGCCGAATACCGCGTCCGGCATGTGGAATCGCTGCCGCTGATCGCCCAGACGCTGCGCGAAGGAGCACTGCAACAATACTCGCTGGCATTTTCCATCGCCGACGACAACGGCAACATCATTTATTCCGATCCGCCGCGCGCCGGGATTCTGACCAGCAATGTCGCCTCGACCCCTTTCTTCCGCTATTTCGCCCATTCCGGCAAGCGGGATCTGTATATCAGCGCCCCTTACAGTGCGACTCCACAGTCCGAACCGGTGTTGCAATTCGTCCGCCCCGTATACACCGCCGACAGCAGCAACCATTTCGCCGGAATCGTCATGGTCTCGGTATTGCCGAAAGACCTCACCGATTTTGCCAATCAACTGGCGCTGGGCAAACAGAGTTCCTTTACCGTCACCAACGAGAGCGGCGTGATCCTGAGCCGCAGCATCGGTCTCACGGAGACCCTCGGCAAACCGATCACATCCGGGGATCTCAGAAAAACCCTGCACTCCGGGGAGGGAATCTACCGCGGCATATCTCCCCTCGACGGCCAGGAACGGCTTGTCGCCTACCGCCGTCTCGATGAAAGTCCGCTCATCGTTTACGTCGCGAGATCGCCGGAATCCCTGCAACAGCAGACCGCCCCGCCGTGGCCGCACTTCATCGCGCAGGCCAGCATGGCCTCGCTCATCCTCCTGCTCCTGCTCTTCGGAACCGATATCCATCTGCGCCGCCGGGAAGAGATCGCGCAAAAAATCTTCCGCGAAAGCGCGCACCTCACCGAAGCGCAGCGGATCGGCCAGCTCGGGAGCTGGGAATGGCCGTTGAACGACCACCGCGCGCCCTGGTGGTCGGAACAGTTCTACCGTCTTCTCGGACTCGAAAACGGCAGCAGGATCAGCTACAAGCGCGTCCTGGCGCTGGTTCACCCGGCCGACAGGAACAGGTTCGGCGAAGCTGTGCGCAATATGTTGCGGCATAGAGCAAGCTGCGAACTGGAATACCGCATCCGTCTGCCTTCCGGTGAAGAACGGACCATCCTGCAGCGAGGAACAGTGGTGTACGAAAAAAACGAAGGGAAGCCCTTCGGGATCTTCGGCACCATTCAGGACATCACCGCTTACCGCCGTCTCGAAAACAGCCTGCGCGACGCCGAGCGCCGTCTCAAGCTCGCGCTCGAGGGCGCCAACGAAGGCGTCTGGGAATGGAACATCCAGGAAGGCATCCTCCGTTTCGCCTCGAACTGCATACAGATCTTCGGTTACGACAGAGACGACGTCCGCGACACGACCATCGCCTGGAACGCCCTTACCCACCCCGAAGACCTGCCGCAACTGTGGCGCACGACTTCGTACTATCTTCTCGGCGACAACGAAGCCTATGTCGGTGAATACCGCATGCGCCGCCGCGACGGTTCCTGGTGCTGGCTTTCCTCGCGCGGACGCGTCATCGAATGGGACAAAAACGGATTGCCGCTGCGCGCGCTCGGCACCTACTCCGACATCAGCGAACGCAAGAGAACCGAGCTCGCGCTCGCTGAAAGCGAGGCACGTTTCCGCACCCTGTTCGACGTACAGGCCGAGGGCGTGCTGCTGATAGGCAAGGACGGCATCATCACCGCCGCCAACGGCGCGGCGGAACGCATTCTCGATTACCACAGCGGCGACCTGACGGGAATGCCTCTGCCGGACATCAGCCGGGGCTGGGAAATGCTGCACGAGGACGGCAGCATCCTCCCGCTCGAAGAACATCCCGCCATCGTCGCCCTGCATACCGGCCGGAACTGCGACCAGACCGTCGTCGGCCTGCGCCGCGCCAGCGGCAGGATCACCTGGCTCAGCATCAGCAGCCGCCCGCTGTTTTCCACCGAAGACAGGACGCCCTACGCCGCCGTAACGTCATTCTCCGACATCACCCCGACCAAGGATGCCGAACTGACCAACCGCATGGCGCAGGCGGTCTTCGACAACGTCTCGCTGCCGATCATCGTCACCGACGGCACCGCCAACATCATCGCGATCAACCCCGCGTTTTCGACCACTACCGGCTATCCGCGCGAAACGCTGATCGGCCGCCGCCCGAACGTCATCCGCTCGAACCGCCACGGCAACGAGTTCTACCAGGAAATGTGGCGCCAGCTGAAACAGGAAGGCCACTGGGAAGGCGAAATCTGGAACCGGCGCAAATCCGGCGAACCCTTCCCCTTCTGGCTCTCGATCGTCGCCGTCGGCGACGCTTCCGCCGGAACGTTGCGCTATATCGGCATCTACTCGGATCTGACCAAGCAGAAACAGATCGAACACGAGTTGTGGACCCGCGCCAACTTCGACCCACTCACCCAACTGCCCAACCGCCTGCTGTTCAACGACCGTCTGGCGACCAACTTCCCGCGCGCGCGCCGCGAAAAAACCCGGCTCGCCCTGCTCTTCATCGACTTGGACCGCTTCAAGCCGATCAACGACACCTACGGCCACCAGGCCGGAGACGCCGTTCTGCAAGCGGTCGCCCGGCGTCTGCAGGACGAAGTGCGCGAAACCGATACCGTGGCGCGCCTGGCCGGCGACGAATTCGTCATCCTGCTGCCGCACCTGAACGAAACCGCCGATGCCGAGCGCGTCGCCCGCGCCATCATCGACTCCCTGGCGAAACCGATCGCCTGGAAAGACCGGCAGCTCGAAATCTCATGCAGCATCGGCATCGCCATTTTCCCGGACGATGCCGACACCGTGGAAACTCTCATTGCCCATGCCGACAGCGCGATGTACCAGGCCAAGCACGATGGCCGCAGCACCTATGCGTTCTACATGAGCGGGACGTTTGGGCAGCACATGCTGTAGCACCTGATCGGAAACAACCGGTTGCCGATCGTGGTCATCGCGCCTCGGGCGGCACGGTTGTGGGCGCGAGACCGTCCCGTTCCAGCCTCTTCAAAAACACCCGCATCTCCTTTGCCGCCTGAATGTCGCCTTTCGCTTCCGCGGCGGCGATTCCCTCCCGCCATGCGGTACGCGCGGCAGCCGCATCGCCGGCGGCAAGCAAGGCCTTTCCGAGCAGTTTCCAGGCCGCTGAATAACGCGCATCCCGCTCCACCGCCTCACGCAGATAACCCGCGGCGCGTACGGGATCCTCCGCCTTCAGCCATTCGTTGCCGAGCGAATAGCGCAACAAGGCGCCGTCACGCGGACCGCCGAGGAGTTTTTCGAGATTGGTGATGACCGCATTGCTCATTTACCATTGCCCTTTCGTCGAATTTCTTCAAACCGTGATAAGGATAAGACCATGACCCCAGCCAGCAAATCCAGCAAATCCATCGTTTCCTCCGCCGCCGCGCCGGCGGCGATCGGCACCTATTCGCAGGCGGTGCGCGCCGGCGACACCGTTTATCTCTCCGGCCAGATCGGCCTCGACCCGAAAACGATGCTGCTCGAGGAAGGCATCGACGCGCAGATCGAACGGGTATTCTCGAACCTGACGGCAGTCGCCGAGGCGGCCGGCGCAACGCTGGCCGATGTGGTCAAGCTCAATATTTACCTTACCGATCTGGCCAACTTTACGCGGGTCAACGAAGCCATGGCCCGCTATTTCCATGAACCCTATCCCGCACGCGCCGCTGTCGGCGTCAAGGAACTGCCGCGCGGCGCGCTGGTGGAAGCGGACGCGGTTCTCGTACGCGCCGTCTGAGTCATTCCATCCCGCCCGTCACGGCGGCGCGGCCGGGCTTTCGCCATCATGCCCGCGGCACGGCCGTTCCTGAGCGAACCCCAAGCAGCAGGCAAACAGCGGGAAGGCTCGCGAGAGTATAATGCGTTGATCGAAAACGCTTTTTCTCTTCGGGTAAAAAAAGAATGAGAAATAGCGTGGAAATTTCGAGAAGTTCGCGCGGGAATGGATATTTCTCCGTGAGAATGAATAGCTTACAAGAACAGAGTCGCGCCCCTTGCGGGCGCATGAATTAAACAAACGTTACAATTGCCGCGATTGAATATCGCGGTTCTGGAGAGATGCGTGGATATTCACGGCCTCTCCATTTTTATGAAAACATCAACAAAACCGCCGGTGCAAAGTAACGACACGGGTATCGCCGCCAGCCCGGGCGTGCTGGCGAAGCTGAAAAAGCTCGGCATTGCGCGCCGCGATGATCTCATCCTGCATCTGCCGTTGCGCTACGAAGACGAAACCGTGTTGACGCCGATGTCCTCGGCGCCCTGGGGCGTCGCAGTGCAAATCGAAGGTCACGCAGTCGACGTCGAAGTGGTTTTCCGCCCGCGCCGCCAGCTTCTCGTCCGTATCGGCGGCATAGGCACGGAAGACGAAGGATGCGAGCTATTCCTGCGCTTCCTCAATTTCTACGCCAGCCAGTTGAAACAGTTCGAGAAAGCACGCGACGAAAAACGCCCGTTGCGCATTTTCGGCGAAATCCGGTCCGGTTTTTTCGGCCCGGAAATGGTGCATCCGCGCTACCGTGTCGTCGCGGAAAACGGCGAGGCGCTGCCGCAAGCGATGACTCCGATATATCCGACAACAGCCGGGCTATCGCAAAAAGCATTGCGCAACCTGATCGCAGCGGCGCTACGGGAGGCTGATCTTTCCGATCCATTGGTGGCGGAAGAAAAACCGGAGACCGCCGACGCTCCGGAAATGCCGGATGCCCCGAAGCGTCGGCATTTTCTCCCCATTCATTCCTCAGCCACCGATTCTCCCGCCACCCCGGCCGCAGCCCTGTTCGCCGCTCTGCCCGTTTTCTCCACTGCGGTAAAGCTGCTGCACGCACCACCGGCGGGAATCCCGGCGTCGGAATTCGACGCGTGCCTGGCACCGGCATGGCGGCGGATCAGGTTCGACGAATTGCTGGCACAGCAGTTGTCGCTGCGCAATGCTTATCGCGCGCGGCGGCGGAAAACCGCGCCATGTTTCGGCCCGCCGGGAGCGCTCGCGGAACGGCTGCTGGCGGCATTGCCGTTCTCGCTGACTGCGGCGCAGCGACGGGTCGGCGACGAAATCGCCTCCGACCTGATGCGGCCTTATCCGATGCAGCGCCTGTTGCAGGGCGACGTCGGCAGCGGCAAAACCGTCGTCGCCGCGCTTGCGGCGGTACAGGCCATCGGTTCCGGCTGGCAGGCAGCGCTGATGGCGCCGACGGAAATCCTTGCCGAGCAGCATTACCGCAAGCTTTCCGCCTGGCTCGTTCCGCTTGGCCTTTCCGTCGTCTGGCTTTCCGGAGGCCTGACGCCGGCACGCAGGAAAGCGATGCGCGCCGCCGCCGCAGAAGCGGAATTCGTCGTCGGCACGCATGCACTGATCCAGGAGGGAGTCGACTTTTCCCGGCTTGGTCTCGTCGTCGTCGACGAGCAGCACCGCTTCGGCGTCATGCAGCGGCTGACGCTGCGCCGGAAAGGAGAGCAAAGGGGAAAACGCGGAAAACGGGAAAAACAGGAAACGCCCGCTGAAGTTAACGATGGCGACAACGGTGACGATGGCGACCTGCTCCGCGCCCCGCACCAGTTGATGATGTCGGCAACGCCGATTCCGCGTACGCTGGCAATGAGTTATTACGCCGATCTCGACGTGTCGACGCTCGACGAACTGCCGCCGGGACGCACGCCGGTGCACACACGGCTGATTTCCGCGACGCGGCGCGACGAAGTGATCGAGCGCGTACGCACGCTGATCGATACGGGACGGCAGACTTACTGGGTCTGTCCGCTGATCGAGGAATCGGAGGCGCTGCAGTTGCAGACGGCGCTGGAAACGCACGAAACGCTTTCCGAGGCATTCTCCGGCTATACCGTCGGCCTGGTGCACGGACGGCAGAAAGGCGAAGAGAAGGCGGCAACCATGGCTGCCTTCGCCGCAGGGAGCATCGACATTCTGGTGGCGACGACGGTGATCGAGGTCGGCGTCGATGTGCCCAATGCCAGCCTGATGGTCATCGAGCATGCCGAACGTTTCGGCCTGGCGCAACTGCACCAGTTGCGCGGGCGCGTCGGGCGCGGCGAGCACGACAGCGTCTGTGTGCTGCTCTATGCGCCGCCGTTGTCGCCGCTGGCGCGCGAGCGGCTGAAAATCATTTTCGAGCACCACGACGGATTCGCCATCGCGCGCGAAGATCTGCGCTTGCGTGGCCCCGGAGAGTTCGTCGGCAGCCGTCAAAGCGGTGTGCCGCTGTTGCGTTATGCCGATCTGGAAAACGATGCGGATCTGGTTGAGGCGGCGCGCGCCTGTGCCGAATGGATGCTGAACGGAGCGCCGGACGCGGCCGCCTTTCATCTGGAACGCTGGCTCGGAACGCGGAAGGATCTGCTGAAGGTCTAAGACATTTTCTAAATTTATTAATTAATTCGTTCACATAATAAACTACATATCTCAAATATAATTATTTTAATTTAGAATATATAGCCGATCTCAAGTGCGGATTGCTACCTTTTGTAGATTTATACGCTGGAGGAACGCCCCTGGATTCCCGCCTGGGCGGGGAGGACGGAAAAAATAACCGGACGGGGCGGAAATTTCTCTTTGTACCGCTTGAGCAGTTGTTACGGGCAAAGGACCGAAAACATCCACGTCATTCCCGCGCAGGCGGGAATCCAGGGAAATTCCGCCAACGCCCGTTTTCCGCAAAAAACGGCACAACGCATCTTCCGAAACACGGCTTCGGCCGCGGACAGCGTATTCCGGTCGGACTCAGCGTTTCGCCGGCGCCACGATCGGCGCGTCGACTCCCAATGCCTTCAACTTGCGCCGCGCCTCTTCCGCTTCCTGCCGGGTTTTGAACGGGCCAACGGAGACGCGGGTTTCCAGCGTCGAGGGAATGCCGTTGCTGGTCAGCGCCACTTGCAGCGCTTCCGCCTGCGCGGCATCGAGGTAGGTTCCCGCCAGCAGCGTATATCCCGTGGGACGCTGTACCGACGCGGGGCGCAGATGGGACGGCAGCAGCGCCGGTTCCGCAGTGGCCTCGGGTTCGGCTCTTTCCGTTTCGGCACCCGTCCTGGCTGTGCCCGCAGGCCGCACGACCTGTGCCGTCTTTCCGGTTTCCATGCCGCCCTGCCGCTGTTCCTGGCCCGAAGGCAGTTGCGGTTGCGCCGCCACGTTCGGCGGCGGCGGCGCGGCCTTTTGGGATGAAGACATGGTCGCAGCGGCAGGCTGTTTTTTCACTGCCGCGTTCGGGTCCGCGGCTGCGGATATTCCATTGGTTGGGGTGGAAGGAGAAACGGCGGCATTTTTTTGCACCGGCGGCGCGCTCTGCTCTTCCTCCGGCGTTTCCACCTGAGCCGTTTCCACCTGCCCCATTTGCGGTGGCTGCGTTTCCGCTGAAGGCGGCACGGGCGGCACCTCTGGAGAAGAAGTCTCGGACGGCGCCACCGGAGTCTTTTTCCCCACAGGCACCGGCTTTTCGAAACGCGGCTCGCTGACCGCCGTTTCTTCCGGCTGTGAGCCGCGATGGTCGAAGAGCAGCAGCAATCCGAGCAGCACGACGATGAGGCCGCCGGCAACCGCCATATGCCGCATCAGCCGCCGCTTGAGTCCGTTTTCGTCTTCCGGCGCCGGATTCTGCGCCATCTCCGGCGGTTTCACGGCCTGCCCGCCTGCGGGAGGCGGTGCATTACCTCCATATTTTCTGTCCGGCATCGCTTCGTTTCCGTTTTTTCCTTTATTTTCACGTTCCATCCGTGATTCCATTCCAAATCATAATGGAATTATCGGGCGCGCGACAACGGTATCTCGAAGGAAACACGGCTGGCGATGCGTAAATTGTAGGAAACGCCACACCGGAACGGCTTCCGGCGCGCACTTGAAATCCGGCGCGCTTGAAATACGTTTATATAACCCCAGTTGTTATCCATCGCCGGCCTCGGAGCATCGATTCTTATCAACGCCGGACAAATTTCGACGAAAGAGGAAAAACAATGCGTTTCGACAAGCTGACAACCAAATTTCAACAGGCGCTTTCCGATGCACAGAGTCTGGCGGTCGGGCACGACAATCCGACCATCGAACCGCAGCATCTGCTGCTGGCACTCCTGATGCAGGAAGACGGTGCGACGTCTTCGCTGCTCGCACGCGCCGGCGTCAACGTTCCGGCGCTGCAAAAAAATCTGCAGCACGCCCTCGATAACCTGCCCCAGGTACAGGGCGGCAGTGGTGAAGTAACGGTCGGGCGCGATCTCTCCAATCTGCTCAATCTCACCGACAAGGCGGCGCAGAAAGCGGGCGACCAGTTCATCGCCAGCGAAATGTTCCTCCTCGCGCTCGCCGACGACAAGGGCGACTGTGCACGGCTGGCCAAACAGCACGGCCTCGCCAAGAAACCGCTGGAAGCGGCGATTGCCGCGGTGCGCGGCGGCCACGCGGTCGACAGCCAGGAAGCGGAAGACAAGCGCGAGGCGTTGAAGAAATACTGTATCGATCTCACCGAGCGCGCCCGCTCCGGCAAGCTCGATCCGGTGATCGGGCGCGACGACGAAATCCGCCGCACGATCCAGATATTGCAGCGGCGCACGAAGAACAACCCGGTGTTGATCGGCGAACCCGGCGTCGGCACAACCGCGATCGTCGAAGGTCTGGCGCAACGTATCGTAAACGGCGAGGTTCCGGAAACGCTGAAAGGAAAACGCGTGCTCGCGCTCGACATGGCCGGGCTGCTCGCCGGTGCAAAATATCGCGGCGAATTCGAGGAACGCCTGAAAGCGGTACTGAAGGAAATTTCCTCCGACGAGGGACGAATCATTCTCTTCATCGACGAATTGCATACGATGGTCGGCGCCGGCAAGGCCGAAGGCGCGATCGACGCCGGCAACATGCTGAAACCGGCGCTGGCGCGCGGCGAACTGCACTGCATCGGCGCGACGACGCTGGATGAATACCGCAAGTACATCGAAAAGGACGCCGCGCTGGAACGCCGCTTCCAGAAAGTGCTGGTTGCAGAGCCCTCCGTGGAGGCGACCATCGCCATCCTGCGCGGTTTGCAGGAGCGCTACGAACTGCACCATGGTGTCGACATCACCGACCCGGCAATCGTCGCCGCGGCCGAGCTTTCGAACCGCTACATCACCGACCGTTTCCTGCCCGACAAGGCGATCGACCTCATCGACGAAGCGGCGGCGCGGATCAAGATGGAAATCGATTCCAAGCCGGAAGCGATGGACAAGCTGGAACGGCGCCTGATCCAGTTGAAGATCGAGCGCGAGGCGGTGAAAAAGGAAAAGGACGAGGCCTCACAAAAGCGCCTGGCGCTGATCGAGGAAGAAATTGCGCGGCTGGAAAAGGAATATTCCGACCTGGAAGAAATCTGGAAAGCGGAAAAAGCCCAGGTACAGGGTTCTGCGCACATCAAGGAACAGATCGACCAGATCAAGGCACAAATGGCCGACCTGCAACGCAAGGGCCAGTTCGACAAGCTCGCCGAACTGCAATACGGCACGCTGCCGCAATTGGAAGCACAGTTGAAAGCAGCGGAAAAGTCGAGCACCGAAAATGCTCCGCATCGCCTCCTGCGCACGCAGGTCGGCAGCGAGGAAATCGCCGAGGTCGTCTCGCGCGCCACCGGCATCCCCGTTTCGCGCATGATGCAGGGCGAGCGCGACAAACTGCTGCACATGGAAGAACGGCTGCACCGGCGCGTCGTCGGCCAGGACGAAGCGGTGCGGCTGGTGTCGGACGCCATCCGCCGCTCGCGCGCCGGTTTGTCCGACCCGAACCGTCCCTACGGCTCGTTCCTTTTCCTCGGCCCCACCGGCGTCGGCAAAACCGAACTGTGCAAGGCGCTGGCTGAATTTCTGTTCGACGCCGAGGACCATCTGATCCGCGTCGACATGAGCGAATTCATGGAAAAACATTCGGTCGCGCGGCTGATCGGCGCGCCTCCGGGCTATGTCGGCTATGAAGAAGGCGGCGCGCTCACCGAGGCGGTGCGCAGGAAGCCTTATGCCGTGATTCTGCTCGACGAAGTGGAAAAAGCGCATCCGGACGTATTCAACGTGCTCTTGCAGGTACTCGACGACGGCCGTATGACCGACGGCCAGGGACGCACTGTCGACTTCAAGAACACCGTGATCGTGATGACCTCGAACCTCGGCAGCCAACTGATTCAGAGCATGGCCGGCCGCGACTACGGCGACATCAAGGAAGCGGTGATGGAAGAAGTCAAAATCTACTTCCGCCCCGAATTCATCAACCGTATCGACGAAGTGCTCGTCTTCCATGGCCTGGACGAAACCGCCATCGCCGCCATCGCCGGAATCCAGACGGATTACCTGAAAAAACGGCTGGAACGGATGGATATGGCACTGGACATCGATCAGCGCGCACTCGCCGAGCTTGCCAAGGCCGGTTTCGACCCGGTCTTCGGAGCCCGTCCGCTGAAGCGCGCGATTCAGCAGAAGCTGGAAAACCCGCTCGCTCGCGCGATTCTCGAAGGCAGGATCGCGGCCAAGGACCGCATTCGCGTGACGGCGGAAAACGGAGAACTGCGGTTTGTGAAGAGCTGAAACGTTCCGGCTGCAACATTTCGCGTGGGCACGCTGCGCTTTGTCCACGCGAAAAATCCTTCCTATGGCATTTAACGTCAAAAAGAACCGAACAAAGTGCCCAGGACGATTACCGCGACCAGAGCAAGAATCGCCCCGACGATACCGACCATGACGATATCGCGGTAGCTTTCCCTGTGGGTCGAACCGCATACCGCCAGCAGCGTCACGACCGCGCCGTTGTGAGGCAGGCTGTCCAGCGTACCCGCGCCGATGACGGCGATGCGGTGCAACAGCGCGGGATCGATGCCGAGCTCCGCCGCGCGCATCATGTAGGTATGGCCGAGCGCATCCAGCGCGATGGTCAGTCCGCCCGAGGCGGAACCAGTCAGCGCGGCCAAGAGGTTGGTGGCAACCGCCAGTGAAACAAGGGGAGAACCGCCGATGCCCAGTACCCAGTTCCTGACGATCTCGAACGCCGGCATGGCCGCGACCACCGAGCCGAATCCGACCAGACTGGCAACATTGACCGCAGGCAAAACGGACGCATTGGCGCCCGCATCCATGGTCTCGCGCAGATTGGGCAACCGGCGCCAATTGATCGCCAGAACGGTGAAAATGGCGCACAGCAAGGCTGTCGCCACCGCCCAGACGCCGCCGATCTCCGCAAGCGAGGTGCCGCCCCAGCGTGCTTCACTCAGAAAATCCGCGTCCATGTTGGGCAGGACGAGCAGCGACATGATGAGATTGACAACCACCACCACGACCAGTGGGAGCACCGCGAGATACACCGGAAGAGGAGCGGTCGCGGCCGCCCCGTGCAGGATCTCGGCCGGATCGAATTCGCGGGCGGCAACGGCACGCTCGCGCAGCGTGTCGTCATAGGCCGGACTCACCGCGGCGGCCACGGAACCGGCATCGCCGAAGCCCTCGCCCGCCAGACGCGCGTTTTTTTCCTTCAGATGAAGCCAGTACAGGCCGAAGGCCAGCATGATTGCGGAAGCGATTATCCCAAGGCCCGGCGCGGCAAAAGGCGTCGTGCCGAAAAACGGCATGGGAATGGCATTCTGGATGGAAGGCGTGCCGGGCAGGGACGACATGGTAAACGTCGAAGTGCCCAGTACGATTGCCGCCGGCATCAAACGCCGCGGAATGCCGGCCAGGCGGAACAGGCGCTGCGCCATCGGCGCCAGGACGAAGAATGCGACGAACAGGCTGACGCCGCCGTAAGTAACCAGGGCGCCGGCCAATACGACTGCCAGAACCGCCCTGCCCGCTCCCAGCTTCTGCATCAGAAAATCGGCAACGATGGAAATCGAGCCGCTGTTTTCCATCAGTTTCCCGAACAGCGCCCCGAGCAGAAATAAAGGAAAGAATTGCGCCAGGAAGCGGGCGGCGCTTCCCATGAAAGTTTGCGTCCAATGCGCCAGCAACGGTTCGTTCGAGAACAGGACGGCGCACATGGCCGCCAGCGGAGCAAGCAGCAGGACGCTCCAGCCTCTGAAGGACAGCCAGATGAGCAGCCCAAGCCCCAGCAGAATGCCGATCAATCCCAAAGCCATGACCTACACTCCTTCGAGCAGCGCATCGATGTCGAGCGATGAATCGCGCCCCAGAGCGCTGCCGTGTTGCGCCAGGAAATTCGAGGCGGCCTGTCGCCCCGCATCGCGCAACATGGTCAGGAAAGCCCATTCCGTATTCAGTTTGGAAGAGACTCCGAGCGACACCATGATGTCGTCGGCGATGCGGTGAATCCGCATCGAAGACCAGCGATCGGCTTCTCCTCCCGTATCCGGCAGCTTGCGCGCTATTTTGTGCAGCAACGCGATCATTCGCAGTTCCTTCAACAACACGGCATTGAACGACACCTCGTTGAGCCGGTTCTGGATTTCACTGGCCATTTTCGGCGTGCCCGGACGCTCCACCGGATTGATCTGAACCAGGATGATGTCCCGGGTATCACATTCGCGCACCAGCGGCGTTATCGTCGGATTGCCCGAATAACCGCCATCCCAGTAGGACTCGCCGTCGATTTCGATGGCCTGGAACATCGTCGGCAGGCATGCCGACGCCAGCAGGACGTCCGCGCTCAATTCGCTGTTGCGGAATACCCGGCCGCGTCCCGTACGCACGTTGGTCGCCGTGATGAAAAGCTTGACCGGGCTGTCCGCAAGATGGGAAAAGTCGACGGACTCATCGAGAATGGAACGTAGCGGATTGATCCCCCTCGGATTCATGAAATAGGGGGAAACGGCCCGCGCCATCATGTCCATCGCCACGAAGAAAGGGGAATTGTCCAACGTCCAGCGCCCCATCAGGATGTCCAGCGGGGTGCGCTGGAACGGACTGGAACTCCCGGCATCAGCCACCCTGGACCAGAAGCGCTCCAGCGCGATTCGTGCGCCCGCCGCACCGCCTTCGGTGTAGCCGTGCGCCAATACCGCGGCGTTCATCGCGCCGGCCGACGTGCCCGATATGCCTTCGAAGCACAGCCATTCCTCTTCCAGCAACCTGTCGAGCACACCCCAGGTAAACGCACCGTGAGAGCCGCCTCCCTGCAAAGCCAGGTCGACATGAAGCGTCTCGCGTACGGCATTTTTTTTGACAGTCTTTCGAGGCAATGACATAAGGACCCCATGCGATCGGCTATCGAAAAAACAATATCATATTTATGAAATTTGGCTATACCTTCGACGTTCCCATCGACGAAACGCGCAAGAAAGGAGATCGAAAGTCCGGGAACTCCGATACAGGACGATGATGACCTGAAAAACGCAGCAAGAAAAACCGTTACCGGAAGCCGGACCGGAAATGTCTGAAGAATCGCGGGACAGCCGCAGCCATAGCCGCATTGTCGCCGCCGCACCCATGTCAGGGCTGACGTCGACTCAACTCATCACCAGACATTTGGCCGCACAAATACGAAAACGTTGCTTGAAAAAACGTCCGCCGGATCGATGGAACGGGCAAAAAACAAAAAGGGAACAAAGACGAATGGAAAAAACGGAAGAAACGAGCCAGAGCCTGGAATTCTTCCCCCAAACTTCCCCAGAAAAAATTTCTTTTTCTTAATCGTATGATTTCTTGGGAAAAGTTTGGTAGGCGCGATTGGATTCGAACCAACGACCCCCACCATGTCAAGGTGATGCTCTAACCAACTGAGCTACGCGCCTGCCGAAGAAGGGCGGATTATATCGGTTCTGGCGCAGATTGCAAATGCCGCCGCGCCTTTTTCGCCGCATTCCCTTTTGCCCGCCATCCCCTCATTTTTCTTTAGTTGCCGGCAAGAAAATCGCGCAATACCTGGATTTCCGGGGAACGGAAAAAAGTCGGCGCATGGCCGACGCCTGGAATCTGCACCAGCTTCGCCTTCGGCCCGCGCTGCCCCATTTCGCGGTGCACGGCGCGCGGCAGCAGATCGGAGTCGGCGCCACGAATCGCCAGCGTCGGGCAGCGGATGCGATCGTAAAACAGCCAGAGGTCGAGCGGCAGCGGCGTCAGATACATGAGCCGGAAAGCCTCGCCGATTTTCGGGTCGTAGTTGAACTCCCAACTGCCGTTGGCGGCCTGGCGGATCGAATTCCGCGCCAGATATCCCCATTCGGCGTCGTTCAGCGGCCCGAACGACGCATGAATCCTGCGCAAATGCGCCTCCGCCTCGCCATAGGAAGCGAAGCGCCACTCCTTGGCCATATACAGGCTCATGCGCTGCAACACCTCGGCGGACAGGAACGGCCCGACGTCGTTCAGAACGAGGCGCGAAATCGGAGAAAGCTCGTCGCCGGCAATCATCATGCCGATCAGCCCCCCCATCGACGTGCCGACCAGGTCCAGTGTCTTCGCATCGAGCCGCGCGCACAGCGTCACCATATCCGCAGCGTATTGCGGAAAGGAATAGAAATGCGGATTCTCCATCCGGTCGCTGGCTCCGCGCCCGATGATGTCGGGGCAGACGACACGGTATTCGTTCGCCATTGCCCGTGCCAGCACATCGAAATCGTGCGCATTGCGCGTCAGGCCGTGCACGCAGAGCAACACCCGCGGATTGCCGGGATCGCCCCATTCGTAATAGGCCATTCGATGCAGCCCGCCCGGATGCGCGCAGACGACGTGCCGCCGGCGCGGCTGCGGTTCCAGGGTGAATGCGGGCGTGGGAACTGAACTGGTGCCGGGAACCGGCGGACGTTCCGGAGCGGAAGCGGGATGTGTCGGTGAAGAAGTCTTGTCAAGCCAGCGGGAAACTCTGAACGACAGGCGGGAAAAGAAATTCATTGTTTTCCTCAAGAGACGGCGAACCGCAGAAAACCGGAGAGTCGCAATTTCCCATCATTCCAGTGAAAGACGGGAACGGTAACCATGGTATCAAAGGAGAATAGAAAAAACGCAGAAACAATGTTTGCCGTTCGCATTTTCGTATTCACCTATATATCGAAGTATGAATATTTTTTGCACAATCAAATACAAACGGCGCCGAAGCGCCGTTTGTGTGCCGTTTCAGGATTTCCTCAATTGATCCGGCGCCAATTGATGACTGCTGGTTCGAGTTTAGTAGTTCCTTTAATATCATCACCCAAGCGTTCCGCGCCAGGAGGCTTCTGTTTGCCGTCGCTGCCGATACCGCCACCACCGGTGGTACCGATAACCTCGACCTTGCCATCGACTTCGACCAATTGTGTATCGAACCAGTAATCGTTAACTACCGTATCGATACTAGCTTTACCCGATTCAAAATCGACCGCGTAAATATGGCTCTTTCCGGTAACCATCGAATCTGAGCACGGGTCCGACCCCAATTGCGGCATGAGGCCAGTCCAAACCACTGTACCGTTCAGCACGCTCGCGGAATAAGTCACGCGTTCCGTGGCCTTGTTGAGCGTCCCGGTCATCACGTAGTACCAGCCTTTTTCCGGCACCTCAGTAAACCCGGCTGACAGGTTCTTCAACTCCGTCAGATCGCTCCATCCCAGTGTCGCTCCACTTCCCGGCTGTTCGCGGCTGCCGTCACGAATGCCATAGAAAGTCTGCTTCTGGGTACCACTGCTGTTATCGACATCGGATTTCGCCAGGAACTGCCCGGTACCGACGAATACCCAGCGATGCTCGTTGTCCGGATACCATTCGATGACAGGCGGCGCTGTTACCGGTTGCGGATTACCGTTCTTGTCCGTCAATTCGGCCAATTTATGAACTGTCACCGATTCGGAGATTTTCGCATCTTTGGGATCGTTAAAATCGAAGCGCCAGAGATTGCCCAGAAGATCGCCGGCGTAAACCTGATCGGTAGTGTAATCGGCATACGACTGGGTGTATCCCGAAACCTGGGTCAGACCAGCCGGATTATCGGAAGATCCTGCCTTAGTATCGACGGTGGCAAGCGCTTCACCGTTTTTCGGATTCAGAACATACAGAATTCCCTTGCCCGTAGTGTTGTTATAACCCGAGGTGACGATTACCACCCAGCCCCAAGCCTTGGTCTTGGTGATCAGCGGACGTCCGAAGGAAAAACCCATGTCGTCCCCCGGAGCGAATTCCCACAACACCTTGCCGGCTGCGGCGGCTTCGGTCGTGACATCGCCGGGCTTGGTCACGTCAATCGCGTAAAACCCCTTTCCGCCCTTGCCCAGACCGCCGACAAGCAGGGTGCGCCAATCGGAATCGCTGGTTGTTGTCCATGTACCGCCTTTACCCGTGTCGTCGATACGTTTGAAATCCACATCGGCAATGACCGGAGTAGCGTTGACATAGTATCGGTGCGAGTAACTGGGCCGGCTCAGGGCCTGTAGTCCGTCGACGTCCGGAGCCGACGGGTCGCTTGGTCCCCGATAGAGCAGGGACGGAATATAAGCCCAATGTTCCTTACCGGCATCGGTGCCGGTAAGGGCCGCGTTCACCGCATGCAACATACCGTCATTGGCGCCCGCATAGACTATCTCCTTCCGGGTGGCATTGTCGCTCTTGAATTTGGCGTAACCGGGGTTGGTGGCATCCGAATAGACCGCGTCCGGAGCGCCGACATACACCGTCCGGGAATCGACAATATCGCCGAGCACATGTTCGCGCTGTCGAAACGTCGTGCCTTCATTGTCACTCTTACCGCGCAGATAATTGAGCACGGCCTGCTGTTCCACCGCGTTGCCGCCCAGAGCGGCCTTCTGTTCCGCCGTCAGGCTATCGAAGCGGAAAGGCACGGCGGCGGCATTGCCGGGAGCATTTTTGGTTACGATCCTTCTGCCGGTATCCCAGCCCGTGCCTGCCGCCTGCTCGTCAATTTTTGTCGCAGCATCCCAGACCAGCTCGGTCTCGGCCGTATTATCAGCCTTGAAGTTTTTGAACTTCGCAGCGGTCAGGCTACCGGACCAGGTACCCGTCGTATAACCGCCGCTATACAAAGCCATCGCGCTGCCGGCCCCCGGCTGCCAGGTAACCCCTGCTCTCATGCCGAGCGTTGGTGACTTACTGATCTGGGCAAATGCGGACTCAAGGCCAGTGACCATGGCTTTCGGTTCCGACGCAGCATAATAATTATCCGGCAAGGTGTATCCATTATAGGTACGCCCCTGAGTTTTCCAAGTATCGACCGTACTGTCGAACACTCCATTGTTGTTAACGTCCTTGAACCCACCATACTTCGCAGCCAGCCAATACTGCCTTTTATCCACGTAACCGGTTTCCAGAACGTCGACCCAGAACGTATCCACAGTCATCTTCCGGTTTTTTCCTGATGTCAAATCGGGGCGAATGTCATTGACGTGTGCATAATAGGCTAACCCCGCAATCATATAGCTTCCACCGTCCCCAGTGTTCCATTTCGAGTTTGAAATATTACCCATACCTTCGAGTTGCCCCACTTTATTGGTCCAGTCCACCGCCTTTCCGCTCGTACGGTTACCGAAATTGCTGAAATTATTTTCGTTGTGTGTGTTGACATCTCCGATGCCAAGAATCGCATTGTTCTGGCAATAGTTCAGGATCGGATCGTTCGTCCAGTTGATGATCACGGGGAATCCGTCTTTTCGTCTCGAATCGATGTCCGCTGGGGGATTAGAAACACCATCAGGGTTGTAATACGCTGCGGTTGCCGCCTTTTCGTTCATCAAGTAACGCAACGCTTCGGCATACATTTCCGAAGGTTGGTCAAAAACTTCATACCCCTTGCTGGAAAAACCGAACTGATTCAGATAATTAATCACGCCGCTGTTCGTCACTTTGCTGTCTTTGGAATCGTCATCGTCCGGATTACTTCTAAAAACCCCGGTTTCCTCATCCCATTCATATGAGCTGTTAACAGTCCCATCCCAGTTTTTAGGGCCGACGGACTTCAGACGGGCACGCAGCACTCCACCTTTCATATATTTACTGTCGTACTGATTATATAGATAGCCGAAAACTCCGAAACGTATTTTTTCTTCATAGCGCTGGATAAGCCCTACTGGCTTATAAGTGATGCGCCCACCCTTATCTTTGTATTCCCGGCAATTCGATTCCAAGCCTCCCGCACTGCTGCTCGGATCGCAGACCTGGACCTGGGCCTGAAAATAGGTACTTTTATTACTTATAGTTAAAAAGAATTGCGACCCTCTGCCGGAAGACGTCACTGCCAGATTTCCATATGGCGTAGGTATCGTTATGTTGGATAGATCGCCCCCTTGCCCGGATTGATAGGCGCGCCGCAATACTGTCAGTCCATTCGGCGAATAATCCTTGGCGGACCTGTCGATTACCCGGTTCCCTCCCGTCAGCGCCCAACGGAACGGATCGATCCCGCCCATCGTGGCGAAGTTGAGCGCATTGCCGCTCCATGTTCCAGAACACGTACGATTCGTCGCCTTCCCTACCGGATAAAAGTAATCCCCCGTTCCATTGCTGTCGCTGTAGCTTGTGGGCAGACCCGATGTCTTCGTATATTTATAGCATTTATCCGGATCAAAGTATCCCAGATATTCCATGTTGGCACTGTAGTTGCCCTTATGTGCGCGGACCAAGGCAGTCGGAAATTCGACCGAAGGCGTCAACAGCAGGTTGGCCGGCGGCTGCGGCGACACATTGGCTGGAATATCGTCAAGCTCGGTTTGCGCCGCCATTGCCTGAGGCGCGCAAAAACCCGCGGCCAAAAGACCTATCGCGGCACTTTCCACCACCCATCCGCCCAGCTTGCGGCAAAAATTCCGTTTCGATTTCATGGCTGATTCCTCGTAAAGTTATTTTTTGCAATACGTTTCCATGACGCTCAAAGCGTCACCGTCACCTGCGTATACGCCACCGTGTTGCGCGGCCCATCAACCCGGACCGAAACGCGGAAAACGGGTTTGCCCAGCACTCTCGGCCCAGCCATAGGCTGTGTGCCGCCTTCCGGGGCCACCTGGCTCATCACGCAATAATCGGTTTTGGGCGCGCCGGTCTGGGTGCACATACGCTCGATCAAATAGCGCACCGTCATTCCGTCGGCAGTAATTCTGTTGTTAGCGTTGCTGTAGACGGCGTCGAAGGCCGAAGTCGTTCCGGAAAGAATTTCAGGGATCCCCTGCGCATCCGTTTTCTGCATCCGGGCGGAGTAGTTACAGGTGTTGGTGTTGCAATCCGTTCCGGCTGCCACATAGGTGCTGTAGTTGCTGGCATTTTTCAGCCAGTCGAACACCCCTTCGAACGCCAGTTGCGCGCGGTTGCTGGCGTCGGTTTTGAAAGCGATATTACCGGCCACCGACGAGGAAGCATCGACCGAGCGGAACAGCGCGACGCTGGCAAAGAGCATCGCCACCAGGACAATCAGGACAATTTCCAGCACGAGGCCGCGTTGCCTACCTTTTCCTTTGCGCCATTCCTTGCCCCGGGAATGGAGATGGAGAAAATTTTCTTTCATTACGATCCTCCCGCAGCCACTTATGACCGCGCCAGCGTCTGCATGTTAAGCAACGGAATCACATTTTCATAAACCTGGTAGCGATAGCGCTGCTCGGAATTGGACAGGGTGACGGTTTGTTTCAGGGAGGAATCGCCCAGCGAACCGAAAAGCGTGAGATCCGCATCGGACAACCCCTCTCGCGTATAGGTGGCGCGGGTAACGAATGCAACGCGCAAAGCCTTGATCTGGTCGATCTTGAGCGCCGCCTCCGCAGTCCCGGCCTGAAGCTCATCGAACGTCCAACCCTTCTCCTTGGGCGAGATCCATTTATCGACGATGTTGTCGCCTTTCTTACCACCGTTGCTTCCGTCATCCACTCCGTACAGGACGCGCATCAGAAAAACGTTTTCGCCGATCGGCGCGGAAATCGTCAGCCCCTGGAGTTGCAGGAGGTCGTAACGATTAAGCGTCTGCTTGGCGCTGTCTACCCCGAAGAGATAAAACTGGGGAGTGGTGCCCAGATCGAGCAGCGGACTGCCGAGGCCAATGCCGGTGCTTCCTGCGCTAGCGCCAAAGGTGCCGCCGAGCGGAATGTTCTTGGGTGTGTCCTGAACCCTGGCGGGAGTGTCGCTATCGTAGGTAACCGAAAAAGTGGAAGCGATTTCGGCGATATAGCAATCCTTGTCCACTCCTCCATTGAGAGGAAGCAACAGCAGGTCACCGACAGCAAAGCCGTTACTGTTGTTCACGGGGATACCGCTGGCGGAAGCCGGCCCCGTCGCCTTGAAAGTGATTCCGGGCGCCTGCGCGCCGCCGCCCATTGTCAAAATGATGTCCGAATCGCGCGACTTTGGGTCGTCGGTGTCTGCGGCGATCACGGACACTGGCGTAACACGCAACGTTTTCGGAACGGAGGCGAATGGCGCCGGGAAATCCGTGGTGCGGGGCAACAAAGGGGTTCCGCTTCTGCTCGCCTTGAGCACGCAACCCCAGACATTGTCGGTTCGCACCATGCTGCTGCCTGCCTGGCGTAGCGCAACGTCGAGGTGGTGCTCGGCCATCGTCGCGATCTGCTGTGCGTCGCTGCCGCCGGCGACATCGCGTTTTTTCAGATCGGCAAGGATGAATACCTGGGTGATCATCGCGATCGAAATCAGCGCCAGCAGAATGCCGATCATCAGTTCGACCAGCGTGAAGCCGCACGGATACGACGGAGACATACGAAACTGCCGCGATGCGATTGATGGAAAGAAAAGAAATGTCATGACCGTTCCCGGATACAATGCAAGTCAAATATCATGGAAAATAGGTTTTGGTGACGAAACTGTTTTCGCTGTCGGTAGTACCGCCAGGAGAACTCCAGGTAACCGTGAGGGCGACGACGGTGCCATTTTTCGTGGTGGGGAAATTGATGGTGGCATTGCCCTTGGGTAAAGTGCCAACGCGTTTCGTTTTCCAGTCCGCAAACTTGTTGGTGCCTGTATTGGCATATTGGGTTTTCAGTTGAGTATGGTCGGCAACACTCATTTCACCGAGCAGTTCGTTGGAAATGGCAACCACCTCGGTACGGTAGCGGTTCTCTCCGGCTAGCTTGGTAGAGGTAAGAAAAGCACCGATCAGGCCGACGATGCCAACAGCAAAAATGACGATACTGATCAACGTCTCGAACATGATCGAACCAGCCTGGCTGGCTCGTTTTTTTCCAATCGATTTCGTATTCATGGCTTCAGCTTTCCCTCTCAAGGCGCGACGGCGCATGTAATGTCGCTGGGACAGGCAGCAGGATTCCCCGACGATTTGGAACCGTCGCACCAGCGCACACCGCCGCCGGGCCGTACCAGAACGCACATCGGATGTTCATTGGAACTCGTGGAAAGGGTGTAGACGCGGGTGGCATTCAAGGGAATGCCTTTAGTCTTCGCATCGAAACCACTGAAGACGCTTCCGATGCCGCTGAAAATGAGCGTCTTGTTGTTTCCGCCGCTGACTTTCGCACCCTGGCTCGTCAATTCCCCCCCCAGGATGAAGGTCTTGCCCGGCAGAAGGCGGACGACCCAGTTGGCGCCATTGTCGACCGCGCCAGCCGCATTGAGGCCGGTAGTACTGTCGGCAACCGGCGCCGCGTCGGTGAGGAAGAACTCGACACTCTGGTTGCGTTTACTGGCTTCGGCCTGTGCTTGCCGCAAGGCGTTCTGGATGCTTTCGACACCGGTGCGAACGCGCGACTGCTGTGCCCAGATGCCGACGTAGGGCGTAGCAATGGTGGCGAAAATTACCAGAAGAAGCATGACCGTCAGCAATTCGATCATCGAAAAACCGCCCGCCGCTCTGCTGCGGTTTCCGCCAGGGAAATAGTGTTCGATCAACATTTTTCGTTCCGTTTAAAAATCCAGCAGTTGGCGTTTGTCGGCCAGCCTGGGCCGGTTTGGGTAGCGTCGGCGGTCATGCTGCGGCTGCCGTTCTGGTCGATGCTGTAGGTAAAGCCGTCGGCACGGGTTTTTGAGATTCCGGTCACGGTAAGTATGTAGTTTTCGGGGTTTTTTCCGTCCAGCTTGCAGGTATAAGTAAAGGCGGTACCCGTCCGTGGGGCGCAAGGACCGCTACCGGTTTTCGAAGCAGAGAAGTCGCGCTTGCTCTGGAAATATTGCTCCATCGAGATTTTGTTTTGGGTCAGCATATTGCTGGCTTCGATCAGCGTGCTGCGCTGCAAATAATCGATATAGGAGGGATAGCCAATCATCGCCAGGATGCCGATCACCACGATCACGATCAAAAGCTCGATCATCGTGAACCCTGTTTTATGGCTTACGTAGTGCTCACGCCCCGTTCGCCGGCTGGAATAAATGCCGCATGACATGATTTTTTCCTCTCTACCATTGCCTTTTCGATTTTCCGGAACCACCCGGATTTCACTTCGGCCCATACCAAAAACTAAGAAAAACTGAGGCTAAGAAATTCTTAGTTGCGATTAAAGGATTCATTCAGAAATTGGTCAAGCCCGGACGGGTATTCGTACAAACACCCTACAAAAAAATATGTATATGTTTTTTAATTGTTTTTTTTTCTAATCAAACAATATTTATTCCTAAAGCAATATTTTTCCGGTTCTACGAGCCGATGAACGGTCGATTTTTGAGGACGAACGGTCAGTTTCAGGAAATTTCCACTTGGTGGAGTCCAATAGGAAAGTAGAAATTTTTCTACCTACAAGTTCACATTTTTATTATTATAATATATGTCAAATGGTATTTTAATATTATATTTTATTGGCATTAATAATGCTGTCGGTCATTAAAATAACGCACCGCCCCATTTCGACACTACCTATCGGCATAAATTGCTAAGTAATCTTTAGTATTTTATCAATAGCTTTCTAAGATAATTTTAGCGTAAGGCTTGTGTCGTTTTTGGAAGAAAGAAAAGCAGGTAAGCAACGGGACGGTTTTTTTCCAAACGACCAAGAGAAAGAAGGAGAGACTGAATTGTTGCAGGAACACTTGCGGACAAATCAGTCTAAGTTTCGTGCTGTTATTAAAAGATCGAAATGTCCACTTTTTCCATACGTCTGAAAGAGGCAAGGCGGGAGTCAGGGCTGTCGCAGGAACGTCTCGGAATATTGGCGGGTATCGATGAATCGTCGGCAAGTGCGAGAATAAATCAATACGAACGCGGAAAGCACGCACCCGATTTCCAGATGGTTGAACGAATCGCTCAGGTGCTCAATGTTCCGGAGGCCTATTTCTATGCTAAAGATGACGACATGGCCCAATTATTGAAAAACTATCATCGGAAACGAGAGAATACGCGGAAAAAAATTCTCGAATTCACCTTGGAATTGGAAAGCAAAATTTAAACAATCATATAAATAAAATGTGTCGATATTTATGGTGATGTTTTTTATTGAAAATGCTATTCACACAATATCAAAGAGTGCATTATTCTGGAAAGTTCCCGACTTACCGAACATCTGAAACATATAAGAAATAATCAGAAAAGAATGGAACTATTCAATCCGCTCCCAATTTAACCCGAGAAACAATAAAACGAATTGCCTGACGCCTAAACCAGCACAGCGATGATGAATACTGCGGTTTCTGAGAGTTCTACCAGCGCGCCCGCCGTATCACCGGTCGTGCCGCCGATACGGTGACGGATTGTGACACTCCAGTAGAGAAAAAATATTGTTGCCATGAATAAGGCAGCAACGGTCATGGCCGTTGTCGCGGAGAAAAAAGCAAGCGAAGCGGCTGCGGCAAAACTGACAAGAACGCTGATGAAGATCGCGGTGCGTGGCAGATGTGCAACCAGCGTGGCCCCCAGCCCGCCCGGACGGACGTATGGGACGGTAAGAAAAAGTAACAGTAATAAGGTGCGCGCCAGCCATGGAGCGAAAAATAAGGGTAGCAAGGATAAGGCCGCATCCATTCCGTTTCCTATTTCGTCTACTGCCTGTTGCGCGGCGTGTAACTCCGTGCAGAGCGCCAGCAGAGCTCCGAATTTGAGCAGCAGTACGAGCACGACCGCAACGACGCCCATGGCGCCGATATGCGGATCACGCATCAATTCCAGAGTACGCTCGCGGTCGCGCTGTCCGCCGGCCCAGGCGTCTACCGTGTCGGCCAATCCATCCAGATGCAGCGCCCCGCTCGCGGCGACCCACAAAACCAGCAGAAGCGCCGCGGCAAGGGAAGCGGGCGCGGCACGCAGAATCCAGGCGCATGCGGCCAGCAGCAACCCGAGAAACAGGCCGACGAGGGGATAAAAAAGCAGGGAACGCCCGACCGTCGGACCGTCCGGCGCGACGGAGAAACGCAGGGGAAGGCGCGTCAGAAATTGCACGGCGACCAGGAAGGCGCGGATCATGCCGGATTCCCTTTGCAGCCGCCGGATACACGCACTGCCATTTGCCAGCCGCCATCGGACATCCGGCACAGTCGATGCAGCGAGCCATGCCCGACCTCGTGCCGCAGCAGATCGGCCCCGGTCAGCCGTTCCGGAACAATCGCGTCTTCACTCAGGCAAAGGATCACGCGGATCGGCCCGCCATGAGTCACGACCAGTATTTTTCCAGCGCCTTCGTCTGTTTTTGGATTTGAGTCTCCATTTACGTCCGTCGTCTGCCCTGTTTTGCCGCTCACCTGCTCTCCCGTTTTTCGTTCGCGGCAACGCGCCGCGAGTTCTTCCCACGCCTCGCGTACGCGTGCGAAAAACCGGGACAGAGGTTCGCCCTCCGGCGGCGGATGCGCCTCAGGATCGCGCCAGAAGCGCGCCAGCGCTTCCCCGTCGCGTTGCATCAGCGCGGAAATACTCATTCCTTCCCAGGCACCGAAGTGCATCTCGGCCAGGCGCGCATCGATGCGCAACGGCACGCCCCGCTGCCGTGCGTATCGTTCGGCGAAAAGGCGGCAGCGCAACAGCGGCGAGGAAACGATTTCATCCCATTCACATTCGTTTCGCTCCTCTTCCCGTATTTTTCTCCATTGTTTGCGGGTGTTTCCTTCACCATGCTCGAAAACCGACAATGAAGACGCCATTTGCCGCCAGCCTCCGGCCGTCAGCAGATCGTCGCGGCTGCCGCGAAGCACCGCGCCGCCATCGGCATCCTTGTCGTTTTCAGTCTCACCGTGACGCAGGAGAACAATGGCAGCCGCGGTGGAAAACGAAGGTTCAATCATCTGACCGGAACCGGAGAAATCCACGTTTTCACCGCTGCGCCGGTCTTTCATCCGGCGGCCCCGGAAATTCCGGCCTCGGAAAAAGTCGCCATTTCCCGATGCAGCGTACAGGCGAGGCGCAGCAGCGGCACCGCCGTCGCCGCGCCGCTCCCCTCGCCCAGGCGCATTTCCAGGGCGATGAGCGGGGACGCATCCAGAGTGGACAGGAGACATTCATGCCCCGGTTCCTGAGAACGATGCGCGAACATCAGCCAGTCGCGCACGCCGGGGTTGATGCGCACGGCGGCGAGCACGGCGGCGGTAGCGATGAATCCGTCGACGAGCGCCGGAATCCCTTCCTGCGCGCACGCGATGAATGCCCCGGCAAGCGCGGCGATCTCGAACCCGGAGAGACGGCGCAGGCTTTCCCGCGGCTGTTCCCTCAGATCCGGGCATTGTCTCCGGTGCAGTGCCAGGGCGCGCCCGATCACCGCCGCCTTGTGCGCCACGCCCCCGGCGCTGAGCCCGGTGCCGGGGCCGGCCAGCAGTTCCGGCGCGAGATCGAGCAGCACGCATGACAGCGCCGAAGCGGCAGTCGTGTTGCCGATTCCCATTTCGCCGCCGATGAAGAGTTCCACGCCGCGCGCTTTGGCACGCAGCACGGCGGCACGGCCGGAAGCGAGCGCGCGGGCAAATTGTTCTTCGTTCATCGCCGGCGCCACGGCGATATTGCCGCTTTCCGGGGCAATGCGTTCGTCGCGCACGCCGGGAAGCGTGCCAATGGGCACGACCGTGCCCAGATCGATGACTTCCAGCGTCGCCTCCAGCGTCCGCGCCAGGACATTGATTGCCGCACCGCCGCGGGCGAAATTACGCACCATTTCCGCCGTTACCGCCTGTGGAAAGGCCGAAACGCCCTCGGCCGCGACCCCATGATCGGCGGCAAAGACGGCGATATGGACGGAATCGATCGCGGGCAGCGGCGTCGCCTGCCAGCCGGCGAACTGGATCGCCAGCGCTTCGAGCCGTCCAAGCGCGCCGGGAGGCTTGGTGAGTTGCTCCTGGCGCTTCCGCGCCGCGTCGGCGGCATCCGGATCGGGTCGGCATGTCGCGTTCGACAGCCAGGAGGATGCCGAAAATCCGGAAACAGGCGTTTGGGAAAATGTTGTAAATGTTGTCTCAGACATTATATTTTCTATTTTTGAAAAATAATTCAATCGTAAAAATCACTACAATCATAACATAATATTTAACACTAATTTGGAATGTATATTCAGGGAACGGCATCTCCTTTCAATATCTGCGGCAGGCCGGCGACCATCCATACTACACGCGAACACCGTTGCGCCAGATCCTGGTGCAACTCGCCCGCCTCGTCGCAGAAGCGGCGGCTCAAGGCGCCCAGCGGAATGATCCCCATGTTGGTTTCGTTGGATACCAGCAGCAGTTCGCCGGGCAGCCCCTGAAGGCTTTCGAGGAAAGCGCCGCGTTCGCGCGCCAGCCGGGTGCCATCGCCGTCGAGCAGGAGATTGGTGAGCCACAGCGTCAGACAATCGACGATCAGGCAACGCCCCGGCGCGGCATGCGCGGTCAGCGCATCGGCCAGTGCCAGCGGCTCCTCGACCAGCCCCCATTCCGGGGGGCGCCGGGCGCGGTGCCGTGCGATGCGCCGCCGCAGTTCCTCGTCACACGGTTCTCCATCGCACGCTTCTTCACCGCCGTTTTCATCGATTCCGGGCGCGCGCGCGGTGGCGATATAGACTACCTCCAGGCCGCTGCCGCGTGCCAGACGCTCGGCAAGGCGGCTTTTCCCGGAACGAACGCCGCCGAGAATCAATGTTTGGCTGCCCGCTTGGTTCCCTGCTTGGTTCCCTGCTTGATTGCCCGCTTGGTCCTCATCCCCTCGGCGCTCCCGGCATTCCCGATATTCTTTTTCCCTCCCTTCAGGGGTTTGTCGAATTTTTTCCATCTCCCGCATTTCCCTTTCCAAGGATCTCCATTTTTGTTGCCAAAAAGGCAAGTTTAGAACAACGCAGGAAATTCCAGCAAAAAAACAACAATTAAATAATACATAGGAATTTGCATTGTCGCGCATATATCCTATATTTAGTCAAGTTATTGCCATCGACCACTAGATATAGTACTTTTCGTCACCTCGCTTCATCTTGTCCGGCGCCTTTTTGATTTCGCACCGGACGCGCAGTAAAACACTCCGACATACCCGCTGCAGCCGTGCCCGCCGATCCGGAATTTCCGGCGTTACGGAGGTTCTCAGAGGTTTTTCAGAACTTTCCGGCGCCTTATGGAACTCATGGGGGACTCATGGGGGACTCAAGTGATCGATCGTATCCGGGCTTGCATCTGGGCACGCATACGCGTCCATATGTGAGTCCGCAGAGTCCGCATTCTGGTCCGCGCGGAAGACCGGTTCAGGCCGCGTCTTCCGGTATGTCGGGGAAACTTTCACAAAACCGGGGGATAACACAATGAACCACGCCGCAGAACAGCTCTCCTTGTCCGCCATACCCGGCGCGCCGGAAATCGTGCCATTGCCGGAACAGGAAATCTCGACCGAGGTGCTGATCGAGAAATACGCCAAAGGCAAGGAATTCAGCGTCCGCGACGTGCGTGTGCGCGTGGCGCGCGCGCTCGCCGCCGTCGAGGAAGAAAAAAGCCGTTCGCACTGGGAAACGAAATTCCTCTGGGCGCAGGAAAACGGCTTCATCCCCGCCGGGCGCATCAACTCCGCTGCCGGCACCGACCTGGCGGCGACGCTGATCAACTGTTTCGTGCAGCCGGTAGGCGATTCGATCGTCGAATTCGTCGAGGGCAAGCCCGGCATCTATACGGCGCTGGCGCAGGCGGCGGAGACGATGCGCCGCGGCGGCGGCGTCGGCTACGATTTTTCGTCGATCCGCCCGCAGGGCGCGCTGGTCAAGGGCACGCAATCGCGCGCTTCCGGCCCGGTGTCGTACATGCGCGTGTTCGACCGCTCCTGCGAAACCGTCGAATCCGCCGGAGCCCGCCGCGGAGCGCAGATGGGCGTGCTGCGCTGCGACCACCCGGACATCGAGGACTTCATCCACGCCAAGGACAAAGGCGATCTGACCAATTTCAACATTTCGGTCGGCGTCACCGATGCCTTCATGCAGGCGGTGGAAAACGACGGCGCCGTCGAACTGACGCACGCCGCCGAACCCAATCCCGACATGAAAGCCTCCGGCGCCTATCTGCGCGACGACGGCCTGTGGGTATACCGGCGCCTGCAGGCGCGCGAGCTGTGGGAACAGGTGATGCAGTCGACCTACGACCACGCCGAACCGGGCATTCTCTTTCTCGACCGCATCAACCGCGACAACAACCTGTATTACTGCGAGGCGATCGAGGCCACCAACCCCTGCGCCGAACAGCCGCTGCCGCCCTATGGCTGTTGCTGCCTGGGATCGATCAACCTGGCGCTGTTCGTGCGCCACCCGTTTTCCGAGCAGGCCGGTTTCGATTTCGAGGCGTTCTCCGAGGTCGTCAAGATTTCCACGCGCATGCTCGACAACGTGCTCGACGTCACCGCCTGGCCGCTCGACCGCCAGCGCGAAGAAGCCGCTAACAAGCGTCGCATCGGCCTCGGTTTCACCGGCCTGGGCGACGCGCTGGCGATGCTGCGGCTGCGCTACGACCGTCCGGAAGCACGTGCGATGGCCTCCCGCATTTCGGCGCAGATGCGCGACGCCGCCTATCTCGCCTCGATCGAGCTGGCGCAGGAGCGTGGCGTGTTTCCGCTTTTCAACGCCGAGCTCTACCTTTCCGGCGGCAACTTCGCCTCGCGCCTGCCGGCGGAAATCAAGGCCGAGATCCGCAAGCACGGCCTGAGGAATTCGCATCTGCTCTCGATCGCGCCCACCGGCACGATCTCGCTCGCGTTCGCCGACAATGCCTCGAACGGCATCGAACCGCCGTTCTCCTGGACCTACAGCCGCAAAAAGCGCATGGCCGACGGCACGCTGAAGGAATACGCGGTCGAAGACCATGCCTGGCGCCTGTACCGGCATCGCGGCGGCGACATCGAAAAACTGCCGGACTATTTCGTCACCGCGCTCGAAATCTCCGCCCAGGCCCACGCCGACATGGTCGCCGCCGTCGCGCCGTACATCGACACCTCGATTTCGAAGACCGTCAACGTTCCCGCCGATTATCCGTATGGAGATTTCCAGGGGCTCTACATGAGCGCCTGGAAGGCCAACCTGAAGGGACTGGCGACCTACCGCCCGAACAGCGTGCTCGGTTCCGTGCTCTCGGTCGAACCGCAGAAACAGCCGGAAGAGAAAAAACAGCCGCAGGATTTCGTCACCGGCGACGCCAACCGCCGCCTCACGATCAAGCACCTGCCCGCGCCCGTGCTCGCCAGCCTGCGCTGGCCCGACCGGCCCGAACTGCCCGAAGGCAACATGGCCTGGACCTACATGCTCGACGACGGCCGCGGCAAGTTCGCACTCTTCGTCGGCCATGTCGAACAGGAAGGCCGCAACTGGCCGTTCGAAATCTGGGTGAACGGCCCGGCGCAGCCGCGCGGCCTCGGCGCCGTCGCCAAGACGCTGTCGATGGATATGCGCGCCAACGACCGCGCCTGGCTGGAGATGAAACTCGAAACACTGTCGCGCACGCACGAGGGCGAGGGAATCGAAATGGCCTGTCCGCCGCACGGCGAGTTGAAACGCTTCCCGTCGATCGTCTCGGCGCTGGCGCAGCTGGTCCACTATCGCGTCGAGCAACTGGGCGGTTTCAAGCATGAACTGCCCGCGCCGGTGCTCGACGCACTGTTCAGCCTGAAGGAACCGAAGACCGGCACCGACGGCACCCTTTCCTGGACCGTCGACGTCTTCAACCCTTCCACCGGCGACGATTTCGTCCTCGGCCTGAAGGAAATCACGCTGCCCGACGGCGTCAACCGCCCCTACTCGGTCTGGCTTTCCGGCAACTATCCGCGCGCGCTCGACGGGCTGACCAAGCTCCTCTCGCTCGACATGCGCGTCGTCGACCCGGCGTGGATCGGGATGAAACTGCGCAAGCTGCTCGACTACCCGGAACCGCTCGGCGATTTCATGGCCTTCATTCCCGGCACGCGGCGCCAGACCAACTACCCCTCGACGGTGGCCTACCTCGCGCGGCTGATCATCCACCGCTACGCGATGCTCGGCATCCTCGACGAGAACGGGTTCCCGCTGCGCCAGATGGGCATCCTCGAAGCGCCGGAAGACGGCGCCAACGGCGTGCGCCCGACGCAAGGAAAAATCTGCGGCGAATGCGGCAACAGCACCGTGATCCGCAAGGACGGCTGCGATTTCTGCACCGCCTGCGGCGCGGTGGGCGTCTGCGGTTGAGGCAACGCGCGCGGTAAGCGGAATAAGCAGAATAAGCGGAACAACCGGCGCAAAGTACGATCAGAATCCCGGCAGGCGAAAAATTTCGCCTGCCGGTTTTTTTTCGCCTTCATTCCCTGAAATGCTCCGCGAATTCCCCTGCAATTCTTGAAAAACAATGACCGGAGCGTATCATGGTCCGGTTGAACCCTCTCGCAGCATCGCCCACAGGGAAGATGCCATTTTTTCCATAACCACCAGAACAAGGAATCCGTGACATGAGAGATCTAGGAAAACAGCTTTCCACCGCCAACCGTGCCGCCTCCGGCGTTTCGCAGGTATTTCAGCGGCGCGTGCGGGATGCGCGCAAAACCCTGGCGCAACGCATCCAGGCCGCCCTGGCCGAACACGGCAAACAAGCATTGAAAAACACGCCGAAAAATCCGCTCGGCCTCTGGCAATCCTGGAACGCCTACCTCACCGACACGGTTCAACGCACGATTCTTTTCTGGGACACCATCCGTCAACGCGGCGACGATTTCGTCGCCAACACGCGCGCCGGAATGCCGCCGCTCCTGCATTTCGATTATGAAATGGTGATGGACGGACGCGAATTCGAACAGCCGGTGAACTATGCGCTGGTGCGCATCGTGCCGCCGAAGGGCGTCAAGATAGACAACAAAAAGCGCCCCTACGTCATCATCGATCCGCGCGCCGGCCACGGTCCCGGCATCGGCGGTTTCAAGGACGATTCGCAGGTCGGCGTCTGCCTGCGCGCCGGGCATCCGGTGTATTTCATCATTTTCTTTCCCAAGCCCGAACCCGGCCAGACGATGCTCGACGTCACCGCCGCCGAACAGCGTTTCGTGCACGAGGTGCGCGCGCTGCATCAGGACAGCGGCAGGCCGGTCATCGTCGGCAACTGCCAGGGCGGCTGGGCGGCGATGATGGTCGCCGCGTCCGATCCGGACGAAACCGGCCCGATCATCATCAACGGCGCGCCGATGTCCTATTGGGGCGGCGCCTGGACCGAGGGCAGCGGCAACAACGTGATGCGCTACGCCGGCGGTTTCCTCGGCGGGTCGTGGCTTTCCTCACTCACCGCCGACATGGGCAACGGTCTTTTCGACGGCGCCTACCTGGTGCAGAACTTCGAGAGTCTCGATCCGGCCAACACCCTGTGGTCCAAATACCGCACGCTGTATTCGAAGGTCGACACCGAGCCGCCGCGCTTTCTCGATTTCGAACGCTGGTGGGGCGCCAACCCCCTGCTCGCGCGCGAGGAAATCGAATGGATCGTGCAGAACCTGTTCGTCGGCAACGACCTCTGGTCGGGCGGCGTGCGCACCAAGGAAGGCCACACGCTCGACCTGCGCGACATCCGTTCGCCGATCATCATGTTCGCCTCGCTGGGCGACAACATCACGCCGCCGCAGCAGGCATTCAACTGGGTCGCCGACACTTACCAGTCGACCGAGGAAATCAAGGCGCGCGGACAGGTGCTGGTCGGCCTTCTGCACAACAGCATCGGCCACCTCGGCATTTTCGTTTCCGGCAAGGTGATGAACAAGGAATACTCGGAACTGGTTTCCGTCGTCCAGTGCATCGAAGCCCTGCCGCCGGGCATCTACGGGATGGAAATCAAGGATGCGCAGAACGAGGACGGATCGGCGCGCTATGAAGTCAATTTCATCGAGCATCGGCTCGAAGACATCGTCAAGGGCCTGAACCGCTTCCAGCGCGTCGACGAAAAACCCTTCCAGGCGGTCGGCGCGATTTCCGAATTCAACCAGCGCGCCTACGAACTGTTCATGCAGCCTTACGTCCAGGCGTTCTCCAACGAATACCTGGCCGATCTGTCGCGCATCTTCCACCCCTTGCGGGTACAGAAATGGGCCGTCTCCAGCGCCTTCAACCCTTTCATGGCCTGGCTGCCGACGGCGGCGGAAAAGGTGCGCGAAGCGCGGCGCCCGGTCGAGGACGATCAATCCCTGCGCCAGCTCGAGGATGCCGCTTCCGACGTCGTCGAGGCGCTGCTCGATTATTATCGCGACGTGCGCGACGCACTCGGCGAGGCGATGTTCTTCTCGCTCTACACCACGCCCTACGCGCAGAATCTGGTGGAAAAAAACAAGACTCCGGACAAGACCAGCCAGCCGGTCGGCAATCCGCTCGAACTGCCTTTCGTCAAGGAGGCGCTCGCCTCCGCCGACAAGGGCGGCTATGCCGAGGCGGTGGCGCGCGTCGTCGCACTCCTCGAACTCGAAGGCGAGCAACTGACGCTGCACTACCTCGAACTGAAACACGAACTGGCCCGGGAATACCGCGAATTGCTGCCCGACGTCATGGCCGACGAACAGCGCCGGATCCGCGGCGAGCAGGAAATCATTTGCCGCTACGCTCCGGCGCTGGCGTTGCAGACGCTGCCCAAGCTGCTTTCCGACAGGAAAGACCGCGAGCGTTTCCTCGAACTGGCGCGCCGCATCGAGGCCGATCCACGGGTAACGCAGAGCGGACGTTTCTCCGAACAGCAGCGGGCGGTCTTCGCGCACATCCGCGCCCTCGTGACTGCCGAAGCGGAGACGCCGAAAAAAACCGCGGCTCCGGCACGCAAAGCGCCAGCCAAAACGGCGAAACGCTGATTGCTCGAGTTCGCGTGATATTCCGGAATTCCGGACACAAAAAAGCCGCTTTTTTCCAAGCGGCTTTTTTGTGAATCTTTATTCTAAATTTTAATGAAATTTACTATATCTACTGTAGCAATTATCAAACAAAAATAAAAAACTGGAATTGGAATGAACAGTTGGTGGAATCAACCGCTGCAAGCGCACGATTTTCCACAGCCTCCCGGGCAACCACGGCATTCCCGCGACAACTGGCTGCGCACCGCTTCGCTGCATTTTCCGCAGCACGTGGCAACGCCCAATTGCTGGCGCAAGTCGCGGAAAGTACGCGCGCCCTGGGCGATGGAAGCGGAAATCTGGCGGTTCGTGACGGCCTGACAAACACAAACGTACATGGTCGCGCTCGCAATATCGAAACGGGAATGAGTTGGATAAGGTGAGATGGGAAGGAAGGAAATCGACGACAAACCGGAACTGTCGAATCACAAATACAAACGATATTGCGAATTATTATCAATCATGCAGAAAAAATCAAGGCGTTTCAGATGACTGATGCAAAAGATTTCCGGCCGGGCCGGGAAGCGGATTTTCCCCAGAGACCTATCGCCTCGGAGACCTGCGCGGACCTATGCCGCGCCGGAGGCAATCCTGCCGTCGCACAGGGTCAGGATGCGGTTGGCGCGTTGCGCCAGGGCGGGGTCGTGGGTGACGACGATGAAACTGGTCTCGTGACAGATATTGAGTTCGAGCAGGAGGTCGAAAACACCCTCCGCCGTCTGGCGGTCGAGATTGCCCGTCGGTTCGTCGGCAAGCACGCAGGCCGGTTCCGTGACCAGCGCCCGGGCAATCGCGGCGCGTTGCCGTTCGCCGCCGGACAGTTCGCCCGGCGTGTGCGTCAGTCGATGCCGCAGTCCGACTTCGGCGAGAATCTTCGCCGCCTTCGCTTCCGCTTCCGGGCGCGGCATGCGGCGGATCAGGAGCGGCATGGCGACGTTTTCCAGCGCCGTGAATTCCGGCAGCAGGTGATGAAACTGGTACACGAAACCGAGGTGCCGGTTGCGCCAGCGCCCGCGTTCCGTTTCGTTCAGCGTGTCGAGATTTCGCCCCATCAGGCTGACGCTGCCGGCCGAAGGCGCATCGAGGCCGCCGAGCAGGTGCAGCAGCGTGCTTTTGCCCGACCCGGAAGCGCCGACGACGGCGACGCCCTCGCCCTTCGCGACCGCGAGATCGACGCCGAACAGCACCGGCACCGCCACTTTCCCCTGGCGATACTGTTTTTCGAGACCGGAACAGGAAAGGACGATTTCACTCATAGCGCAGCGCCTGGGCAGGATTGGTCCGCGCGGCGCGCCAACTGGGATAGAGCGTCGCCACGAGCGAAAGGACGAACGCGACCAGCGTCACCCAGAGGACGTCGCGCCATTGCAGGTCGGAAGGAAGCTGGTTGATGTAATAGATGTCCTTGGACAGGAACTGGGTGCCAAGGATGCGCTCGATCGCGGGCACGACGACGTCGATGTTGAGCGCGAGCAGCACGCCGCCGCCGACGCCGAGCAGAAGACCGACGACGCCGATCAGCGCGCCCTGGACGACGAAGACCGTCATGACACTGGACGGACTGGCGCCGAGCGTGCGCAGGATGGCGATGTCGGCCTGTTTGTCGGTGACCGCCATCACCAGCGTGGAAACGAGGTTGAACGCGGCGACGGCGACGATCAGCGAAAGGATGATGAACATCATCGTTTTCTCGATCTGCACCGCGCGGAAAAAATTGGCATGGCTTCTCGTCCAGTCGGAAATGAAGGCGTCGACGTCGAGCCGCTGCGCCAGGTCGAAGGCCACGCGGGGCGCCGAAAAGAGATCGTCGAGCTTCAGGCGCACGCCGGAAACGTGCCCGTCCTCGAGACGATAGAGGCGCTGCGCGTCGGCAAGCGCGATCAGCGCCAGCGTGTTGTCGTATTCGAACATGCCGACTTCGAAGATGCCGCTGACGGTGAAGGTTTTCAGCCGCGGCAGCACGCCGGCCGGCGTCACCACGCCCTGCGGCGCGATCAGCGTCACCTTGTCGCCGACGAAGACGTTCAGCGCGCGCGCCAGTTCGGAGCCGAGCACGATGTTGAAACTGCCTTCCTTCAGCGATTCCAGCGAACCGCTTTTCATGTGCGGCGAAAAGTCGGCAACGCGGTCTTCCAGTTCGGGCAGGACACCGCGCACCATCGTGCCGCGCACGGTCTGATCGTAGGAAAGCATGCCCTGCGCCTGCACGAACGGCGCCGCCGCATGTACTTTCGGGTCCTCTTCCGCCTGCCGCACCACGTGCTTCCAGTCGGCCAGCGTGCCGTCGCCGCCGCCCATGATCTGCACGTGCGACACCACCGCCAGGATGCGTTCGCGCAATTCCTTCTGAAAACCGTTCATCACCGAGAGCACGACGATCAGCGCGGCGACGCCCAGCGCGATGCCGAGCATGGAAAACAGCGAAATGAACGATATGAAATGATTGCTGCGTTTCGCGCGCGTATAGCGCAGGCCGATCAAAAGTTCATAGGGTAATGCCATCGTGAAGGGCCGTTGGAGAAAACCGTTGGAGAAAAAATAACTCGCGGACGCCGGGGAAGAAAAGAAATACGGGAGAGATCAGAAAAAATCGGATGGAAAATCAGAGGAAAAATTGCGCACGAATCATACGAGCCCCGGAAGAAGCATGAAAAACCGATCGGCTATAGTACACTTTTTTTCACGCTTTCATCGCAAAAACCCCTCCGCGAAATCTGTGCCAAACCCGTAGAAAGCCCGCGCGGATGCGCTTCACACATCTTCCCGGCCAGCGTCGGGAAATGCATTCGTACTCATCCGCCACTACTACCGTGAACACCGACGTACTATTTTCACGCGTTCCCACTCCATGGGCGACCGCATGCACCTGACCCTGTTCATTCCCGATCTCCTGTGGCCGGAACCCGGGGATTTTTCCGCTACGGCATTTACCGATCGCCCGGCGCTCGCGCGCCTGCTCGACGGCGGGAATTTTTCCCGCGCCGCGCCGCAAGCCGCTGAAACCGCGCTGGCCGGACTGTTCGCCTATCAGGGAAACGCGCCTTATGCTGCGCTGCGGCTGAGCGGCGAGGAAAACCGGTACGGAGGCCCGAGTAACGCAGCGGCGGATTACTGGCTCTGCGCCGACCCGGTTCATCTGCGGCTGCATCGGGAACGCATTCTGCTCGCCGCCGGAACACAACTGCGATTGACCGACGATGAAGCACGGACGCTTACCGGCGACCTCGATCGCGAATTGTGCTCCCAGGGCACCCAGGGAGATCAGGAGAATTTTTGCGGTCCGCTGATCGCGACGGCGGCGGAACGCTGGTATTTGCGCCTGCGGGCACCGCTGGACCTGCCTCCGGACATGCCGCCAGTGGCGCCGCTTTCCGCCGTTTCCGGCCGCAGCATCGCGCGGCAATTACCCGAAATCCCCGCCACGGCCGCGTTACGCCGCTGGCAGAGCGAAGTGCAGATGCTGCTGCACCAGCATCCGGTCAATGCCGCGCGCGAATCGCGCGGGTTGATGACGGTCAACAGCCTCTGGCTTTGGGGTGCGGGTGCGCTGTCTGCGAACGGGTCGCGGGAAATTCCTTTCGATGCGGTATTGAGCGACGATCCGCTGGCGCGTGGACTGGCACTCACAGCACTCGCGGCGCCCGATGCCGGAATCGCGGCCCGGGCGCTGCCTGCGGATTTTTCCGCATGCGGGCCTGCATGTGGATCCATTTCTGCGCATCAACTGATCGTGCTCGATCAGTTATCGGCACCGGCACAGTACGAAGATTTCCCCGCCTGGAACGCCGCGCTCGATAAACTCGAACGCGACTGGTTCGCGCCGCTCGCCGGGGCGCTGGAACGGGAAGTGGAAAGTGTGGCGCTGTATGCGCCTACGGTATACGGTCTGCTTCGGTGGAACCTCACGCGCGCCGCGTTCCGCTCTTTCCGGCGGTTCCGGTTTTTCCGGCGCAAGCCCCGTCCGATTGCATCCTGGGTGCAACAACTGGCGGCGGAGTTTCCGGCGCACGCCATGGTCTCTGGAAATGAATAAGGACACAAAATGTTCACCGGGACATTTCCGGTACGGAAACCTGCGGAGAGAACAACCCTCCGCACGGCTAACCGGATCGAAACGGTTCCGAATCTTCGTCTACACAAAATGAATACCGCCTCCACCTCTCCCACGCCTCTTTCACCCTCCGACGCCGGACTGGGAACGCTGCGCCTGCAACGCCGCACCGCGGCGCTCCGCCGCGTCCTGATGCTCGAACAGCAGGGCATCCCGCCGCTCCTGGCACGCCTGTACGCCGCGCGCGGTATCGAGACGGCCGCCGATCTCGATTACGAATTCAGGACACTGTTGCCGCCGGATACGCTCACCCACGCCGACCGCGCCGCCCGCCTGCTTGCCGATGCCATCGCCGCCGGGCAGCGCATCCTGATCGTCGCCGATTACGATTGCGACGGCGCCACCGCCTGCGCTGTCGGCATCCGCGCGTTGCGAGCATTCGGCGCCACGGTCGATTACCTGGTGCCGAACCGCTTCACGCACGGCTACGGCCTGACGCCGGCAATCGTCGACCTCGCCGCCGCGCCCTCCACACCGCCGCAACTCATCGTCACCGTCGACAACGGCATCGCCAGCATCGACGGCATCGGGCGCGCCAAGGCGCTCGGCATCGCAACGCTGATCACCGACCACCATCTTCCCGGCGATGTTCTGCCCGACGCCGACTGCATCGTCAATCCGAATCAGCCCGGCTGTGCGTTCGCCTCGAAGCACATCGCCGGCGTCGGCGTGATGTTCTACGTGATGCTCGCGCTGCGCGCCGAATTGCGCGCGCGCGGCGGGTTTGAACAGCGTCCGGAACCGAACCTGGCGACCCTGCTCGATCTCGTCGCGCTCGGCACCGTCGCCGACGTCGTCCCGCTCGACCGCAACAACCGCCTCCTGGTCAGCCAGGGGCTGCGGCGGATGCGCGGCGGCCGCCTGAATTCCGGTATCAAGGCGCTTTTCGCCGCCGCCGGGCGCGATCCGGCCAAGGCGACGATCCAGGATATCGGTTTCATGATCGGACCGCGCCTGAACGCCGCGGGGCGGCTCGACGACATGACGCTGGGCATCGAATGCCTGCTCACCGACGACGATGCGCGCGCGCTCGCCATCGCGCAGCGGCTGGATGAACTGAACCGCGAGCGGCGCCGGATCGAAGGCGAAATGCGCGAACAGGCCGGCGCCCTGCTCGGCGCCATCGACGGCATCGGCAGCGCCAACGACGATGACGGAGACGGTGGCGACGGCAACGCCGCCATCGCGCTGTTCGACCCCGACTGGCACCAGGGCGTCATCGGCATTCTCGCCGCGCGGCTGAAGGACCGCCTACATCGCCCGGTATTCGCATTCGCGCCCGGCGACGGCGACGAAATCAAAGGATCGGGACGTTCCACGACGGGCTTTCATCTGCGCGATGCGCTGGACCTCATGTCGAAGCGCGCCCCGGACCTGCTGCTGCGTTTCGGCGGCCACGCCGCCGCCGCCGGCGCGACGCTGAAACGGGCGGACTTTCCCCGTTTCGCCGCGCTCTTCGCCGAAATCGCCGCGACCCTGATCGCGCCGGAAGACCGCGCCCGCACGCTAATCACCGACGGTCCGCTCGAAAACGCCTACCTTTCGCTCGAAAACGCG
Source organism: Rhodocyclaceae bacterium (assembly GCA_031556405.1). Taxonomy (GTDB): domain Bacteria; phylum Pseudomonadota; class Gammaproteobacteria; order Burkholderiales; family Rhodocyclaceae; genus WQZF01. The sequence continues at coordinate 42,359 of JAVBTC010000030.1, forward strand.
CACCTTCTGGAAAACCAGGTCTGGGGCCACGGCTTTCCGCCGCCGCTGTTCGAGGGAGAATTCACCGTCGTCGAACGGCGCATCCTGAAGGAAAAGCACCTGAAGCTGAAACTCGATCTCAATGGAGCCTCATTCGAAGCCATCCAGTTCAATTTCACCGCCGACGCCGGAGAACGCATCCGCGCCGTCTATCGTTTGAACGTCAACGAGTTCAGGGGCGTCGAAAACGTGCAACTGTATCTCGAACATTTTGAAAATCTTTAATATTTTCCATATTTAGTTAAATATTATTTAATTACTGTAGCGACACTCAAAAACAAATTATTATTCATTTTTAGAAAAAACCGGATACCTGAGTTTATATGCAGAACAGTGTTTTTCCCTCCCCGACAACCGCAGATGCCGATACGACCTGCGTTGATCCCGGCGAAATGATCCGGCATACCGGGCGGCTTGTCTTCGTCGACCTGGAAACGAGCGGCACCGTTTTCGCACGCGACCGCGTCATCGAAGTCGGCCTCGTTACTGTCGACGAAAACGGCGTCGAGGAATGGAGCACGCTGCTTAACCCCGGCGTTCCCCTCTCGCCGTTCATCACCCGCCTCACCGGCATCGATGAAGAGATGCTCGCGGACGCGCCGCGATTCTCCGAGATTGCCGGGGAACTGCGCGCCCGGCTCGCGGGACGGCTGTTCGTCGCTCACAACGCACGCTTCGATTACCAGTTCCTCAAGGCCGAATTCGCGCGGCTGGAGAATGAATTCCAAAGTCCGACGCTGTGCACCGTGCGCCTGTCGCGCAAGCTTTTCCCTCAGCATCATCTCCACAATCTCGACATCCTCGTCGAACGCCACGGCCTTCTCGACAACGACCGGCACCGGGCGCTCGCCGATGCGCGCATCCTGTGGCAACTGTGGCAGATCTGGCACCGGGAAATGCCCGACACGCTGGCCGAGGCCATCGCCGCCTGCCTTCCGGACACATCCCTGCCGCCGCAGCTCGCCGCGCTGCTGCGCGGCGAACCACCGGAAGCCCACGGCGCCTACGCCTTCTTCGCCGCCGACGGCAGCGCGCTCAAGGCCGGTACCACCGCCAACCTGCGCCGCCAACTCATCAAAATTCTCGGCAACGTGAACCCTTCTTCTTCCGGCCAGCGGTTGCTGCGCGATACCGCGCGCGTCGAATGGCGGGAAACGGCGGGAACGCTCGGCGCGCGCCTGCAGGAAATCGCCTTGACGCGCGCGGCGCAGCCGGTTGCCGCGGAATGGTGTTCGTGGCATGTGCCGTTGCCGGCCGAAACCGGCAATGTGGAAGCTGGGGAAATTGGGGAAGATGGGGAAAAAAACGGAATGGATTCCGGCGTCGGCCTTCGTCCCCGGCTGCTCTTCGCCGGTGACTACGATTTCGCCACGACCGTCGACCTTTTCGGCCTTTACCGCAACGAGCGGGAAGCGCGGCATGCACTCTCGAAGCTGGCCACAGCCTACGGCCTGTGCCGCGCCGCGCTTGGCCTGGAAAAACACGTCCCTGGCAAACCCTGCGTCGCGTTCAGAACCCGCCGCCTCTGCCGCGGCGTCTGCTCCGGCAAGGAATCCCCGCGCACGCACAGTGCACGCCTGCTGACGGCATTGAGCAAACTCCGCCTCACGCCCTGGCCCTTCGATTCGGCAATGGCGATCGTCGAGCGCGACCAGTTCGGCATGCGCGAGGACTGGCACCTGATCGACCGCTGGCGTTATCTCGGCAGCGCGCATTCTCCGGAAGCGCTGGCCGCGCGGTTCGGGGAAGAAAGAGGAGAAGAAAAAACCGCTTCGCACGAACTCCCCTTCGATCCGGATATCTACCAAGTGCTGCTGAAATTCCACCGCGACGGCCTCGGCGGCGCTGGTGCCAATTCCGCTCCCGGTCCGGCTTTCGTTCCTTTTGTCCCTTTTACCTCTTTCCCCGGTAGTTTTTAAAATCCGCATTCACCCGTTTTTCAATGGAGACCGCATCATGGGCAACCGTCTTTCGAAAATCGTCACCCGCACCGGCGATGCCGGCACCACCGGCCTTGGCGACGGCTCGCGCACCGGCAAGGACAGCCTCAGAATCGAGGCCATCGGAGAAGTCGACGAACTCAATTCCTGCCTCGGCGTGCTGCTGACCGAATCTCTGCCCGACCCCGTGCGCGCCCTGCTGCTGGAAATCCAGCACGATCTGTTCAACCTCGGCGGAGAGCTGTGCTGCCCCGGCATGACGCTGATCGATGAATCGCAAGTCACCGCGCTCGAACAGGAAGTCGAGACATTCAATGCCGATCTGTCCCGACTGAAGGAATTCATTCTCCCCGGCGGCTGCCGCGCCGCCGCGTTTGCGCATCTGGCGCGGACGGTCTGCCGTCGCGCCGAGCGCAGCGTCGTGCGGCTGGCGGCAAACGAAGAAGTGGCGCTGTACCCGCGCCAGTATCTCAACCGGCTTTCCGACCTGCTGTTCGTTCTCGGGCGCGTGCTGAACAAGGAAGCCGGGATCGGGGACGTGCTCTGGATGCGGAAAAAGAACGAGAGCGGCGCATGACGAACCGTTCGCACCGCACGTTCCCTGTGATTTCCCCTGCGTTTTTTTGAATTCACGCCATGTCCGACGATGCCGCCTGCAAAGAACTGATCGCCGATCTGCGGCAATGCCTGCAAACGGGCCGCCAGGAGATTTTCGCCGCCTGGCGGGCCGCGCCCGCGCAGGATGCGCCCGTTCCGGAAACGGAGGAAATTCCGTTGCCCGTGCTTCCGGCGGATGATTCGTCGGAAGAAACCGCGCTCCAAAATTCGTCCCTGCAACCCGATGAAGACGCCTCCATCGGCGACTCGACCGCCGAACGCACCGCTCCCGGCGATCCGGCGGCGGCGCTTGCCGCCCATGCCGCGCTCGTCGACACGCTGCTTTGCCGCCTCTGGAAAAACCTCACCCGGGAAATCGCCTGCTCCGCCGCTGTACTGGAAACAACGCCGGAAATAACGCTGGCCGCCGTCGGCGGCTACGGGCGCGGCGAACTGTATCCCGCTTCCGACATCGATCTCCTGATCCTGCTCGCCACCGAGCCGGATGAGCGATGCACCGCGCAACTGGAACGTCTGGTCGGGATGTTCTGGGACATCGGCCTCGAAGTGGGGTTGAGCGTGCGCACGATCCCCCAGTGCGTCGCCCTGGCCAGAAACGACATCACCGTCGAAACCACACTCACCGAGGCACGGCTGCTGTGCGGCGACGAATCGCTGTTTACACGTTTCCGCGACGTATTCGCCGCGGCGATGAATCCGCAGGCTTTTTTCCGCGCCAAGCAACTGGAGCAGAACGAGCGTTACCGGCGTTACCAGGAAACTCCCTACAGCCTCGAACCGAACCTGAAGGAAAGTCCGGGCGGCCTGCGCGACCTGCACCTGATCCGCTGGATCGCACACGCTTCGGGATATGGCGATTCCTGGGCCGACCTGGAGCGGCACGGCTTCATCATCGGCGACGAAAGACAGCAGTTCGAAGCATGCGAACGTTTTCTGCAACAGTTGCGCATCCGCCTGCATCTCGTCGCGCGCCGCCGCGAAGACCGGCTGGTGTTCGACCACCAGACCGCGCTCGCCATCGCCTGCGGCTACCATGGCAGCGCCACGCGGCGCGCCAGCGAAATGCTGATGCAGGATTACTACCGCAACGCCAAGCGGGTGACGCAGCTCAACGCCGTTCTGCAGCAGACGCTCGGCGCGGCGCTGTTTCCGGCGCGCCAGATCGAAACCGTGCCGATCAACGGACGCTTCCAGGCCTGCGGCAATCTGCTCGACGTGTGCGACGAGCAGGTATTCGAGAAAACGCCGGCGGCGATTCTCGAATCCTTTCTGCTCCTGCAGGAAAGCAAAACCCTGGAAAACCTCACCGCGCGCACGATGCGTGCGCTGTGGCGCGCGCGCGCGCGGATCGACGACGATTTCCGCGCCGCGCCGGAACACCGAGCCCTGTTTCTCTCCATCCTGCAGGCGCCGCACGGCACCGTGCACGCCCTGCGGCGGATGAACCAGTACGGCGTGCTCGGACGCTATCTGCCGGTTTTCGGCGCCATCGTCGGGCAGATGCAGCACGATCTCTTTCACGTCTACACCGTCGACCAGCACATCCTCCAGGTCGTGCGCAACCTGCGCCGCTTCACGATGGAGGAATACGCGCACGAATACCCGCTCTGCACCGAACTGGCGAGCGGCTTCGAGCGCTACTGGCTGCTCTACGCCGCCGCGCTGTTCCACGATATCGCCAAGGGACGCGGCGGCGACCATTCCGAACTCGGCGCCGGGGAAGCGCGCCGCTTCTGCGACGAACACGAACTTTCCGCCGAGGACGGCGATCTCGTCGTCTGGCTCGTGCGCGAGCACCTGACGATGTCCGCCGTCGCGCAGAAAAGCGACATCTCCGATCCCAAGGTCATCGCCCGCTTCGCCGCCCAGGTAGGCAGCGAACGCCGGCTGGTCGCGCTCTACCTGCTCACCGTCGCCGACATCCGCGGCACCAGCCCGAAAGTCTGGAACAACTGGAAAGGCCAGTTGCTCGCCGACCTGTATCACGCCACCCTCGCCAACCTCGAAGCCGGCGGCAAGGCGCCGCCGGCGCACGGCATCGTCATCGAGCGGCAAACCGGGGCGCTGCGCCTCCTGCGCTCGTTCGCGCTTTCCGACACGGTGCACGAACGCCTGTGGAAAAAACTCGATACGCTTTACTTCCTGCGCCACTCCGCCGAGGAAATCGCCTGGCACACGCGCTGCCTGCATTACCGCAACGACGACGACGCTCCCATCGTCAAGGCGCGGCTCAATCCCAAGGGAGAGGAAGGACCGCACGAAAACCATACCGCCGGTATTCAGGTGATGGTGTACACCCACGATCAGCGCGACCTGTTCGCCCGCCTCGTGGGTTTTCTCAGCCGCCAGGGATACACCATCGCCGATGCCAAGATCCATACCACGCGCCAGGGCTACGCGCTGGACAGCTTCGTGCTGCTCGACCTCTCCGGCGGCGACCGCGACCGCGAAATGTGCGACTACATCGAATACGAATTGACCGCGCGCCTGAAAACCCAGGCGCCGCCGGAAGCGCCGCAGACGGGGCGCATCTCGCGCCAGGTGCGGCATTTCCCGATCGAACCGGAAGTCGACATCCAGCCCGACGAACGC
>JAVBTC010000083.1:0-8696 GCA_031556405.1 Rhodocyclaceae bacterium
GGAGGTCGTTCTCGCGCACAACTGGGACGAACTGCGCCGTTTCATGTGGGACTACGTCGGTATCGTGCGAACGACCAAGCGGCTGCGCCGCGCCAAGCGCCGCGCCCGTCTGCTGCTGCGCGAAATCGACGAGTTCTACGCCAATTTCCGCGTTTCGAACGACCTGATCGAACTGCGCAACCTTACCGTGACCGCTTACCTGATCATCCGCTGTGCATTGAAACGCAAGGAAAGCCGTGGATTGCATTTTTCGCGCGATTACCCGGAAACCTTGCCGCGCGCGTTCGACACGGTCCTGCGGCCACGGCCGCAGAGATAGTTTTCCCGGTCGGTATTACCGGTTTGGCCAGTGCCAGACGGGGATATCGATCGTTTCGTCATTGGCGATTCTCGTCTCGCCGAATACTTTTTCGAGCACGATCGACCGGCAATCCGTCTCGCGATCCAGCGCCGCGATCAGTCGTCCGGCATGCGACACGACCACGATCTGGCAATGCCGCGCCGCCTGGCCGATCAACCGCGCCAGCGCGGGCAGAAGATCGGGATGCAGGCTGGTCTCCGGTTCGTTGAGTACCAGCAGTTGCGGCGGACGCGGCGTCAGCAAGGCGGCAACGCACAGCAGGTAACGCAAGGTCCCGTCCGACAGCTCGGCGGCGCTCAAAGGCCGCAATAATCCATGCTGCCGCATCCCGATTTCGAAACGCCCGGAAAAATTGCCGATTTCGAGGCGGCTGCCGGGAAAGGCATCTTCAACCGCCGCTTCCAGCAAATCGGCCTCTCCGATTTCAATGATCGTCTGCAACGCGGCGGCCAGATCGGCGCCGTCATCGCTCAATACCGGCGTGTAGGTGCCGATCTGCGGACGCCGGGCCGGCGCCTCGGCATCGGAACGGAAATGATCGTAAAAGCGCCAGGAATGAATCTGCTCGCGCAGTTCGAGGATTTCCGGCGCATTTCTGGGGTCGGCCAGCCGGTTCATCATGCTGTCGAAACTTCCAAGACGCGAAGTCACGACACGCCATTCCCCGTCGTCTCCCCGTATCCGGACACAGGAATTGGCCCGGTCGACCAGCAACGAGGCACGGCGAAACAGCGGCGCGTTCCAGATACATTCGCGCTTGATTTCGGGATCGAGCGCAAAAGCCGAGGGGTTGCCTGCGGGATTGCCCGGCAACCCCAAATCCATGGCGTATCCGAAACGCTCGCCGGAAAACCCGAGCCGCAGCGTAACGGGCTTTTTGCGCAATGTCCCTTCGACGGCGTATTCGCCGCGCAACACGGAAGTCGCGAACGATTCCGGCCCGGCCCACAAGGTGGATTGCAATCCCCCCTCGCGCGCCAGCGATGAAACGATGCCGCCGCGCGATGTTTCCGCCAGCAACCGCAGGGCCCGATAAACACTCGATTTGCCGCTTCCATTGGCCCCTGAAATGATATTCAGTTTCTTGAGCGGCAATACCAGATTGCGCAGGGAGCGATAATTGGTGATGGCCAACGTAGTAATCATGCAATTTCATTTTCGCTTAGACGTACGGTTCCGGTAATCCGGCGGTCAAAAGAACTATCATCGTTGTCGCGGCGATTCGAATTCATCAACGCTTATCCCTGAAAAATCATTCCATGCGCCTGAAGCGCCACCTTCTGTTGGCTCTGCGTTTTTTACGCGACGTTCCCGCCGACACCCGTGCCACTTTACTCTTCTGGGCCGCGGCGGCGCTCGTCGGGGTGGTGGCGGTGGTACTCGCCCAGCTTTCCACGCTCGCTTTTTCCGGTTTCGCCGCGCTTGCCGAGCGCTACCCCTGGTGGCCGTTCATCAGCCTGCCGCTGGGCGGCATGGCAATCCGCTGGATCATGCTGCGCTTCGGACGCGGCGCCGAAGGCAGCGGGATTCCGCAGGCGGTCGCCGCGCTGTCGGTTTCCGGGCGCCCGGAGATCGTCAGCCGTCTCCTCAGCCTGCGCATTGCCGCCGCGAAATTCGTCGGCATCGTGATGGGCATGGGCTGCGGCTTCGTCCTCGGACGCGAGGGGCCGACCGTGCAGATCGGCGCCAGCATCATGCACGCCTGCCATCGATGGCTTCCGGGCAGCCGCTTCATCACGCCGCGGCAATTGATCCTCGCCGGCGGCGCCGCCGGCATCGCCGCGGCATTCAACACTCCGCTGGCGGGAATCATCTTCGCTTTCGAAGAACTGGCGCGTTCGGTGGAAGAAAAAACCAGCGGCAAGCTCCTGGGGGCAGTCATCATTGCCGGCGTCGTTTCCATCGCGCTGCTCGGCGATTACACCTATTTCGGCGAAATAAAAGCGCCCGGCTTCGATATTTCGATTCTGCTGCCGCTGGTGCCGATCGCCGTATCGTGCGGGTTGATCGGCGGCCTCTTCGCCCGGCTCTGTGTGCATCAGCCGCACTGGCTGCCGAAAAGATTCTTCGTCTGGCGGCAACGCCATCCTTATTTCTTCATCGCCGCCTGCGGAATCGTCATCGCGCTCTGCGGCCTCATCGCGCCGATTCACGGCAGCGGCGCCGAGGCCACGAGCGAGGCCGTCACCTCGGGCACGGGCCTGCCCTGGTATTTCCTGCCGCTCAAATTCATTGGAATGTTATGCACGTTTCTGACCGGAATTCCCGGCGGCATCTTCGCCCCTTCGCTCTCGCTCGGGGCAGGCGTCGGCAGTTGGTTTCTGCCGCTCGTGGAACCGGCGCTGCATCCGAAACTGATCGCCATCGGCATGTCGGCGATGCTCGCCGCGGTTACCCGCGCCCCGCTCACGGCGGCGACGATCATGATGGAAATGACCAACGGGCACGAGATGGTGATTTCGACCCTGACCGCGGCGATGATCGGTTCCGCCGTCGCACGGACCTTTCGTACCCGTATCTACCACGATCTCGGAGAATATCTGCTGCACGGCATGACACACCTTCCCACCCCCAACGTTAAAGATGAAAAACAATCGCCCTGAAAAACAGGAACGAACCCCGCCGCAAACTCAACCACAAACGCCGCCGCGGCCCGTTCATTTATTGCTGATCGAAGACAATCCCGATCTGCTCGCCAATCTGTACGCCTTTTTCGAACCGTCGGGATACGCCCTGGACAGCGCCCGCGATGGCGCCACGGGGCTGACGTTCGCCGCGCAGGGCAATTACGACGTAATCGTGCTGGATCTGATGCTGCCGCGCCTGGACGGGCTCACGCTGTGCCGGCGTCTGCGCCACGATCACCATTGCGCCACTCCGGTGCTGATGCTGACGGCGCGCGACCAGATCGAAGACCGCATCCGCGGTCTGGAAGAAGGCGCCGACGATTATCTGGTCAAGCCTTTCTCGCTCGCCGAACTCGAGGCGCGCATCAAGGCACTGGTGCGGCGCGCGCAGGGTCGGCAGACGCTCGGCACCTTGCAATGGGAGGATCTGCGGGTCGATGTCCGCGCGCCGCAAGCCGAGCGGCGGGGAAAAACCATCCCGCTGACGCCGACCGAACACCGGCTGCTGCTCTGCCTTTTACGCAGAGCGCCCGAAGTGGTGCCGCGCCGACAACTGGAACAGGAGCTTTGGGGGGAAAACCCGCCGGAAAGCGATGCATTGCGCACGCACATTCATGCCTTGCGGCAGCGAATCGACAAGGGATGCGAACCGGCGCTGATCGAAACGGTGCACGGCGTCGGCTTCCGTTTGCGCCGGCCGTGACCGTTCCGCCGCCGTCCTTCATTTGCCGGATCGTCTGTCTTGCCATCACCAGGATATGCCATGAAACGCTGGATGCCTCCCACGCTGCGCGCCCGCATCACGATTTCCTTCGTGCTGCTGACCAGCCTGATCACGGTGCTTTTTTCCGCCGTCGTCTATGTAGGTTTTGACGCCATCGAGCGTTACATCTTCAACGAAAGCCTGGAAACGGAAGCGGAATGGCTGAGCGCCTCGCTGCAGCGCGGTATAACGCCTGCCGTCCCGACCGGCCGGAAATTTTTCGACGAAATGAACGCGCCTGAACGCTATGCCATGCTGCCGCTCGGCTATCACGAACTGGAAATTTCCCATACCGAAGAGTGGCACCTGCTGGTATTCGAGGTAGACGGCCGCCGCTATTTTCTACTCCAGGACGGGTCTTCGTTCGAGGAACTGGAAGGCTATATCGCCCTGCTGCTGCTACTCGCGCTTCTTTTCAGCCTCGCCACCGCCTTCTGGGTCGGCAGAAAAACCTCCGCGCATGTAATCGCGCCGATCACCCGCCTGGCCACGGCGGTCAAGGCGCATCAGACGCCGTTTCCCTACCAGCAGGCGGATGATGAAATCGGTATTCTCGCGCGCGCTTTCGCCGCGCATACAGAGGAATTGCAGCAATATCTGTGGCGGGAGCAATGTTTCGTCGGCGATGTCAGCCATGAATTGCGCACCCCGCTCGCGATCATTCTCGGCGCCGCCGAAGTGCTCGAGCGGCAAACCCGGGCAATGCCCGAACAGGCCGGAGTGTACGCCGGCGCCATGCGCATCGAACGCGTCGCTCGTGAAATGAACGAACAATTGACCGCGATGCTGCTGCTCTCGCGGGCGCCGGAACAGCTCGACGCTCCGGCGACACCAATCGCGCCCATCGTCGAAGCCTGCATCGAACGCTGCCGTCCTCTGCTCGAGGGAAAGCCCGTGCAACTGCAATTCGACGACAAATTCGGCGGTAGCATCGCGGGGCGGCCCGAACTGATCGCCAGCGTTATCCATAACCTGCTGCGCAACGCCTGCCAATATACCGACCGGGGATCCATTGCCGTCGAACTGACGCCGCAATCGCTCACCTTGAGCGACACCGGACCGGGCTTGCCGGCAAGCGTCGATCCGGCGCTTCTGCAACAGATGCGGCATAGCGAAGCGGCACGCGGCGAGGGACTGGGACTGTCCATCGCACAGCGCATCGTCGCCCACCTGGGCTGGCGGATGACTATCCGCAACGGTCCTCAAGGTAGCCATTTCCGGATCGATTTCGGTCGTGAAAACCGCGATTTGAAACAGAGAACATGAACCACTGGAAATCATGAACGCCCTCTTGTTTCTAATTTTATTAAACAATTAAAACATTTATATCACTACATATATCAAATCATATTTCATCAAAATTAGAAATCGCAACTTTTGAATTGGAATTTCAACGACAGTAAAGATCGTCCTGCCCGGCCAATACGCACCGGCCCCAGCAGGACACATGCTTTCGAACCGGAAATTTCCCGGATGGCGGGCAAGCCGGATAAATGGCTTAACATTTTCTTGACGCGGTCTGCATCACGCTGAAGGCCATTCAATGACCTTCACATGCCTCTGCATACCGCCATGTTCCGCTTGTCCGAATTCCGCCTTACGCCCCTGCAATACACCTGGAACCTTGCCCTCTTTTTTGCCAGCTTCGGCAATCTGGCGCTATGGCGGCAGCTTTGGCACGTTGCGGATGTTCACGGCGCACACGAATTTCTTTTCCTGCTGTCGCTGCCGCTGTTCTTTTTCACCGTATTCAACCTGCTTTTTTCCTTTCTCGCCTGGCCCTGGCTGCGCAAGCCCCTGTTCGCATTCCTATTATTCGCCAGCGCCGCCTGCAGCTATTTCATGCTCAATTACCGCGTCGTAATCGACCGCGGCATGATGCAGAATTTATTCGAAACCGACAGTGCGGAATTTTTCTCCTATCTTTCACCTTCCCTGCTGCTTTACCTCCTTGTTCTCGGAATATTGCCCGCGCTGCTCATCCTGCGCGTCCGCAAGCGTCAGTCCGAGACGCTCTGGGGCGGCATCGCCGCCTGGAGCGGCAACATTGCGCTCTCCTGCCTGATCCTGCTGGCGCTCGCCTTTTGTTTCTACAAGGATTATGCGTCGCTGTTCCGTAATAACCCCGTGCTGGTCCATACGATCACGCCGATCAATTTCCTCAAGAACGGCTACAGCTACTTCAGCCGCCGCCATGACGCCAGCCAGCCCATGACCGTGATCGGCGAGGACGCCATGCGCCCGACGCCGGTTACCGTCAATACCCGTCCCAAGCTGTTGGTTCTGGTCGTCGGCGAAACAGCGCGGGCGCGGAATTTTTCGCTCAACGGCTACGAACATCCGACCAATCCCCTGCTCTCCGCTCGTCCCGGAGTGATTTCGTTCCGGGATGTGACTTCCTGCGGCACCGCCACCGCGGTTTCCCTCCCTTGCATGTTTTCGCGCCTGTCGCGCGAAAAATTCGACGCGGACCGCGCCGCGCACGAGGAAAATCTTCTCGATATCCTGCAACGCGTGGGAATCGAGGTTTTCTGGCGCGACAACAACAATAGCGGCTGCAAGGGCGTTTGCGCGCGGGTTCCAAGAGAAATCATGCCCTTGTCGAAGAACCCTTCCTTCTGCACGAACCCGGACGGCACCTGTCACGACGAAGTCCTGCTCGACCGGCTTGGGCGGAAAATCGACGCACTGAAAGGCGATGCCGTCATCGTGCTGCACCAGTTGGGCAGCCACGGCCCCACTTACTATCAGCGTTACCCGGAAAGCGCAAAAAAATTCACGCCAACCTGCGATACCAATCAAATCCAGAGGTGCGATACCGAAAGCCTGGTCAATACCTATGACAACACCCTGCTCTACACCGACAGGATGCTGGACGAAGCCATTGGACTGCTTGCGGAACGCGCGAAAAACCGCGACGTGGCATTGATCTATCTTTCCGATCACGGCGAATCGCTGGGCGAAAAAGGCATGTACCTGCACGGCACGCCCTACATGATCGCGCCGGAGGAGCAAAAAAAGATTCCGATGGTAATGTGGTTCTCGCCCGAATTCACCGCCGACACCGGGATCGATCCCGTCTGTCTCAAGCAGAACGCGCAGCGCAACGCCTACAGCCAGGACAACCTGTTCCACTCGGTACTGGGACTGTTCTCCATCAGAACGAAGGAATACCGGTCCGATCTGGATCTGTTCTCCGCCTGCCGCGCGGATACGCTCGTAACGCTCGCCGCGCGACCACGGTAAATACCGCCGCCCGGCGTTCTCTCATCCATGGCAGTGCGGACACTCAGTGTCCGCTGGAATCCCCGCGCCGGCTCGTCTCGAAGAGGAACCAGACGCGCCGCTCCGTCTCGTCGATCCAGTTTTCGATCAGACTGGCGGTGGCAATGTCCCTGTTCTCATCGCATAACCCGTGCGCATTGCGCAGATGCGTGAGCAACCCTAAATTATCGTCGCGCAGTTCGGACAGCATATCGTTCGCCTCCACATACGGGGCATCGTTATCGGGAATCCGCTGTCTGCGTGCGACATCGCCGATCGAGCGCAAGGTCATGCCGCCGATCTTGCGCACCCGCTCGGCAAGCATATCGGTCATCGCGAACAGCTCTCCCGCCTGCTCATCGAGCAGGAGATGGTAATCGCGGAAATGCGGCCCGCTGACATGCCAATGAAAATTCTTCGTCTTGAAATAAAGCGTATAGACATCGGCAAGCAGGAAATTCAATGCTCCTTCGATTTCACGCACCACCTCGGCGGACAAATCGGAGGGGGTTGCAATGCGGTTGGCGACATAAGCCGTATTCTTGCCGGGGGATTTGGCAGCCATTTTCGCGTTCCTTTCCTTTATTTGGCGGTTTGACAGGGGTCCATTGGACAACGTCCAGGAGAAAGAATTCCCGGCCGAAACCACGGAGCGATTACCGCCCAGCATCGAAGAAGCGATTTACCCGCCTCATTTTTAACGTTATAATCAGCGGGTTTTACGCTCCCCTCGACCGGGAATGTGCCCGGGGTTCGCCGATTATGGCCGATCGTGACGATCGTGATTTTGGGAGCACTTCAGGGATGGGCATTGAGCCCATTTTTTGTTTCTGCAACTTTGAGCGATGAACTTGGAAAGTTTGGACGAAATTCTGGAAACGACCATCACCGGCCTGGGATTCGAGCTGGTCGACGTCGAAATCAGTCCGCGCGGGCGCCTGCTGCGGGTCTTCATCGACAAGCCGGAAAAAGTGAACAGCGTCGATATCGAAGACTGCGCGCTGGTCAGCAACCAGCTCTCGCATGTGCTCGAAGTCGAAAACATCGATTACGACCGCCTCGAAGTATCCTCGCCCGGATTGGATCGGGTGCTCAAGAAGGAACGCGATTTTGAGCGCTTCGCCGGCGCGGAGATTCACATCAAGCTGCGCCAGCCGCAGAACGGCAGGCGCAATCTCAACGGCATTCTTCGTGGAATGCGGGACGGGAAAGTATGCCTCCTGCTCGAAGAACAGAAAAACGGGCAGGAATCCGGACAAAAAACGGAACTGGAATTGGAAATGAGCAATATCGGACGCGCCCGCCTGGTGCCGAAGTTCGATTGAGCATTTAAAGAAAATCGAAGGAAAGCGTAAGGAGGTAACAGGAAGATGAGCCGCGAAATTCTGCTGTTGGTAGACGCGCTGGCGCGCGAGAAAAACGTCGCCAGGGAAGTTGTCTTCGGCGCGCTGGAACAGGCCCTGGCTTCGGCCACAAAGAAACGGATCCACGACGAAGCCGACGTGCGGGTGGCGATCCACCGGGAAACCGGCGATTTCGACAGCTTCCGCCGCTGGCAGGTGGTTACGGACGACCTCTTTGTCAACGAGGCGCTGGAAATACCGATTTCCGCCGCGCTGGTCGAGGCCCCCGACATCCAGGTCGGCGACTATCTCGAAGAACCGCTGGAGCCGATCGATTT
>JAVBTC010000172.1:0-2913 GCA_031556405.1 Rhodocyclaceae bacterium
CCGGTCTCCGCCTGATGCAGGACAAAGGCAATTTGCTCTTCCGTAAACTTCTATTTCTTCATGACGGCGATCTCCCGTTCGTGGACTCTCTCACCGGTTTTCTCTACTTTTAAACTGTCCAGTTTTGCGGGAGGAGGTCAATATCTGGGAAGAGAGATTTGAGGAAAAGGGTAGAGCGGGTGAAACGGAAGGAAAGGAGGTGTTTATGTCAATCGTTATCTAACGAGGATTTGTGCTGATGTGAGAGTACTTTGAGATTCAGTTTTTTCGAGATGGCAACGAATGGCAGCTATTCGCAACTATTCTGGTGTTTGCACGGCCTGTATAGGCGAGTCTTTCGCCGGGTTCGGGGTTCTGCGCCGGAAGCGCAAGAATCGCTTGCATGCTAATGCGCGTTTCTCGATCAGGTGCCAGGACAGCCACGCACATGCGAATGTAATGACTAATGTCATTATCAGGTGAATGGAAAAGGGAAGTTCTTTTCCGAATTTCCAGATAAGTGTTTGTTGCACGGGAAAAGCATAGATATAGGCGCCATAGGAAAGGTCGCCGAATCTTCCGCAGCGGCGAAGGATCGGAGTGGAGGCTTCGCCGACCACGACGACGAGCGGCGCCAAGGCAATAAGCACGCCCAGCATGTGTTGCCCAAGGAAAAACGCAAAAATGCCGGAGAGAACGGATACGTACAAAAGTAGTGTTTTCCGGCTCCATAGGGGGTCGCGGTATAGCCAAAGCAAGGTGCCGGCACAGAAAAACAGACCGTACTCGCGAATGTAATTTCTGTCCGGATTGGTTTCGGCATGGTAATAGCCGAATTGATAGAGCGCGAGGCCGATTACGGCAAACAGAACGATGATTGGATAACGGACGATACCGACCAGCCCCGCGATACCGAGAATCACATACCACCGGACTTCGAGCGGAATGGTCCATGTCGATCCGTTGACCGCGTTGGGAAAAGGATTGTTCTCGAATACGCCAGGCAAGTTGAAGTTCATTCGCAGGCGCAGGTTTTTCATGTAGTCCATCAGCAACGGGTGTTGCAGATACTCGTCGGACGGCAGGCGGGATACGAGAGGGCCGAGTGCGAATGCTGCAAGACATGTGACGATGAATAGCGCCGGCCAGATACGCAGAAAACGCTTGAACGCAAAACGAAAAATATTCGGATCGCGCTGCCAGCTCTGGGTAACCAGATAGCCGCTGATGACGAAAAAAATGCAGACGCCGATCACTCCGGGCGTAAGCCGATCGTCCAGTCCCGGATCGGACAGCCCCAGCAGGTTGCGTTGATGGCTGTAGAGCACCATAAGCGCAGCCAGCAATCGGAGAAAATCGAAATTGTTGGTGTGTTCAAGGAGATTCTTGTAATTCAAGCCCTGCTCTCGATTTCAAAAATGAGGAGTGAAACAAAAATTCCGGGAAAGGGATAGAGGATAGGGTCAGGAATAGCGGGGAAGGGAAATATCCCGGACAAATCTCCCCAAAAAGTAGTTCTTGGGCATTTCTTATAAGGGTTGGAGCTTTGCTACCCGTCTTTTTTCCTTGCGCCGCATCCGGTACCGGGCGCCGTTTTCGCGGAATTTTCCTCCATTTCGCCCGGCTCGCGGCTTTGTCCCGTCGCTTCGAGCCTGTCGAGGTAGGCTTGCCAGAGTTCATCTCGATGGCAACAGAGGTTGTAGAGCAGATCCCAGGAATAAAACCCGCTGTCGTGCCCGTCGGTGAAAATCGGACGCAGCGCATAAGCGCCGACCGGCTCGATATCGACCAGCCCGACGTTTTTCTTGCCGACCTGCAGGACTTCCTGCCCCGGCCCATGCCCGCGCGCTTCGGCGGACGGAGTGAACACGCGCAGAAATTCGAAGGAAAGTTCATAACGCTCGTCTCCGGCATAAATGATTTCGAGCGTGCGGGATACCTGATGAACTTCGAGTCCGATGGGAATGGGAGTGTCTTTGTCGAGGCCGGCCATGGAGGTGACTCCTGAAATAAAAACGGACGTTCGTCCGGGCGGTTCAGTTCATTCAATTCAATAGCGCGCGCTGCGCGTGGCGCAGCCATTCGCGGTTGATGCTTTTCGCGTGGCTGTGCCAATGCCTGCTGTCGCGGACTACTTCCTCATACAGGGAATGCGCTTTTGCGCGGTCCTCGCCGTTGTTGCGGGCGGTCAGCCAATCGGCGTAAAAGCACTTCACTTCCGGGCCGTCGGCAACCGCCAGCGCCGCATCGAAAGCATCGCGCACGTTGACCGCGCCGCAGGCGGCGGCTCCGCGTGCGTAAAGCAAAAGAAGGGAGGGCTGGCGTTGCTGCGGATGAGCGGCGAACAATTTCTCCAATGTTTGTACCGTGGCTGCCGGATTGCCGACTTCCATCTGTGCGCGTGCCATGCCGGACAAAAGCGCCACATCGTTTTCGAACGGGCCGCTGGCGGCCTGCCGGTATTGTTCCAGTGCAGCTTCGGGCGAACCGGCATCGAGCAGCGCGGTGGCCAGCCGGATACGGTTTCCGACCGTCGGCGTCATGTCGAACGCCCGCTGCGCGGCGCGCAGTTCGCGAGAAGGATCGACCATGTTGACGAATGCATTCCTGGCGACGCGTACTCCACGACTGCCGCGCAACTCGGGAAGGTAAATTACAAAGAAATAAACGATACTGCCCAGCAGCGGGAATGAAAAAAGGATGATGAGCCAATACATATTCTGTCCCCGCTTCAGCGCATGAACGGCGAAGTAAAGGGCGACCAGAATATGCAGGCCGAGGCCGATGAACGGCATGGAATTTCTCCCCGATTATGATTTTAAAGGGGACATATCATACGGCATTTCCACTGCGGGAATTCAGGCAAGCACCAGCGCCGCCGCCACTTTGCGCCCTTCGCTGACGAGAATGTTGTAGGTTCTGCACGCTGCCGGT
>JAVBTC010000077.1:0-19410 GCA_031556405.1 Rhodocyclaceae bacterium
CGGTATGTTTCTCCCGGTAGAAACTGCCGAGCGATTCGGCCGCGTCCTCGATCAACGGAATGCGATAACGCGCGGCCAGCGGCGACAGCACGTCGAGATCGACCGGATGGCCGAAAACGTGCATCGGCACGAGTGCCGCCAGGCGCGCGCCGGAAAGGCGGTTGTAGCTTCCATCCTCACGTTCCTCGACGATTTCCGCCAGATGCGCGGCCAGCTTCGATGGCGATACTCCGAGCGTCGTTCTGTCGCTGTCGATGAAATGCGGCACGCCTCCGGCATGGACGACGGCATTGGCGGTAGCGACGAAACTGAGCGCGGGAATCAACACTTCGTCGCCACGTTCCACACCCGCCAGGCGCAGGCAGACCTGCAACGCCGCCGTGCCGTTGACCACGGCCACGGCGTGCGCCGCGCCGGTGTATTCGACAAGCATTGTCTCGAACAGGCCGACGTAGCGGCCGACGGAAGAAACGAAAGTGGAATCGAGACAATCCTTGAGGTAAGCCCATTCGTTGCCGCGGAATTCCGGCTCGTGCAGCACGGCGCGCGCTCCGGCGATAGAACGCAACGCCTCGATGACAACCGCGGGATCGTAGGCCATGACGGGACCGCCCCAGATCAGATACGTTGAAAAAGTGAAAAAATTCTAAATTTGAATGAAATAAACCATTCCTACTGTAGCCGCACCGGAGAAATAATTAATTTCAATAAATTGGAATGCTTCAGATATTGTACATCCCTGTTTTATAGCGCACGAGATTCTCCGGCGCGCGGAACCAGGCGATGGTTTCCTCAAGTCCCCGGGCGAAGCCTTCCCGCCCGCCGTAGGCCGGCGTCCAGCCCATGCGTTTTTCGGCGTTCGCGTAGCTGGCAAAGAGCCGTTCGACTTCGCTCTTTTCCGGACGCAGGCGCGCCTCGTCGCAGAGGATTTCGATCTCGGCCTTCATCAGCTCGGCGATCAGCCGCGCGGTATCGCCGATGCTGATCTCGAAGCCGCTGCCGACGTTGGTGACACAGCCCACCGCGGCTTCCGAGCGCATCGCCTTGACGAAGCCTTCGACGGTATCGGCGACGAACGAGAAATCCCGCGTCGGCGTCACCGCGCCCAGCTTGATCTTCCGTTCGCCGCCGGCGATCTGCCCAATGATCGTCGGAATCACCGCGCGCGCCGACTGGCGCGGTCCGTAGGTATTGAACGGGCGCAACACGGCGACCGGCGTTTCGAACGAGGTGTAGAACGACAGCGCGATCTGGTCGGCGCCGATCTTGCTGGCCGAGTACGGCGACTGGCCCTGCAGCGGATGTTCCTCTGTGATCGGCACGAAGCGCGCGCTGCCGTAAACCTCGCTGGTCGAGGTGTGCACAACGCGGGAAACACCCAGATCGCGTGCCGCCTGCACGATGTTGAGCGTGCCGCGGATGTTGGTGTCGACGTAGGTATCCGGCGAGTGGTAGGAGTACGGAATCGCGATCAGCGCCGCCAGATGCAGCACGGCATCGCAGCCCCGCATCGCGTTGCGGACGCCGTGCGGATCGCGGATATCGCCGGCGAAGACTTCGAAACGCCCGCGCACGTCCGCGCCGCAATGATCGAGCCAGCCCCAGCTGCCGAACGAGTTGTAACAGACGAAGGCGCGCACGTCATGTCCATCGCGCACCAGCCGTTCGGTCAGATGCGAGCCAATGAATCCGTCGGCACCGGTCACCAGGATCTTCATGTGCGCTCCTTCGCTGCTTCAAACGCTCACGTGGATTTTTTTTCTTCCCGCGCCTTTTTTTGCGCCAGCACTTCCGGCAGTAGCGCGTCCGGATCGATCGCGTCGAACTCACGCACCACATCGTCGAGGAAGGCCAGGATGCGCAGGCAGGCCTTGTCGGAAAACGCGGCCGCAACGGCCTCGTCCGGCATCACCGCCATCCAGTCGTAGATCATGTGCGGAAGATGCAGCAGCGACCCGCGCAGCATGATACCTGCGCCGGAAGCGTTTTGATTGAGCCTGTCCCATTGCTGTGTGAAATCGGCGAGCTTCTGGAATACCTCCAGCTTCGTTGCGCAGGGACGCTCCAGCACTTCCTTCAAACCATCGCGCAGCGTATGGACGATGCCGTTGATGAAGCGGTGCAGATCGTGCGCGGTGAATTCATCACGCTGCGCGAAATTGGTGAGCACGTTCTCCACCATCGCCGTCTTCTCCGGCACGTCGGCGGGGAAGACGAATGCTTCCGGACGCATCGGCTCGGTGCCCCTGATTTGGGCGCCATCGCACAGGTTCCAGATCTTCGCCTGCGGGTAGCGGGCGATGTCCTGCTCCAACCAGCCCAGGCCCATCGCCAGCAATTCGTTGGTGCGCACCGTGCCGCCGAAATTTCCGGGAACTTCCCGGTCCATGAGAGCACTGTCCTTCTTTGCCTCCTCGATCTGTTCGACATAAGAAGACGATGCCTCGCCCGTACCCTCGAAATAGAACGAGCGGCTCGAGTGGTGACGCTCGGGATCCTTGGCGCCAAGGTCGGTTCCGACCAGCGCAATGCAGCGCACGCCCAGTTGCAGCAGGAAGGAAACGGCACCATTGGCGACGTTCGGGAAAGTCTGCACCCGCATCCAGTCGGCGGGGCAGCAATCGCCGACGACGTCGGTGAGCTTGGTCACCAAAAGCCCTTCGGCAGCGCCGGCGAATACTTCCGGATGCAGCAGCATCGGCCCGACCACCCGTACCTTGGCGAGAAACTGAGAAGAAACGGTGTAGTGCAGCGTTTCGGCGGTCAAATACGGGCGTTCGATTTCAATGTGGAAATCGGGAACGATGCCGTAGCGTTCGAGCGCGGAAAGCGCGGAGCCGCAGGAAACGATCAGTGCCTTTTGTTCGTGCGCACGAACCAGATCGATAAGCTGATCAAGTGAGGGGCCGTTGGCGACGACGATCGCAAACGCCTTTTCGTCGAGTGGCTTTTCCAGTTTGGCGATGCGGCGCTTGTCGTGCAGGTTGGCGATGGAATGGCGCACCGACAGGTATTCGTCGTCGAAAAAGCCCCAGCCGCGGTACATCAGCCACAGGCGCTCGACAATCCTCTGCTGGATCTGATCGCTCAGGTTCACTTCACGCAGGTTGTGGAAAACGGAGACGCCACCGAGGAAATACGGTGGCCAGAAATTCGAGTTGATCGCGAAAACACCGCTCAACTGATTCACCACTTCTTCCACATCGCGCGAGACAATCATCGAGAAACGGGTTTTTCCATCGCGCAGATGGTTGTTGTAGAGCGCGATGTAATCGGTAAACCAGGTCGAGAGAATCGTGATGCCTGGTTCGGAGTCGATCAGGATCAGATGACGTACTTCGTAGCGGTCGAGCAATTCGAAAAGGTGCGAACCGTAGCCGGAACCGAACACAATCAGGATGGGAATCACTCCATCGCCAAAATCCGGGCGAGGGAGCAATTCCTGGTTTCCGCACGCGTCGACGAATAGTTTGGCGATGTCGCTTCTGGCATGCCGGTCGAGATCGGTCATGTAGTAATCGCGGAAATAAGCGTTTTCCAGATCCGGCCCCATCAAGGCTTCCGGCGACCGAACCTGCGAAATGATGCGGGTGCGCTCGCCGCTTTCGAAACTCTTCATCCCCTGGCGGGTCATCGCCAGTATTTCCTGCAGTGGCAGCTTTTGCTGGCCAAGCTTGAATTCGACTTCCAGCGTCTCGCTGATCGACACGTCCACCTGAACTGTGAAATTTTCGGATTTCGTCAGATGCTCGTAAAAAGCCGGGATCACCTGTTTGAAGAAGGCCATGTTGGCCGCATTGGTGGCCCGCATTTTCTCGATATATTTCTGCTGCATTTCCGACATAAAAAATCTCCCGGACAGGATGTGAGTTGCAACGTTGAACGATTGAATTCCGCCCGCAGCGTCGCGCGACCGCAAAAGACGCCGTGAATATGTCAAAAAACGGTGCGGCCATGGGTACGACGGGGCGGAAAAAAGTGTCTATTTTACGTCCAAGCGCACTACATTCCAAATCGGCGTACCGTCACGGGCGCCGGGCATGGAAACGATCATTCTCCGGGATCTCCCGCCCGATTTTCCGTTGTTTTCACCAACCTCGCGCCGGTTTTTTGTCGCCGCGGACAAATTCCGCTACGCTACGCCTTCTTTCATCGCCCTCTACCGTCCCCTACCGTCCCCTACCGTCCCCTACCGCCACCTTCCCCGCCGTCCCTCCACGGACGCGCCCGAATTTATTTTCCCGAGTTCATGACCACTGATATTGCCAACCCCTGGATGTGGGGCGGATTCGCCCTTTTCGTCGTCATCGCGATCGCGGTCGACATCCTCATGCTGGAAAAGAAAGGCGCGCACCGCGTCGGCGTCGGCGAAGCGGTACGCTGGTCGCTTTTCTGGATCGCACTCGCGCTCGTTTTCAACGCCGGTCTCTGGTTCTGGCTCGATGCCAACGTCGGGCGGGAAATCGCTCACGAGAAGGCGACCGAATTCTTCACCGGCTATCTGATCGAAAAATCGCTGTCGGTCGACAACATCTTCGTTTTCCTGATGATCTTCAACTCCTTCGGCGTACCGCAGAATCTGCAGAAGGAAGCAATCATCATCGGCGTCATCGTCGCCATCGTATTGCGCGTGATCATGATCCTGATCGGCGCCTGGCTCATCGCGCAATTTCACTGGATTCTCTATCTCTTCGGCGCGTTTCTGCTGTTTACCGGGGCCAAGATGCTGATAGTCCCCGAGCACGATCCCGACATCGAGCACAACGCCGTGCTGCGCTGGATGCGCGGCCATTTGCGGATCAGCAAGGAATTCCATGGCGAAAAATTGTGGTTTACCCGCGACGGTCAGCGCTGGTTCACACCGCTTTTCGCCGTCGTCATCGTCATCGGCGTCACCGACGTGATTTTCGCGGTCGACTCCATTCCCGCGATCTTCGCCATCACCACCGATCCCTTCATCGTCACGACCTCGAACATCTTCGCCGTCCTCGGCCTGCGCGCACTCTACTTTCTGCTCGCCGACATGGCGGCGCGTTTCCATCTGCTCAAATACGGACTGGCGATCATTCTCATCTTCATCGGCGTGAAAATGCTGATCGCCGACTGGTTCAAAATCCCGATCTTTCTATCACTCGGCGTCGTCGCGCTGATTCTCATTGCCTCGGTCACGCTTTCATGGCTGAGTGCGAGAAAACAGAATCTCGATCCGGACAATGGTCATGGTGGCCATGGCGGTCACGACGAACGGAAAACATGACGGAAACCGATACGGAAATCCTGGATCTCCCGTCTGCCGCCGGCCTGCTGCATCACACCTTCGGCTACCCCGCGTTCCGCGGCAGGCAGGAAGAAATCATCGCCCACGTCGCCGGCGGCGGCGACGCGCTGGTACTGATGCCGACCGGCGGCGGCAAATCGCTCTGCTACCAGATTCCGGCGCTTCTGCGTCCCGGCGTCGGCATCGTCGTCTCGCCGCTGATCGCGCTGATGCAGGACCAGGTCGACACCTTGAAACAGCTCGGCGTGCGCGCCGCCTGCCTCAACTCGACGCTGGAATGGCAGGAAGTGCGCGACATCGAACGGCAACTGTTCTCACGCGAACTCGACCTGCTCTACATCGCCCCGGAACGCCTCCTGAATGACCGTTCGCTGGGAATGCTCGACCGGCTTTCCGAAATGCGGCAGATCGCCCTCTTCGCCATCGACGAGGCGCATTGCGTCTCACAATGGGGCCATGACTTCCGGCCCGAATATCTGCAACTCTCAGCGCTGCACGAGCGCTACCCGCACGTTCCGCGCATCGCACTCACCGCCACGGCGGACGAAGCCACGCGCCGGGAAATCGTGCTTCGCCTCGGCCTGGAAAATTCCCGCATCTTCGTTTCCAGTTTCGACCGCCCGAACATCCGCTATACCGTCGTCGAAAAAGACAAACCGCGCCAGCAACTGCTCGCCTTCCTGCGCGGACACCTGGGCAATTCCGGCATCGTCTATTGCCTGTCGCGCAAAAAAGTCGAGGAGACCGCCGCCTGGCTCACCGGGCAGGGCTACCCCGCGCTGCCCTATCACGCCGGCCTGCCGACGGAGACGCGGACGGAAAACCAGCGCCGCTTTCTGCGCGAGGACAATCTCATCATGGTGGCGACGATCGCCTTCGGCATGGGCATCGACAAGCCCGACGTGCGCTTCGTCGCCCACCTCGACCTGCCCAAGAGCCTCGAGGCCTACTATCAGGAAACCGGCCGTGCCGGGCGCGACGGCGAAGCCGCCGATGCCTGGATGACTTACGGCATGCAGGACGTGGCGCTGCAGCGCGCGCGCATCGATGAATCCGGCGCCCCGGAAGAACAGAAGCGGCTCGAAGCGCAGAAACTGAACGCGCTGCTCGCCTACTGCGAGGCGCCGCGCTGCCGTCGCGTCGTCCTCCTCGACTATTTCGGCGAGGCGCACGAACCCTGTGGCAATTGCGACGTCTGCCTGAACCCGCCGGAACTGTTCGACGGCACCGTTGCCGCGCAAAAAGCGCTCTCCGCCATCTACCGCACCGGACAACGGTTCGGCGCCCTGCACGTGATCGACGTCCTTTGCGGCAAAACCACCGATAAGGTGCAGCAATGGGGGCACGACACGCTGCCCACTTTCGGCATCGGCGCCGAATTCGACATCGCGGGCTGGCGCGCCATCCTGCGCCAGCTCGTCGCCGCCGGATTCCTGCACATCGAATTGACCGAGCACGGCGCGCTCAAACTCACCGAAGGCGCTCGCGCCGTCCTCAAGGGCGAACGCAGCGTTCCGCTGCGGCGCTATCTCAAGGTCGCCGCGAGCAGGGAAAAGAGCGTCGCGAAAAAACGCATCGAGGAACTTCTGGAACTCGGCCCCGACGCGCTCGCCGCCTTCGAAGAACTGCGCCGCTGGCGCTACGAAACCGCCAAGACGCAGGGCGTTCCGGCCTACGTTATTTTCCACGACAAAACGCTGAAAGAACTCGCCGCCCACCGTCCCGTCTCGCTCGATGCGCTGGCCCAGGTATCCGGCGTCGGCGCGGCGAAAGTCGAACGTTATGGTGAGGAATTATTGCGCCTGTTGGCATAGGCGCGAAACACAATCATCATTCCAGATAACAATTAAATATTATTTGATTATTGTAGGAATATACAACCAATAATTAATTTTTTATTTTTAGAAAAAATATTACTGCCGTTCCCTCTGCGTGCGGATAAATTCCGGCGCGAAAAATTCCGTCACCAACAACGACTGACCGTGAAAACGGAATATCGAACGGCGCCCCCAGAATGCCGGCGGACGCGCCATAAATGCTTTTGCCGCCTCCTCGTAATAGGGATGACGGTGATCGATACGGGAAAATTGCAGTGCTCCGCGCGCAAAGCCGGGATGATTGAACAACAGATCGCCCAATGACCTGGTCCCCAGATTCCGCAGCCAGCGCCGCAGCGGCCAGCGGATGCGGGAGGAATAAACAGTATAGGCAAACACCGCCGGGCGTCCATCGCAGAACAACACGACCTCGCGCACCTCTACGCGCTCCCGGGGGCCGAGATCGAGACAGGAAACCGCCTCGGAAAAGATATCGGAAAGACCGCCTGCAACCGCCGCGGCATGCACACGCGCCACGCCCGGCAATTTTCTGGAAGGCCGCACTTCGACATGGAACCGCCCGCAACCGCGCAAGCGCTCCGTGAGCGAACCACGCTCCCGGAGCCAAGAACAAAACAGTGCCTGCAGTTCGTCTCGCGGCAAATAACGCTTCCAGCGGCCCTTGCGCGAAAACGCCCCCCCTTCCATCACGGTCGCTTGCGCCATACCGTGCCGCATATCAGCGGTTTGCATAACATTTCATACTTTGTCGACTTCACCTTGCCGTACTGCTCGTACTGTCTGCGGCCGCCTTCGCGTTTGATCTTCGCGTTTGAATTTTTATGTGAGCCGTTATGAATCTCAACGCCCGATCCGCTCCAGCCCGCCGATCGACATTCCGGGCTTGATACCGCGCACCGCGAACCAGCCCATGTTCACCTCCAGCGCGTAACGCGCCGGAGCACGGGCGCAGTGATTGTTTTCTGTTTCCGGTTCCATGTCCTCGATATTCAGGATCTTGCCCTTGGCATCGATGAACGCAACCGACAAGGGGATCAACGTATTTTTCATCCACATGCAATGGCTGTCGTCGGAAGGAAAAACGAACAGCATTCCTTTCCCGGAAGCCATGAAAGTGCGCTGCATCAGGCCGCGCGCACGCGCTTCCGGACTGGTCGCCAATTCGGCGTCGACGCGGTGGATTCCGATGGTAAGCGCCGCATGCGAGGAATCGGAAGAAAGATTCACGGCGCCTGTTTCCGCATTCGCCGGCTGCCGGATAGCGCTGCAAAGTCCGATCAACCCGACCAACGCCGCAGCGGAAACAAACCTCATGTCAAAACGTCGGATACTCATTTGCCGCGCGAGGGAATATCGGAAATTTCGAATTTGCCCATCGTCTCGAACATCGCCTCATATTGAGACCAGAGGTTCTTGTCCGTGCTCGCGATGGAAATGATGACCATATCCTTGTTCCCTCCCCATGCCAGAGAATAAAGATAATGCTTCGGCCCTTCCTCGGTTTCGAGGCAGGTACGGGTGAATGCCCCGTCTTTCCAGTCCGGACAGATTTTCAGCACCCTGGTCGCCATCTTGCGCTTCTCGATGATGAAGCTATAAATGAATTCCTTGCCGCCCTCCCCGGTACTTTTCTTGACATACGGAAAAGCCTGGATGCGCACGCCGGTCGTATAGGGTTCGCCACCACCGTTCTCGCGCGCGAACGTCCAACTGTACGAGGTACCGATATGGTTTTCCCTGTAATGCCAGTCGTGCGGCCGCTTTATCTTGCCGCCGATCGGGTCGAGCGGGGAAATCACGAACCCATTTTCCGCCGCTTTTTTCTGCATGCCTTCTTGCGCGTATGCTGCCGTGGCACAAAAGAGAAAAACCGCCAGGAACCTCGGAATTACACGGATATTTAACATATGGATACAATCGATTCAGATAAAAATAAAATCGGACCGTTTTGTTCCGACACGCTTCACCTCGTCCGCCGCGTACCTTTACCAATTTCGCGTAGCGACAGAATATGCCCCGCAAGCGCGGTCATACTTTCACACGTGCAATGATAATGCCAACAATCCACGCGGTTGCAAGGGTCATTTTATAAATATCAAAACGGTGTAGCAATACAAATACTCCCGCCCACGAGATAATTCCCGGATATCGCCTGAAATAATCGACAGAAAGCGCAAAAAAACCGGTAAAAATCATTTTTTCAGTTTTCATTTCAGATTTTATTTCAAACAGGAAGATCGCGAAACCGATATCCTTGCCACCTCGTCCGTTCGTACCAAAAAATGAATTCCTTCAACCCTCACTGGATTCTCCCCGACTGGCCGGCGCCAGCGAACGTGCGCGCACTCGTCACCACGCGCCAGGGCGGTGTCAGCAAGGACGCATTCGCCAGTTTCAATCTCGGTGCCCACGTCGGCGACGCGCCGGCGGCGGTCGCGCACAACCGTGCGCTGCTGCGCGCGTTGCTGCCGGCAGATCCCTTGTGGCTGGAACAAGTACATGGCATCGATGCCATCGACGGCAACTCCGGTCCCGTGCCAATAACGTCTTCAGCCACACCGCCAGTGGCCGACGCGGTCATCGCGCGTGAACCGGCGCGAAACTCCGGATACGTCTGCGCCATTCTGACCGCCGATTGCCTGCCCGTGCTGCTCTGCGACCGCGCTGGAACAGCAGTCGCCGCGGTACATGCCGGCTGGCGCGGCCTGGCCTCGGGCATCATCGAGACCACGGTGAGGCGCCTGGGAATTCCCGGCGAACAACTCATGGGCTGGCTCGGACCGGCAATCGGACCGGAAGCCTTTGAAGTAGGGCCGGAAGTCCGGTCGGCGTTCCTTGCCCACGACCCCGAGGCGGACAAGGCCTTTCAAGCGCATAAAAATGACAACGGGGCGAAGACGGAAAAATGGCATGCCGATCTGTATCTGCTCGCACGGCAGCGCCTGGCCGCTCTCGGCATCACCGCCGTCGCCGGCGGCGGATTTTGTACGCTGCGCGACAACGAACGCTTTTTCTCGTATCGCCGCGATGGCGTTACCGGACGCATGGCAAGCCTGATCTGGCTGCAGGATATTTCCTGACGGCACTTTTCGGAAAAAGGAAAGAACGGGAAAGAGCGGGAAAGAACGGCGCCGGGCATTCCGCTATAATTTGTCCCCTTTTACCGTTTACCTCGCTTCACTCCCTTCACGTCACATTCCAAAACAAAATTCCCATGTCCACGCTCGCCTGGATCATCGTCATGAGCGTCGTCGGCGGCGCGCTCAGTATTTGCGCCGCGGCAACGGTAGTTTATAGCGCCAGCACCGGCCGTGTGGCGACGCTCGTTTCCTACGCCATCGGCGCCATGCTCGGCGCGGTATTCCTGGAAATTCTGCCGCATGCGCTGGAACACGGCTCCCCGGAAACGACCGCGACAACGGTGCTGTTCGGGATCCTGGCTTTTTTCATCCTGGAAAAACTGGTGCTCTGGCGCCACTGCCATCACGACCATTGCGAAGCGCACGAGGTACAGGAAACGGCGCACGACCACGGCCGTTCCGGCCTGATGGTGTTGATCGGCGATACGTTTCACAACTTCGTCGACGGCATTCTGATCGCCACCGCGTTCTTACAGAATACGGAATTGGGTATCGTTACCGCGCTGGCGATCATCGCGCATGAAATTCCGCAGGAACTGGGCGATTTCGTAGTACTGCTGCACTCGGGTTACAGCCGGGCGAAAGCCTTCGCGTTCAACCTGCTCTCCAGCATGGCAACGGTGGTTGGCGGCGTCATCGCCTATTTCGCGCTCTCCGAACTGGAAGATTGGTCGCCCTACATGCTCAGTATCGCCGTCGCGAGCATGCTCTATGTCGCCATCGCGGACCTCATTCCCAGCCTGCATAAACGGACCGAACTGCATGCCACGGTACAGCAGGTATCATTGATCCTGCTCGGTATCTTCTCGATCTGGGGCGTCGGCAGACTGCTCGGTGCGCACGGTTGAATTCCGCCCGCCGGGTTTTGCCCGTCTCCCGTTCGCTTTCCGCCTTTTTGTCGCCTCTTTCTCGCTTCTTTTTCGCCTCTTTTTTCATCGCGCGACGCGGAACCGATCCGAAAGGATCGCATAATTTTCCGCCCTTCTCTTGGCAGAAAGGGCCATTAACAGGCATTATGGGAAGTATTCGTGTAAACGGCATCGGATTCTTCGGCGACGGAAACCGCCGGTCGCCAGAGGAAGGTATTTTTGTATTGCATCCGGGGCAAGACAGTATTTCTCCACAGGGAAGACGCTTTGCTCACGGCCCACATTCTTCTCCGAAACCATACCGACCAAATGGAGGGCAACATGTCGACTGAAAATAAATGGAGTGCAACGATGGAAGCACTTTCCCCCCCCATGCAGCCATTCATGCAGGTCGGCCAGGCAATGGTGCAGCAGTTCTTCAACTATCTCAGTTCACAGCAGGCGCATCACACCTTCGGCGGTTCGCCGATCCACGTCAAGCCGCTCGATCCGGCCAGGCTCGAAGAACTGCAGCGCCATTTCATGACGCAGCAGATGCTGTTGTGGCAATCGTTTCTGACTCCGCAGGCCGATGGCGAAGAACCCTTCAAGGTCGCCCCAAAACCGGGAGACAGGCGTTTTTCCGCGCCGGAATGGCAGGACAACAACATTTTCAATTATCTGCAGCAAAACTATCTGCTGTTTTCGGATTTCATCCGCGATCTGGTCGAAATCGCCGATACCGAAACCGATACCTGTAAAGAACGGTTGCGTTTTCTCGCCCGTCAATACATCGATGCCATCTCGCCGACCAACTTCGCCGCGACCAACCCGGAATTCATCAAGCGCGCCGTCGAAACCCAGGGCCAGAGCATCACTGACGGCATCAACAACCTGATCGGCGACATGGCCAAGGGCAGCATCTCGATGACCGACGAGAACGCCTTCGAAGTCGGCAAGAACATTGCCGTCGCACCCGGTTCCGTGGTCTTCGAGAACGAATTGATCCAGTTGATCCAGTACGATCCGATCACGCCAAAAGTGGCCAAGCGGCCTCTGGTGATCGTGCCGCCCTGCATCAACAAGTTTTATATCCTCGATCTGCAGCCGGAAAACTCCTTCGTGCGCTACGCCACGGAAACGGGCAACACCGTTTTCCTCGTCTCCTGGCGCAACCCCCACGAAGAACAAGGCAAACTCACCTGGGAAGATTATCTGATTCACGGCGCCATCACCGCGCTCGCCGTGGCGCGCGAAATCTCGAAGGAAGAGCGGGTCAACGCGCTGGGGTTCTGCGTCGGCGGCACGATTCTCTCCAGCGCGCTGGGCGTGCTTGCCGGACGTGGCGAAAAGTGGGTCGAAAGCCTGACGCTGCTGACTACTTTTCTCGATTTCTCCATTCCCGGCGAAATCGGTCTCTTCATCGACGAATACGCCTGCCAGAAACGCGAAGCCTCGATCGGCAACGGCGGCATCATGCCCGGACACGAACTGGCGACGACGTTCTCCGCGCTGCGCGCCAACGATCTGATTTGGAATTACGTTTCCGGCAACTACCTGAAAGGCCAGAAGCCGCCCGCTTTCGACCTCCTGTACTGGAACGGCGACGCCACCAACCTGCCCGGCCCGTTCGCCTGCTGGTACATGCGCAATCTGTACGTGAACAACTCCCTGCGCATCCCCGGAAAGCTCGAAATGTGCGGCACCAAGGTCGATTTGGGTAAAATCGGCGTGCCGAACTACCTTTACGCCTCGCGCGAAGACCACATCGTGCCCTGGCTTTCCGCCTACCTGAGCACGCGCGTCCTGAAGGGCAAAACCCGCTTCGTGCTCGGAGCCAGCGGCCATATCGCCGGCGTCATCAACCCGGCGTCGAAGAACCGCCGCAGCTATTGGACCAACGACGACCTCTCGGGCGACGCGGAAACCTGGTTTACCAGCGCTCAGGAACACAAGGGAAGCTGGTGGCCCGACTGGGCGAAATGGCTGGCGCAGTTCTCCGGCGGTGAAAAGGCCGCCCCGAAGACTCCGGGCAATGCGAAATACAAGCCGATCGAACCGGCGCCTGGGCGTTACGTCAAAGAAAAAGCGTAAGTTCGACGATTCCGGGGTACGTCCCGGAATCGCCTTTTAACCCCGGCGGCATTCCCGCGGAGTGCCGCTCCTTGTTTCTTCAATGTGCTCAATACGAAAGGAAAACGATATGGCTCAACGTGTTGCTCTGGTTACCGGTGCGATGGGAGGAATCGGAACGGCGGTCTGCATCGCGCTGGCGAAAGCCGGCTATAGGGTCGTCGCCGCCTATCACCCCGAATTCGACAAGCCCGCCGAATGGGAAAAGGAAATGGCCGAAGCCGGCGTCAAGGACAC
Source organism: Rhodocyclaceae bacterium (assembly GCA_031556405.1). Lineage (GTDB taxonomy): Bacteria > Pseudomonadota > Gammaproteobacteria > Burkholderiales > Rhodocyclaceae > WQZF01. The sequence continues at coordinate 13,475 of JAVBTC010000077.1, forward strand.
GGTAACCGTTGCCGGCGACGTTTCCGATTTCGCCTCCTGCCAGAAGATGGTCGCCGACGCGGAAGCGAAGGCCGGTCCGGTCGACGTTCTGATCAACAATGCCGGTATCACCCGCGACCGCATGTTCGCGAAGATGGAAAAGGACCAGTGGGATGCCGTCATTTCCACCAACCTTTCCAGCCTGTTCAACATGACCAAGCAGGTTTCGGCGAAGATGGTCGAGCGCGGCTGGGGCCGCATCATCAACATCTCCTCGGTCAACGGCGTCAAAGGCCAGGCCGGACAGACCAACTATTCCGCGGCCAAGGCCGGCGTCATCGGTTTCTCCAAGGCGCTCGCCGCCGAACTGGCGGCCAAGAACGTCACCATCAACGCCATCGCTCCCGGCTATGTCGCCACCAAGATGGTCATGGCGATCAAGCCGGAAATCCTGCAAGGGATCATCGACTCAGTACCGATGAAGCGCCTGGGCAAGCCGGAAGAAATCGGCGCCGCCTGCGTCTATCTTGCTTCCGAGGATGCCGGATTCATCACCGGCGCCACCCTCAACATCAACGGCGGATTGTATTATCAATAATCGCCCGGTAACGGCGAACGGCCCCACGACTTACGTCGCGGGGCCGTTTTCATGCAGAATTACGTTATAACGATACTCAAAAATCCTCCCGGCACGAAGACAAGCCGCAGACGGCATAACCCGTATGGGAAAGCGAAGCCGACATTATGGGGATTTTTGAGAACCGCTATAGCTGCCATGCAATAAGATGAAGACGTGAAGACGAACCGCGGACAGTATGGAAAGTACGGTAGTGCGACGTCGATACAGTATCCGTTTCATCGCGTGCCAGCCGTATAGGCGAAAAGCAGAAGCACCGCCCCCAGGAGTCTACCAATGCCGGAAACCGCACGCCTCATCAAGAAATACCCCAATCGTCGTCTCTACGACACAAAAACCAGCGCTTACATCACCCTGACCGACATCAAGGGGCTGGTTCTGGCTTTCGAAAGTTTCCAGGTCGTCGATGCCAAAACGAACGAGGATCTGACGCGCAGCATTCTTTTACAGATCATTCTCGAAGAAGAGGCCGGCGGCATGCCGCTCTTTTCCACCGAACTCCTGGCGCAGATCATCCGCTTCTACGGCCACGCCATGCAGGGAATGCTTGGAAAATACCTCGAAACCAACATCAAGGCGTTTGTCGATTTTCAGCACAAGCTTCAGGAACAATCCCGCGGCCTTTACGGCGACAACAGCCAGGCGCAATCCGATCTCTGGATGCAGTTCCTCAATTTCCAGGGGCCGGCGATGCAGCACATGATGTCCGCCTATGTCGACCAGAGCAAGAAGATGTTCCAGACGATGCAGGAACAGATGCAGAACCAGACCCGCAGCATGTTTTCCGGGATCCACCAGGGCACCGAAAAAAACGAGAAAAAAAATCGTTAAGGGCTCATCGCCGCAACCATCGGAATTCTTCAGTTCAGTTTTCAGTTATTCAAGCTTCGCAATACCCGTGACACAACCCGTACCCTCGCCGCGCCCTTCCGCCCCTTCCACGCCCACCGTCGGCTTTCTGACCCTGGGCTGCCCCAAGGCCACCACCGACTCCGAACATATCCTGACGCGTCTGCGCACCGAGGGATATCTCATTTCCGGCAGCTATGAAGACGCCGATCTCGTCGTCGTCAACACCTGCGGTTTCATCGAGGCCGCCGTCGAGGAATCGCTCGCCGCGATCGGCGAAGCGCTCAGTGAAAACGGCAAGGTCATCGTCACCGGCTGCCTCGGCGCCAAAAGCGATGTAATCCGCGCCGCGCATCCCGCCGTGCTCGCCGTCACCGGGCCACACGCCGACGAGGAGGTAATGCGGCACATCCGCACTCACCTGCCGCCGCCGCACAGCCCTTCCCACGATCCGTTGTCCAGCCTCGTGCCGCCACAGGGCGTGCGCCTGACTCCGGAACACTACGCTTATCTCAAAATCTCCGAAGGCTGCAATCATCAGTGCACCTTCTGCGTCATCCCCTCGTTGCGCGGCCCGCTCGTCAGCCGCCCCGTCGGCTCGATTCTCGAAGAAGCACGGCATCTGGTCGATGCCGGTGTGCGCGAACTGCTCATCATTTCCCAGGACACCGGCGCCTATGGCGTCGACGTCAAATACCGCACCGGCTTCGCAGGCGGGCGCCCGGTAAGAACGCGGCTCGCGGAACTGTGTCAGGCGCTCGGGGAACTCGGCGTCTGGGTGCGGCTGCACTACGTCTAGCCCTACCCCGCCGTAGACGATCTGATTCCGCTGATGGCCGAGGGCAAGATACTGCCTTACCTCGACATCCCATTCCAGCACGCCAGCCCGCGCGTTCTCAAGGCCATGCGCCGCCCCGGCAACGTGGAAAACACGCTCGAACGCATCCACGCCTGGCGCAGACTCTGTCCCGAACTGACGATCCGTTCCACCTTCATTACCGGCTTTCCCGGCGAAACCGATGCCGAATTCGAAGAATTGCTCTCCTTCCTCGAAGCCGCGCAGCTCGATCGCGTCGGCTGTTTCGCCTATTCGCCGGTCGAGGGCGCCGCGGCCAACGATCTGCCCGGCGCGCTGCCGCGCGCGGTGCGCGAAGAGCGCCAGCGGCAACTGATGGAAGTGCAGGAAGAAATCTCCGCCACGCGGCTGGCGGCAAAAATCGGCAGTGAAATAACCGTCCTTGTCGATGAAGTCGACGACGAAGGCACGATTGCGCGCAGCATGGCCGACGCGCCGGAAATCGACGGTCTCGTTTACCTCGACGGCGAATTTTCCGCCGCTCCCGGCGATCTGCTCCGTGTGCGCGTCACCGATACCGACGCGCACGATCTGTACGCGGAACTCGTCGGCATCGCCTGTTGAAAAAACGCCCGATCCGAAAACATTCCGCGCAGACGAAGCACGCCACGCCTACACGGAACCTTCTTCACTCCAGCGATACGCAACGGGATCACCGGACCGATATCATCCCTGCGCCGCCAGCACATCGGCGGAATCCTGCAACGCCGGTGCCCGGGCATGAGTGCGGGCCGCCTTCCGCGACCATGCCTTCTCGTGAAAATAGAACGCCACGGTATTGCACATCGGCTCTATCAGCGCCACCAGACCGCCGGCAAGGACGCTGCCGGTGATCAGCCAGGCAATCGTAAATGCGATCGTGAAGTGAATGCAGGCAAAACTGAGTGTCTTGACCATGATCGTACCCCTTCGAAAAAATCCGCTGGAAATCTGCTTGTTCGCATGTTTAGTGTTCAGCGTATTCCGAAGGTTTTCATTTTCCAAATCAATTAATTTAAAAATATAAATAGTAAAAATCTATCGATAGCCCGCCATGATAGTCCGCCGTCAAAAAATACGCTGGTTAAAGCGCCATGGCTTCGGTACCATCCTTCTGGATCGTGAGCCGCTCCATTGCCGCCCGCAGTGCTGCTTGTAGTGTCCTGTAGCAGCGGAAAATCGGCGTACAGTCTCATGATCGGACATTCAGGCAGCCCGGCTTCGTTTCTTTTTCCTTTCGTCCGAAAGGGATCAGCCGGTTCTCCCGTATTTTCCCCAACTCGAGAAAGGAACCTCCATGGCTCACTTCAGAACAGCCCTGCTCCCAACTGCGGCTTTGATTTCCAGCCTGACATTTTTCTCCTTCACCCCCACCGCACAGGCCAGCGGTGTCGTCATTACCCCCGCAGACCGCGCCGGGCAGGGTTTCGCCTTCAATGCAAACGGCGAACACTGGCGCAATGGGGTTCTCGAATGGCGCTATAACCCCGACCGTGCGCCGAAAGGGGCACCGAGTACCGACGAAATCGTGGCGGCGGTCCAGCAGGCCGCCGCGAAATGGATGGACGTCTGCAACGTACAAATCGTCTACCGCGGCCAGACGAGCGCCCTGCCTCTGGGCAGCAAGCCCGATATGATCAATACCGTCGGCTGGGCGGCATTTGCCGGTGAATACGAAGGCATGGGATCGGTAACCGCCTATTTCGCCGAGGATAAAAACATCATCGATGCCGATACCGCACTCAACGACGAACGCCCGGGAGGCCCCTATTCGGTCGGCGAGCTTGAAAGCGCGATGACTCGCGCGTTCGGTTTCGCGCTCGGCCTGAGCTACTCCGACAATCCGCAGTCGGTGATGTATGGCAAGACGCTGGACCAGATGCCCAGCCTGGCATTCCAGCGCATCCTGCGCGGTGACGACGTCGCCGGCTGCGTCAAGCTGTACGGTGAAACGCCGCAGACGAAACGCAACCGGGTGCTCAACTGGGGCGACGCCGTTGTCGCCGCGGGAGGCATCGGCCCCACCGGACGGACGACGCAATACGCCGCCGGCTACTATTACCGCTACTATCCGGAAGGCAACACCTTCGTCGGTGAGCAGAACGGAACGTTCTACGTCCTTTTCCCCGGCCAGGAAATCATGCCGGTGGGAACGATGGATGAACTGTTTCCGCAGGCCGAGGCCGCCGGATTCTGACCATGGATTTTTCATCGCCGCCCGGGAGATATCCCGGGCTTTTTTTATCTGCAAAACAGCAGGAAGGCGGCTCCAGTTCCATTATTTGATGAAATTTTATTTCATATATGTAGCGACATTAAAGCAATAATTATTTAATAAAATATCATCGCATTTTTGCCACTGGTCTTTTACGGCGCCAGGCGCAAAATACCGTAATAACGGCCCGCCGGGATCATTTCACCGGCACTATCCCCGTAACCGACGTAAAACTCGGTACCGGAAATAGTGCGTACATCCAGGGGGCCGAAAAAGTGAAATCTATTGCCATCACCCGCAGCTGCAAGCGGCCGCAAACCCGAAAGAGGCTCCCAGCCGTTCGGCAACCCCTGGAACCATAGCCGTTGCCCCGTCAGGTACGACAGCCACGAGGAAAAGATGTGTGCTGAGGCGGAATGACCCGCCACGACTGCGCATCGCGCCCGAAACGCTCATCCTGGCCCGCGGGCGGTCGGCGTTATCGCCGGATTCCGGCAAATCGTTCGATCATGGTTTTTCTATCGCCACACGGACCGTCTCCGGGCTCTTCCGTCTTCCATGGCGCCCGGCATACCCGGACGCAAAGACAAGCCACAAACGGAACGGAAAAGCGAAACCGTCAAGCATCGGTTTATTTACTCCAACCATACATCCCTGCCGGAAAATAATCGCCAATCACGCCAGGCTGCGATAAAACTCCAGCAGACGTGCGCTCATCGCTTCCGGCGAGAGCGCCTTGACGGCGGCACGGGCGGCCGCTTTCTGCGCATCGCTGGGAACGGCAAAGGCTTCGAGATACCGGGCCAGGGCGACAACATCGAGCGCGTCACAGACTGCACCATTTTTACCTGCCGTCACCAGTTCGGAAGCGCCGCAGGTATTGCTGGCAATCACCGGCAAGCCACAGGCAAGTGCTTCGAGGCAAGCGTTGGCAAGCGGGTCATAGAGTGTCGGTAGCGAAAAAACATCGGCAGCACCATACCACGGCCGCACGTCGTTCTGCCCGCCGGGAAAGCGGACGTGATCCTCCACCCCGAGATGCGCAGCCAAGCGCCGCATTGCCTTGGTGTTCTTGTCGGCACCGACCACTGCGAGGTGGATATCGCGGCGACGGCAAGTGGCAAGCGCGGCCAGAAGCTGCGGCACCCCCTTGCGCTCGAACCCGCTTCCGACGAACAGCACCAGCGGTGCTTCAAGGGGAATACGATGGGCGGCACGAACCGCTACACGATACTGGTCAGCCAGTCCAGGATGAAATACGGTGCCGTCGACACTATTATAAATGACATGAAGTTTCTCTTCGGGAACACCGTAATAACGGATCGCCTCTTCGCGTACCATCTTCGAGATGCAGATTACCGCGCACAGATCCGGATGCGCGAATACCCGGCGCTCCGCGTCCAGCACATAACGGTGATACG
>JAVBTC010000143.1:0-15343 GCA_031556405.1 Rhodocyclaceae bacterium
ACCGGCACCACCGGCGCGACCAATACCACGATCACCGCCGAAACCGAAAAGCGCGACGTCGGCCAGATCCTCACCATCCTGCCGCGCATCAACGGCGACCGCAGCGTGTCGCTGACCGTCGACCAGGACAGTTCCAAGGTCAAGAAGGGCGGCAGCAGCATCCCGATCACCGTCGGCACCGGCGACAACTCGCAGGTCATCGATTACCCCATCGATACGGTGACGACCGCCTCGCTGCAAGTCACCGCGCACGCGCAGGACGGCCTCTCGGTCGCCATCGGCGGCATGATCAGCCAGACCAACGGCGACCAGGTCGAGAAAGTGCCGCTGCTCGGCGACATCCCGCTGCTCGGCACGATGTTCAAGAAAACCGTGCGCGCCAACATGCGCAATCAACTGGTGCTGATCATCACGCCGCACGTGCTCGACAGCCCCGACCGCGCCGACTTCCTTGCCAACGAAAAGAGCAACGAGGCGCGCATCCTGCGCGACCAGGCCAAGCCGCCCCGCCGCCTGCCGTGGCCGGACGACGCGCCGATGCCGCCCGAAACCCTGCTTTCGCCGTTCACCGCCGATCACGCGATCCCCGTCGTCGAGGATCCGGTGGCGCCGGAAAGCAAAAAGGAAGACGAACCCGCGGCGCCCTCGACCATAGCGCCGAATCCACTGGGCTGACGCTGGGCTGAATAAGCGCTGCCATGAATCGCCCGCCCCCCGACTTCCGCCTCTTTTCCGGAGAACTCCCGACATGACCCTCCTTTCCCTGTTCAAAACCGCCGCCATGGAAGGAAAACATGCTTCCGCCCACGGCGACCGCGACGGCGCCGATATTCCCGATATCCCGCACCCCGGTGCCGAACTCGACCGCGTCGCCGCCGCGCTCGACACGATCCTGCTCGACAAGGCCGAGCCGGTGCGCCTCGCGTTCACCTGCCTGCTCGCCCGCGGCCACCTGCTGATCGAGGATCTGCCCGGACTCGGCAAGACGGTGCTGGCGCACGCGCTGGCGCGGGTGCTGGGGCTCGAATTCAAGCGCGTGCAATTCACCAACGACCTGCTGCCCGCCGACGTGCTCGGCGGATCGGTATTCGACCGCGATAAAGGATGTTTCGAATTCCACCCCGGCCCGGTCTTCACCCAGGTGCTGCTGGCCGACGAAATCAACCGCGCCTCGCCGAAAACCCAGTCCGCGCTGCTCGAAGCAATGGAAGAACGCCAGGTCAGCAGCGACGGCGTCACCCGCAAACTGCCGCAGCCGTTCTTCGTGCTGGCGACGCAGAACCCGGTCGACCAGCTTTCCTCGCATCCGCTGCCGGAAGCGCAGCTCGACCGTTTCATGATGCGCATCTCCATCGGCTATCCCGGCCGCGACGCCGAACTCGAAGTGCTCAAGGGCGAAGACCGGCGGCAACTGATCGAGCGACTCGAACCGCTCGCCGACGCGCCGACGCTGCTTTCCTGGCAGGAACAGGCGCGGGGCGTGATGGCCTCCGACGCGGCGCTCGACTATCTCTACGCGCTGGTCGACCACACCCGCCACCACCGCGACTTCCGCCACGGACTCTCGACGCGCGGCGCCCAGGCGCTGCTCGCCGGGGCGCGCGCCTGGGCCTTTCTCGGCGGCCGCGACCACATCATCCCCGCCGACGTGCAGGCTGTTTTCCCCGCGATTGCCGGACACCGGCTGCCGGGCGCGGGCGACGCGCGCGCCGCGCGCACGGTGTGCGAAAGCCTTTTAAGCGCGGTACCGATTCCCTGAGCGTATTTTTTCCAATCATCAATTAAATTCAAATTAGCTACTGTAGCGGATTAAAGCCAGTAATTATTTTTCATTGGAAAACCAGAATGTACCGAACGAAGCCGGTTGTGCGGCCAGCGAAAGAAAACAGGCATGTCTTCGCGCGTCTCGCGGCGACCATGGGCAATGTGAAACGCAGGGCATCGCTCCTGCGCCCGCCGCGTTTCTTCGTTACCACCTGCGGCGCCTGGACGCTGCTGGCGGTGCTCGCGCTGCTGCTGATCGCGATCAACTACGGCAACAACCTGGTCTTCGCCACCGCCTTCTTCATCCTCGCACTGTTCCTGCAGGCCGGCTGGCGGAACTGGCGCGCGCTGCGCGGACTGGAAGTGCGGCTGATCCCGGCGCCGCCGGTCTTCGCCGGCGACACCGCCGGGATCGAAGCCGAACTCTCGTTCCGCGCGGCCCGCGCACGGGAAGGGCTGCACCTATGCCTGCCCGGGAAAAACGACAAAAACGACGAACCCTGCGGCGGCGGATGCAGCGACCGCGTCGACATCGAACCCGCGGAGCGCGGCGCGCGCCTGGCGCTGCCCTGGCACGCGAGCGGGCGCGGCTGGCGGACGCTGGACGGCGTCGCGCTCTCCACCACCGCGCCGCTGGGATTGTGGCGCTCACGCCGCGCGCTCGGCGCCGTGCGCATGCTCGTCTACCCGCGCCCCGGCGGCGACGCGCTGCCGCCGCGCATCGCAAATGCCCCCGCGCATGGCGCGCCGCAGGCCGAAAGTTTTGCCGGCGTGCGCGAATACGCGCCCGGCGATTCCCTCACCCGCATCAACTGGCGCATCTACGGACGGCGCGGCGAACTCGCGACCAACGTCTTCGACGGCGCCGCCGGCGCGCACGCGCGGCAGCTTTCGTGGAACGACACCGACGGCGACACCGAAACCCGGCTCTCGCAACTGGCGCGCTGGGTGCTCGAAGCCGACAGCGAAGGCGGCGAATACCGGCTTGAACTGCCGGGCGGGAGTTCCGGCCCGCAGAATTTCGGCCTGCATTGCACCCCGAATCGCGGGCCGGAACACCGCGACGCCTGCCTCGCGGCGCTGGCGCTGTTCGGCGGCGGCGATTCCACGGACGGGAGCAGGACATGAACCGGAATATGAGCGCGCACCTGGCACATCTGGCACTCCCGGCACTCCTGCTGCTCGCCGTATCCCTGCATCTCCCGAGCCTGCCGCTGTGGACGGGGCCGGTCCTGCTGCTGGCGGCGGCGAGCCGCTTCCTGCCGCCGGCGCCCTGGGTCGTCGCCGCGCGGCTGGCGATGCTCTTCCTGCTCGCGCTCGTGCTCGGCCTCAACCACGGCTGGCTGGCGGCGACCACGCTACGCGTGCTGCTGCTCGCCGTGCTCGTGCTGAAATGGGCGGAACAGCGCCCGCAACAGCACTCACAGCGACCCCCACGCGCGGACCGCGGAAACGAACGCAAAAGCAAAGAAAGCAAAAGAAAAAACGGCTCCGGCGAAACCGGCCTGATCGCCGCCGCCGCGCTGGTCGCGCTGGCCACCGGCGGGCTTCATCTTTCCAGCCTCACCGGGCTGGCGGCGATGCTTTCCGGCGTCGTGCTGTGGTGCGCCGCTTTGCTGGAGGAAAGCGGCGGCGGCATGCCATCGGACACCGCTGCGCGGCGGCATCCGTGGCTCGGCCCCGCAAGCCGGATCGGCGGGATGCTCCGCTCCATCAGCGGCCTGATGTTGCGCGCGCTGCCGCTGGCCGTCGTGCTGTTCCTGTTCTTTCCGCGCATTCCGGGACCGTTGTGGGACATCGGCCTGACGCTCGGCCTGCCGCTTTCCGTCGTCGCCGATTCGAAACCGCAGGGACTCGGTATCGGCAAGAGCTTCTCCCTCGGCGCCGGCCAGACGCTGCGCGGCGCGCCGAATCCGCAGCAGGACGCCCCGGTCTTCGTCGCCGAATTCTCCGGCTGGGTGCCGGAAACGACGCGCCTGTACTGGCGCGGCCCGGTCTTCTACGACTTCGACGGAAAAGAATGGACGCTGGCGAAGGCCGACACGCAGCGTACCCGCCTCATCGCCGAAGGCTGGAACCAGGGCCGCGAAATCGAAGCGCTGCTGCGCGGCGCCTCGCAGCGCGTCGAATACTCGGTGCGCCTGACGCCGCACGGCGAAAACGGCCTCTACGCGCTCGACATGCCGGCGCGGCTGACCACCGAATCCTACGTCAGCCCCGAACTGCAACTGCGCTCGATGACGCCGATCCGCCATGAGACGACCTACTCCCTCGCCTCGTGGCTCAACGTCGACACCGTGGCCTCGCCGCTCAGTGATGAAAAGCGCGCCCGCGCGCTCGCCCTGCCGCCGGGCAACCCGCGCCTGAAAGCGCTCGGTGAAGCATTCGCGCGCGAGCATCCCGACCCGGAAGCGCGCGCCCGCGCGCTGTTCGTCGAACTGGCGAAAAACCGCGCGCAGGAAGGCAAGGAACAGGGAAAACAAAACGGCTTCCGCTTCAGCGAGCGTTTCCGTTTCGACGCCGGCCCCGACGCGCTCGACCGTTTCTGGTTCGACGACAAGGCCGGCAACGCCGCGCTCTATGCCGGAAGCTTCGCCGCGCTGGCGCGCGCCGCCGGCCTGCCGGCGCGCGTCGTCACCGGATTCCGCGGCGGCAAGCTGATGGCGCTGACCCACTACGTCGTCGTCAAAAGCCAGCACGCGCACGCCTGGACGGAACTCTGGATCGACGGCAAGGGCTGGATGCGCTTCGATCCGAGCAGCGCCGTGGCGCCGGAAAAATTCACCGGCGACGCCGCGCGCAAGGTCAAGACCGCGACCGCCGCGCGCCTGGCGAAGCCGCTTCCCGTGCCTGCTCAAACCAACGACCCCGCACAAGACGCCGGCGCCGGAAAACCCGCCAGCGTCCATCCGGAAGAAGAAACGGAAGCGCCGGCGGAAACTGGCTGGAGCGGCTGGAATTTCCCCGACATCGAAAACCTGCTCGAACGCTGGGTCATCCATTTCGATGCCGGCAAGCAGATGGAAGAGATCGGGCGTTTATCCGGTCATTTTTCCGGTTCCGGGGAAAACGCGGGCGGCATCGGCTGGATCACGCTGCTCGGCTGGCTCGCCGGCGCCGCCGCGGCCGTCTGGCTGTGCGGCGCGCTCCTTGCGCGCTGGCGCGAGGCGCGCGCGCTGCCGCCGGCGGAACGGATCTGGCGGCGCTACCAGAAACGCCTGGAACCGTTCGGCCTGGCCGCCGCGCCCGGCGAATGTCCAAGCAAACACGCATTGCGGCTGACGGCGCTGATCCCGAAAGACGCCGACCGCCTGCGGCGCATCGCCGGACATTACCTCGACTGGCGCTACGGACGCGGCGGCGCAACGGCGGCGCGGTCGTTGCAGCGCGAAATCCGCGAACTGGCGAGGAGCTTATGAACCGCCACGGACTCCGGCACCGCCGCCTGGATTCCCGCGAGCGTTTGAACGATGCGAAAAGTCGCAGCGTATTTTTCGCCAGGACGGAAAAGCGGGCAAGGCGCGTTTGTCCCTCTCCCGCAAGCGGGCGAGGAGGCCGGGCAGTGCATTCGCCAGACAAATCCCCGACAAGCACCTCACGACTCACCGAGAAAGCGAGAAACACATGAACAATAGAGGAGCGCATCCGCTGCGGCGCGCATTCGTTGCATTCGTTACATCCGGCGCGCTGCTGCTGGCGATTTTCCTGGCCGCCGCGCCCCCGGCATCGGCACAGCAGGATGGCACGCCATCCACTGTGCCATCCGCCGCCCAATTCTCCCCACAAGTTCCCGACGTCGTAGCGACGCTGACCGAAATCGCGCGCCGGGGCGATACCGTCGTCGCCGGATACGGCTCGGAAAACGCGCTCGCCAGCGCGCAGCAGATGTCGGAACTGTACTTCAACCAGTTCGAAAGCCTCGAAGGCATTCTCGGCAGCAGCGACAAGACCGCGATGGTGGCGATGGAATCGGCCTTCGGACGCGTCAATTCACTGATGATGCGCGGCTATCCGAAGGAAGACGTCACCGCGGCATGGCGCGCCCTGCGCGAAAAACTCGAAGACACGGCGCATCGCCACGCCGCCGCCGCGGCCGACGGCTCGGCCGGCAGCCCCGGCGTCCTCTTCGTGCAATCCTTCCTGATCCTGCTGCGCGAAGGCGCGGAAGCCATCCTCGTCGTCGCCGCGCTGGCCGCCTACCTGCGCCGCGGCGACGCGCCGACGGTGCAGATCCGCGCCGTGTACGGCGCCGCCGGACTCGCCGTGATCGCCAGCCTGATCACCGCCTGGGCGATGAACGCCCTCCTCGCCGCTTCCGGCGCCGCGCGCGAAGGCTTCGAAGGCATCACGATGCTGATCGCCGCGGCGATGCTCTTCTACGTCGGCGCCTGGCTCTTCGCCCGCCGCGACGCCGAGCGCTGGCGCGCCTATCTCCAGGAACAGACGAAAGGCGCCGCCGCCGCGCTGGAACGGGGCAGTAGCCAGACAAAGGCGCTGGTGATGCTGGGGGCGACCTCCTTCCTCGCGGTGTACCGCGAAGGCGTCGAAACCGTGATCTTCTACCAGGCGGTACTGAACCGCGCCGGCGGACAGGAAACGATGGTGGCCGCCGGATTCGCCGCCGCGCTCGTCGCGCTGGCGCTGCTCTTCGTCGTGGTGCGCGTGCTGTCGCTGCGCCTGCCGCTGAAGCCGTTTTTCGTCGTCACCGCCGCGCTGCTGTACGCCATGGCCGTCGTCTTCGCCGGACACGGCGTGATGGAACTGCAAAACGCCGGCTGGCTGCCACGCACCAGCCTCGCGCTGCCGGACCTGCCGACCTTCGGCGTCTTCGCGTCGGCCGAGGGTCTGGGACTGCAACTCGCGCTGGCGGCGCTGATCGCCGTCGCCGCCTGGCGCCTGAGCCGGGCGCGGGGAATATGAGGAAACGAAGCAAGGGAGCAAACCCATGAAAGAAACACAAAACACCACGGAAAATATCGGCCGCGATACTGGAAGCAACGCCGACCGCGACGGTCTCGACTGGGGCGCGGGCAGGACCATCCGCCCGCTGTTCGAAGCGTTCACGCTGTGCATGCTGATGGCGCTCGTGAGCGGCCTAGCATTCTGGCTGCTGCCCAAGGAATGGAGCTGGAACGGCAGCCAGGTGACGCTGCTGCTGCACCTCGTCGCCGGCGGCCTGGCAATCGTGCTGTACCTCGTCTTCGTCGTCCTGCACCAGCCGCGCAAGGAACCCACGGGATGGAAACGTCTGCTGCTGCCCTGGCGCATGCTGCAACGCAAGGACAACAACTCCGACGACAATTCCGACAACCCCGCGCAGGAACGCCAGCGCCGCCTGGGCCACGCGCTGCACTGGACGATGCTGTTCCTGATCCTCACCTGCGCGTTCTACGCGGTGCCGACGATCGCCTTCAAGCTGGGCATCGTCTGGCTGGCCGGCTATGAGACCTACCTGGCCGCGAACGCCGCGCATCTGCTCCTGTCGCTGCTGTTCGTCGCGCTGGCACTCGCGCACATTCCCCTGCGCCGCCGCAACGGCGCGGATAAAGGCACAGACAGTGGAACCATCAATGGAACGGACAGCGGAACGGAAAAACCCCGCGCCCTTGGCGGCATTGGCGGCAGCGCGCTGGCACGGCGCATGCTGGCGCAGGGCGCTTTCGCGCTCGCGCTCGTCGCCGCCGCGTTCACGCTGACGCCGCCGCCCGAGCCGGGCGGCATCGCGGTCGAGAATCTGCCGTTCTACTCCCGTCCCTTCGGCACCGACCCGTTCTACCCGGCGGAGTGGAAAACCACTGACGGCAAGCTCGTCAACTGGCGCGCGGCGAGCACGCAGACCGCCAAATTCTGCGCCGACTGCCACAAAAAGGAATTCCGCGAATGGGCCAGTTCGCTGCACGCCATCACCGGCCCCGACATCCTCTACGATTCGTCGATCCTCGTGAACGAATGGGAAGCGAAACACGGCGGCGACCTGCGCACCGAGCGCATCCGCTGGTGCGATTCATGCCACGAACCGATCAACGTGCTCTCCGGCGGCCGCACGCCGTTCTCCACGGTGCGCGAAACCAGCGTGCTCGAAGAAGGCGCGACCTGCATCCTCTGCCACAGCATCACCGCGACCGACCCGCTCGCCGGCAACGCGGCGATGACATCGCGCCTCACCGAGCACCAGAACTACCTCGACCCGTCGCTGATCATGGCGGCCCCGGCACGCCACGCCAAGGACATGCAGGCCAGGCGCGACAACCCGCTGATGGGGCGTTCCGAATTCTGCGGCAGCTGCCATACGGAAATCCGCCCGACCGCGGTCAACGGCGAATTCCCGCTGCACCTGCAGGAAACCTACGACGAGTGGCGCCGCAGCGACTACGCGCGGCGCGGCGTGCAATGCCAGGACTGCCACATGTCGGACGATCCGGCGGCGACGATCGCCGCGCTGAAAGCCGGCAAGCCGGTACGGAAACGCCTCTCGCACCGCATCGTCGGCAACAACTACCTGCTGACCGACACCGCGCTGCCCTACGACCTGCTGCGCGGCGGCAACCCGCCGGGTAAAAACATCCATTACCGGCAGCACGAATTCAAGGCCGACCTCGACACCCAGAATCGCCTGATCCACGAACTGTTGCGCTCGGCGGCCGACCTGAAGCTCGCGGCGCTGCCGGCGGACGAAAAGGGCCAGCCGGGAATCGCCGTCGCCATCACCAACTCCGGCGCCGGCCACGACCTGCCGACCGGGCCGCTCGACCAGCGCTACCTCTGGATCGAAGTCAAGGCCAGCGGCGCGGACGGACGCACGCTCTACCACAGCGGCTGGTACGACGCCGACAAGGACGAGGAAGACCCCGGCGCCGTGAAATACCTGAAATACGTCTACGACGACGACGGACAGCCGATCAAGCGGCACATCCTGTTCGACGTGAAGAGCATGGCCTACACGCGCAAGCCGATCGCCCCCGGCGCGACCGACACCGTGACCTACCGCCTGCCGGCGGCGGTGACCGAGAGCACGGCGCCGGTCACGGTCGAAGTCCGGTTGTGGTACCGCCTGGCGCTGAAGGAAATCCTCATCAACGTGCAGAAGCAGATCGACCCGCAATTGACCGCGAAAATCCCGCCGGTCGAGATCGGAAAAGCCGTCTTGACGCTGACGCCGCTACAGGTGCAATCGGCGCAATCGGCGCAATCGGCACAAAACACCGCAAGCGCCGCAGGAAACAATGAACGAAGCGGAGAAAAATCATGAGCCTGAAAACCCTGACCGCCGGCTGGCCGCACTGGCCACTTTCCCTGCTCGAATCGGTGCTGGCCGTCGTGCTGCTCGCCGTCGTAGCCTCCGGCGCGGCGGTCGCGCACAAGCGCAACCCGGACGACGCGATCCGGAAGACCGCGCGGGCCGTCGACGAAATGCAGGGCATCAACATCTACCTGCAGAACCGCCAGCAGCAACTCCGCATCCCGCCGCCAACCGAAGCGGAAGGACTCGCGTCGCTGATCGGCGCCGACGGTGTCAACGGCGTCCTCACCGAAGTGCCGCGCGACCCGTGGGGCCAGCCCTACCAATACCGGAACGACGGCCACGGCTTCGTCCTCTTCTCGTTCGGTCCGGACGGCGTACAGAGCAAGGACGACGTCGTGCTCGGTCCGCGCTGATCCCCTCAATCCCTTTATTTTTCCTTCTCCTCTTTCCGACTCACCATCCATCGTCAAAGGAATCCATCATGAAAAAGCATCCGTTGCCGGGATTTTTCCCCGCCGCCGCCATTGCCACCATCGCCCTGCTGACCGGCTGTTCCGAAGCGCGTACGCAGGAATATTTCGAACAGAGCGTCAACAAGAAAGAGCGCAATTACGTGCTGCAACAATGCCGCGAAAAAGAAGGCAAGCTCAGCGGCAAGGAAACCGCCGAATGCCAGAATGCGCAACAGGCATATGACACAGAACAGAAAAAGAAAACGACGGCCCCGGGCTGAACTTCCTGATTCCGAATTCAACTCCGCAACGCGAGAAAAGCACGGCGACCCTGGAATTGGCTCGATTTTGAGGGCATATAGAGTTTTGTGTTCAAGGAGTCGAAGATGTCCAAGTCCATACCGCCGTATCCGGCACGGTGTCGTCAGCAAATGGTGGAACTGGTGCGGGCAGGAAGAACACCAGCCGAACTGTCGTGCGAGTTCAACTTCACGGCGCAATCGATCACCAATTGGGTTGCTCAGGCGGCCATCGGCAGCGGTAAGCCACTATTTCCAGTACGCAAGATGTGCCACGTCCTCGGGGTATCTGCCAGTGGCTTCTATGCCGGCATTCGCGGTATCGGCCGCAATCATCACGACACACCGTGACAGGCGGCAATTCAAGGCCAGCGCCGTCAATGAACTCTGGGTGGCTGACATAATCTACATTCCCACCTGGATAGGCTTTCCTGTATCTGTCGGCGGTCATTGACGTGTGGAACCGGCGCGTAGTGGGCTGGTTCATGGCAGAGCGCATGAACACCGGGCTGGTACTCTCGACGCTGAACATGGCACTGGCCCAATGCGAGTCCGAGGGTGTCATTCACCACAGCGACCACGGCAGCCAGTGCGCACCAGTATGACCTTCAGCGGGCGCTGCCGGTAGATGGGGGAACGGCCCTCAATGGGCACGGTGGGCGATGCCTACGATAACGCGATGGACGAGAGTTTCTTCGCCAGCCTGGAGACTGAACTCATCGGGCGCTATAGCTTCCAGAGCAAGGCCCAAGCTCGTATGGCTATTCTTACATGGATTGAGGACTGGTACAACCCGGCACCGCCACAGCGGCCTGAGCTACCTCTGCCAAGGAACTTTGAAAGGAGCCAGCAGACCCGCTTCAATGCCACTAAATGCGTCGTAGCGCATGGACAGACATCATCTGAAACAACGACAGGCCATACGTGTCAATACCCCCGATAAGCCTATACACTGCATCATGGATATCTTCCTGAGAAATAAGGTCATCATGGAAATCACCGTCATCGACTACCGCGAACAATGCAAATTCAGGCCAGTCGACACTTTCAGTTGCCGCCGGCTGTCAGGCGACCTGTCGCTGCGGCAGGTACTAGCTTACCTGAATGAGCTGCGGCAGGTCGATCCCAGCCACCGCTACCTCTGCACGCTCGATGACCTGAACCAATGCTGCTACACCAGCGGGTACGCGGGAAACGACAAACGTATCGAAATGGACTGCAGCGACACCAACTTCGACAACTACGAGTCCGTCCGTAGGTTCGAGGCCCACAGGCTGGCCCACGTGGTAGAGCAACTGCAAGATCCGAGGCTGCGCGAGGCATGGGAAGATGTGTGCGGAACGCTAGCAACCAGTGCGGACAACGTGGCGGCGCTGGCCGGCATGAACCGCGATCCGGACCAGGTTCTGGACAACGTGGTTTATGTACAGCGCCTAGCCGTGCCGGAGGACGACCTGCTGATCGCCGGTCTGCCCAACGGCTATTTCACCTGCGACTGGAACGTGTTCCAGAACCACGCTGTGATCAGGCATATGCGGGAGCGGCACGGCTACCGCTTCTTCGGCATCGGCGCTTCGTGGCTGGGCTTCGTGCGCGAACGTCCCATGAGCAAGAAAAATGCCGATGAGCTGATAACCGACCTGGTGTACCTGTATGGCTGCGGTGAGGCGGATGCCCAGGCCGCTTGGCAAGAACTCGCCAGGATAGTGGAAACCGAAAAGGTTCTGTTGCTGGGATATACGGAGAATCTTTCCGAGTAGACGTGGTAGCCTCCGCGAGCGCCTGCCACGCCATAACCGTATACTGCTGTAGCCGCGCTGGACCAGCTCAGAAACAGTCTCCATGAAGCCGGACGCGGAAACATGAGGCACGACTGCAGCCTGGGGATAATCGGCCGGAAGCTTGGAGGCAAAGCGCTTAGTAACCGCAAATCAGGCGGGCCAGGAGCTAGAGGGTTCGAAGCCCCCTAACAAAATGTTCTTTGAATTTTTCGCAGATATCAGTAACAGATGATGGCACAGGCGATGTTGAGGAAGGCTTCATGGATGATGGCTAGGTGCTCGAAACTGATGCGCAGACACCGGAAGTAATACAGCCAAGAAAGGGAGCGGTTGAAACGATACTGGCCCAGGCCAGGGCGCAGCGACAATAAAACCGCAGCCATGCCTTCACTTTCCCCGGCCTGACCATCGGCAACGTTATTGTCAGCACCTCGTCTACTCCCGGCACCCCGAAAACCTCCAACATCGCCATCGTCAAAGCAACCAACGCCACAGCTTTCGGGACCGTAGGGAGGATGAGCGAAGCGCTATCCGCCGAATGTGTGACCTGCCCATGCGACTACGTCATAAAATTCTGATTCAGCAGACGAAATTGGACACCGAATACTTTTTCCCCGCGTACGGTGAAACCACAAAAAATGTTCTAGCGGATCGTTTCCACCGCCCCGGACAGGCGGGCGACGGCATCTTCGATGCAACGGGTTTCCAGCGCCGCATACCCCAGCAGCAATACCCGCTCGTCGAGTTCCGCGCAGGTTTCCACCGAACAGGCGCTCTCGGTCAGCGTGTATAAACGCACGCCGTGGCGCAGGGCGGCGCGGGCGATTTCCCGCGCGGAAGGAGCGCCGGGCGGCAGATGCAGCGCGATGTGCATCCCGGCGTGCTCGCCGCCGATCCGGTATTCCGCCCCGAACAGGGAACGCAGCCCCGCGATCAGGCAATCGCGCTGTGCCCGGTAGCGTTTGCGCAGTCCGTGCAAGTGCCGCGCATATTCATTGTTTTCGAAGAAACGGGCCATGACCGCCTGGTCCAGGCTGGGGCAGCCGTTGTTGAGCAGCGCCTTGCGCCGGGTCATGTCGTCGACCAGGCCCGGCGGGCAGACCATGTAACCGAGGCGCAATCCCGGCCCGAGCACCTTGGAAAAAGTCCCCAGGTGGATCGTGTTGCGCCCGTCGAGCGCCATCAGCGGCGGCAGCGGCGCTTCCTCATAGCGGAAATCGCCGTCGTAATCGTCCTCGACGAGGTCGGCGCCGCTTTTTTCCGCCCCGGCCTGGAGCGCCGTGCGGGGCTCCCTCGGCAGGGTATGGCCGAGCGGATACTGATGCGCGGGGGTGACGTAGATCAGCCGCGCCGGCGGCTCCGGAAGATCGCCGGTGCGCAGGCCCTCGCTGTCGACGCCGACGCTGTGAATCCGGGCGCGGTGCAGTTCCGGCAGGTTGTAGAAACCGGAATAACAGGGCGCCTCGGCAACGGCGACGCCGCCTGCGTCGAGAAAACGCGCGGCCAGCAGGCTGAGTGCTTCCTGAATGCCGGCCACGACGATGATCTGTTCCGGTTCGACGCGGATCGCCTTGGCCGCTCCGAGATAGTCGGCAATGTGCATGCGCAGGCCCCACAGACCGCAGGGCGGCGCGTATTCGGTCATCGACTGGCGGCCGGGCGCATGGCGCAGCAGTTCGCCGCTCAGACGGCTCCAGAGACGGTAGGGAAACGCGTCCGCCGAAGGGCGGCCGACCTTGAAATCGTGCCGGACCGGCCCCGCGGGCGGCGCGATGTGGACGCCGGAATCGCCGTGCAGCCAGTCGGGCGCCGGCGAATGGCGCGCGATGGAAACGTTCGCGGAATTTTCCGGGGATTCCAGGATGCCGACGGCGAGCGGGCGGTAATCCACGACGACGAAAAAACCGCGCCCGCGCTCGCCCTGGATGAATCCGGCGCCGGCGAGCCTATCGAAAGCGCCGAGGACGGTGTTTTTCGAAACGCCCAGGGCGCGCGTCGTCTCGGCCAGCGAGGGCAGACGGTCGCCCGGCTTGAGCAGGCCGTCGCGGATGAAGCGTTCGATCTGATCGACGATCTGTGCCTGGTACGGAACCGTCGAGGCGCGGTCGATCTGGAAGGGCAGAGCAATCGGCGTCGTCATGGAAATCACCTGGAAATCACCTGCAATCGGATACCTGCGACCGGATTATCTCCCTTTTTCCGATAAGGGCTTTACCCATCAAGTGGCGAAAAGCATGCCTAAACACCCCTTCCGGTCCTGGGCATAGTTGATGCGCATTCGATCCACGACCCGGAGGGAAAAAACGATGTCATCCAAGATTGCGGCTTCCGTTTCTGCTTTTGTTTCCGCCTGTATTCCTGCTTTTACCCTTGCTTCCATTTCCGTCGCCCTGGCGTTTTCCTGTCCGTCGGCACTTGCCGCCAGAGATGCCGGAAATGCACGGGACGGCGCGCGCGGCGAAAAACTCTTTCTCGACAATTGCGCGGTCTGCCACGGCGCCGACCGCGGCGGCTACATCGCTCCCGCGCTCACGAAAGACCGCCTGGTGCAGAGCGAGGCGGCGCTGCGCGGCACGATGATGATGGGCATTCCCGATACGCTGATGCCGCCCTTTGCCGGCCGCCTGCCCGACGACGATCTGCGCACGCTCGCGCATCTGGTGAAGACGCAGCCGAAAGCGGATTATTCCTGGAGCCTGGAAGACGTCAGGAACAGCCTCCAGGTGCTCGTAGACGAAAAAACGCTGCCTGCGAAACCGGCGTATGCGATCGATACGGTCTACGACCTGATGGCGGTCGTCGCGCGCGGCCGATACGGCAAGACGCGCGGCAGCGAAGGCTCGAAGCTGGTGTTTTTCGACGGCAAGCGCAACAGGGCGGTCGGCGAGATCGTCGTCGATGCGCCGCACATCATCGATTTCAGCCCGGTCGACGAGCGCTGGGCCTGGCTCAAGACCGACCTCGGCGAAGTGCTGAAAATCGATCTCTATACGCTGAAAGCGGTGCGCAAGGTCAAGGTCGGCCTGACCGGGCCGAGCATCGCGGTTTCCAATGACGGCAAGTGGCTGGCGACGGGATCGTTCGTTCCCAACAGCGTCGTCATTCTCAGGGCCGACACGCTCGAGCCGGTGAAATATCTGAGCCTGGAAGGTGAGGACCCGGATGGCAAGACGGTCAAGTCGGCGGGCGGCCCCATCATCGGCAGCCGGATCAACAACAAGTTCGCGATTTCGCTGCGCCAGGCCGGGCAGATCTGGATTCTCGACCCGGACCGCCCGGACATGCCGGTAACCCGGCTGACCAAGGTGGGACGCATGCTGCACGACACTTTCCTCTCCTCGGACGGCCGCTATTCGATGGTTTCCGCCTACGACGACGACAAGGTCGTCGCCATCGATCTCAAGGAAGACAAGGTCGTCCGCGACATCCCGGTCGGCTGCCAGCCGCATCTCGGTTCCGGTGCCATCACCAGGGTCGGAACGCGGGAACTGGCCTTCGGCACCAATATCGGGGAATGCACCTCGGGTAGCATCGGCAGCGTCGTCAGTGTCTGGGACATGAAGGATTTTTCCCTCGTGAAAAACATCAGGGTCGCCGGTCCCACCGAATCGCCCGCGGCGCATCCCGACGCGCCCTACGTCGCCGTGGACATCGTCAGCAAGGACCGCAAGGCATCGCAGATCCAGATGATCGACAAGAACACGCTGGAGGTCGTCAAAACGCTGGACGTCGGTGGGCATGCCTTCTTCCCCGAGTACAACCGCGCGGGCAATTTCCTGTACGTCAGCGCGGGCTATTACGGCG
>JAVBTC010000116.1:0-4967 GCA_031556405.1 Rhodocyclaceae bacterium
CAAATCCTTTAAAACTCTCGCTTGACGTCAAAACAAATCCAAAAGCTCAGACCTAAATCCAAAACTCCCGGACCCGCTTCCTATCAAATGCGAGTACTTCAATTCCTCATTCAGCACACCCAAAATACTCAGGCGCACCAAACCACGAATCAAGCACCCACACCTATCAAATATTCCCTCATGTTAAAGAACTGGTTGCAAATCGGGCCGCTTGGCTTTCATTGCGCCGTCGCACTGAATCGACGAAAGATGCGCATTATACAGACCGAACTTAGCGCGTCAACTTTTTTCGAACAATTTTTGAAAATCCGTCTAAACCCGCTCCTACGCTACAATCCGCGCTCGTATGTTGATACTGGGAATCGAATCTTCGTGTGACGAAACCGGGGTTGCGCTTTTTGATAGCGACCGCGGTTTGCTTGCGCACGCGCTGTATTCGCAAGTAGCGATACATGCAGAGTATGGTGGGGTTGTGCCTGAACTGGCTTCACGCGATCACATCCGTCGACTCGTGCCATTGTTACGCGCGGTGCTGGAACAATCGGGGAGTTCCATCTCCGCCATCGACGCTATTGCGTATACACAGGGGCCCGGTCTGGCCGGAGCTCTGCTCGTCGGAGCCGCTTTCGCCGAAGGATTGGCCACCGCGCTCAATGTGCCGACTCTGCCGTTGCATCATCTTGAGGGACATTTGCTTTCGCCGCTGCTGTCTTCCGATCCACCCGAATTTCCCTTCGTCGCTTTACTGGTTTCCGGAGGGCATACGCAATTGATGCGAGTAACCGGCGTCGGAAACTATGAATTGCTCGGAGAGACTCTGGACGATGCTGCCGGAGAAGCTTTCGATAAAAGCGCCAAGCTGCTCGGACTCGACTACCCTGGAGGTCCGGCATTGGCACGCCTGGCGGAGCACGGCAGGGCCGGAGTGGTCCGATTGCCGTGCCCCTTGCTGCATTCCGGGGATTTCAACTTCAGTTTTTCCGGACTCAAGACTGCGGTGCGTACTGTGGTTGGCCGCTATGCCCTCGATGCGTCGAAAGCGCCGCGGACATTGGACGAGACGGAGAAAGCCGATATCGCCCATGCGGTACAGGCAGCGATCGTCGAGGTACTGGTATGCAAAGCTCTGGCGGCGACACAAGCTGCGGGACTATCACGGCTGGTGGTTGCCGGTGGTGTTGGAGCAAACCGTGAACTGCGCCGCCAACTCGACGCCGGCGCACGACGTAGAAGGATACGAGTGTTTTATCCGGAACTGGAGTTTTGTACCGATAATGGGGCGATGATTGCTTTTGCCGGCGCATTGCGTCTGGCTTCCGGCGCACAGACAAAACGCCCTGGCACTTTTGCTGTACAACCACGCTGGCCTTTGGCGACCACTCGGAAAGAAATAATTTAGGCATTTATCTTCACTCCATCACTACCTTTTTCTTGGAAAAACACGAACATCAATCCCATGTGGATTTTTCGCAATAATCATTTGACAAAACATTTGCTTTGACTTATGGTGATATAAGTATGGTAGTGACTGCTGTGCACACCATTCCGCTGAAGGATTACGCCCTGGCAGCGGTGGATGGAGCGTCGGCAGTCAATTTTCCTCAGCATTTCAGGGTTGAATGACCGTGCTGATTACTTCTTCCGTTTCGGCAACTTCCAGCGGTTATAGAGATTTCACCGCTTCCAATCAGGCCAATGTTCAGGCCAAAGGGGGAGAGTCGGCCGGAAAAACCGCCGGAAAAACAAACGGAAGCGCGGCATTAGCAAAAGACGATCTCGATTCCCAAGAGTTGTCTACGGTTGTTCAACTGCAGACCCGTGACCGCGAAGTACGCGCTCACGAGCAGGCACATCTGGCTGCTGCCGGGGGGTTGGCGGTAAGCGGGGCAACATTCGAATATCAGACCGGACCGGACGGACGGCGATATGCCGTCGGCGGCGAGGTGCGTATCGATACTTCGCCGGGGCGTGACGCCGAGGAAACCATCGTCAAGGCAGAGCGGATCCGTGCCGCTGCACTGGCTCCTGCCGATCCCTCGCCTCAAGATCGCACTGTCGCCGCAGAAGCATCGCAAATGGCATCGGAAGCGCGCGTTGAATTGGCGCGCACGCAAGTAGAAAATCAAACAGGAACGCAAGGTTCCGCAGCCACGGATAATTCAACCAGTACAACCACGGCTGCAGAAGAAACGAATGAGGAAGGTTTTCGCTGGAATACCTACCCGGCGATGCAAAACAGCACTACCGGCGGCAGCGCTTTCAGGCTGGGAGCAAGTGTCGATATCTATGCCTGAAATTTCCAGGCAAATTACTCGTCACGCTCAATGAAAGACGACAAAAATATGGTTTTGCCCGAGAGTTTTTCTAATTTTCAAAATTAATAACAAGAAATATCCGCCTACAGGAGCGTAACTAAATTTCACTTTATTTAGAACAACAGTATTTTATTCCGTTGTTTCCTCGCTGCGCCGTGTGCCATAGACACCCAATTGGCGCAGCTTACGATAGAGGTGGGTGCGCTCGAGTCCGGATTTCTCAGCGACGCGGGTCATATTGCCGCCTTCCCGTTTCAGATGGTGCTCGAAATAAAGGCGCTCGAATTCGTCGCGCGCGTTGCGTAACGGCTGTTCGAACAGAGGGAGCGCCGGTGTCGCGGCTATGGAATTGACGGTATCGCTGGGCTGGATAACACGAGTCACGTCGGCGGCACTGATTTCCTCTTCGAGCGAAGAAAGCGCGAGGTTCTTGATCACCATCTGCAGTTCCGGCCAATCTCCGTTCCAATGATGAACGCGCAATGCATTCAGCGCCCCCACGGAAAAATGACGCGGCGGCACGTCGCCCCGTTCCGCCATTTGCGTCAGCAGCAGGCTGGCAATTTCGGGAATTTCGTCCGGGTGCGCCGCCAGTTCCGGCAGGCTAAGCCAGACTTCGCTCAACCGTGCCAGCAATGTGGTGTCCCAGCCCGACTCGGCCAGCGCTTTGATCGGGCGGGAGCAGGCAACGATCAGGAGTAGCTTGTATTTTTCCAGCCGGTCGACGGCAAAAGCGAGATTCATTTGCTGCAACTTGCCCAGCACCGCCAGGTCGGCAACGAAAAGGATACCGCCGGTCGCTTGCTGCAACATTTCCTGAGTCAGCGGCGCACTCGAGGAAGAAAGATCGAGCCAAGGCACATGTGGCGCCTGCAGGCTGCGCGCGCAGAGTTCGGCGATTCCTCCGCAAGCCGATTTGAGCAGCAGGATCGAGGTTTTGCTGGCAACCTGTTCGAGACGTTTGCGCAGATCCTTGGCGAGCGTCGAACGGCTGAAGGCATCTAGCGAAAGCGGCGCTTTCTGCGGCATCACGTCATGACGCAAAGCCTTTTTGACCGTCGCCAACAATTTCTGCAGTGAAATGGGTTTTTCCAGAAAATCGAGCGCGCCGATCCGGGTCGCCTCGACGGCGGTATCGATCGTGCCGTGACCGGACATCATTACAACCGGCATGGTCAGACGCCCCCCCGCAGCCCATTCCTTGAGCAGGGAAATTCCATCGGTATCGGGCATCCAGATATCCAGAAGCACGAGGTCGGGCCGCTTTTCATCGCGCAGACGGCGCGCGGCAGCGGCATTTTCGGCCACACGGACGGTGTGCCCTTCATCGGTCAGGATTTCCAGAAGCAATTCACGAATGCCGATTTCATCGTCAACGATCAGTATTTGCGCCATGTTATGCAGCCTCCTCGGTTGCCAGCGGCAGGCGAATA
Source organism: Rhodocyclaceae bacterium (assembly GCA_031556405.1). Lineage (GTDB taxonomy): Bacteria > Pseudomonadota > Gammaproteobacteria > Burkholderiales > Rhodocyclaceae > WQZF01. The sequence continues at coordinate 3,749 of JAVBTC010000116.1, forward strand.
CTCACCCGCCCCCCCCCCGATTGTCGATTGATAATGTCAATTTTACCGTGGTGTTCATCCACGATTTTTTTCACGATCGCCAGCCCCAGCCCGGTACCCCGGGACTTGGTGCTGACATAAGGTTCGAAAATACGCGTCATGATTTCGGCCGGAAATCCGGGGCCATGGTCCGAAACGCTCAACTCGGCATAATTGCCCGCGACCCGGGTGGCGATCTCTATCTCCCGCTGGTCCGCAACACCGTCAGTGGAACCACCCTCTTGAGCCTCCTCGGCGTTGCGTAACAGATTATGAATGATCTGTCGTATTTGCGTCGCATCGCCCTTCACCGGAGGCAGATCGGCCGCGAGTTCGGTGGCGATCTTGGTCCGTGAGGTTTCATAAAGGCCGAGCACTTCGCCGATCAATTCGTTCAAATCGAGCTCGCCCAACTGCGGCGCTGGCATGCGTGCATAATCGCGGAAATCGTCGACCATCCGTTTCATCGCCTGTACCTGGCTGATGATGGTTTTCGTGCTGCGCGCCAGCACCTGTAGCGCGTCGGGCGGCAGTTTATCGGCCAGTTTCATTTGCAGGCGCTCGGCGGAAAGCTGGATCGGCGTCAGCGGGTTCTTGATTTCGTGCGCCAGACGCCGCGCCACTTCACCCCAGGCGGCACTGCGCTGCGCCGCGATCAACTGGGTGATATCGTCGAAAACGACCACGTAGCCACCACCGCTGACCCCTGGGAGCTTCGAGCCTCGCAGGAGCAGCACCTGAGCGATGCCGCCTTCCCGCTCCAGCTCGATTTCCCGCATCCACTCGAGCTCATTGGTTTCAGCAAAGGCAAGGTGGATTTCCTCGCCGAGTTTCTGTTGCCGCGGCCAATGCTCGACGTCCGCCTCGATCAGTCCCGAGAAATCGTCCTGCAACAGAATCAGCGCCCCTTCGTTGACGGTGCGCAAACGGAAATTACGGTCGAACACCAGAACCCCCGCCGAGAGATTGGCCAGGATCGACTCGAGATAACTCCGCGCCGCCTCGACTTCGGTACGGTGGCGCTCGGTTTCGCGACGCGCCTCGTCGAGCTGGCGGGTCATGCGATTGAACGATTGCGTCAGGACACCCAGTTCGTCGTGACTTTCAAACGCCTGGCGCGGCGTGAAGTCTCCGGCGGCAACCGCCTGGGTGCCCTCGGCGAGGATCGACAAAGGCGCCGACAAACGGCGGGCCAACACGA
>JAVBTC010000081.1:0-14638 GCA_031556405.1 Rhodocyclaceae bacterium
GAACCCTCGCCGGACGACGCGCAAAAAACCGCCGACCGCGCGTTGTTCCAGTCCGTCGTCAGCGGCAGTCATCGAGACCTGCTTTCTCCCGCGCTCGCCGACGTGCTGGAAGCCGCATTCCTGCGCCAGCAGGGGGATTCCGAACTAACGGCCCTGTTCGAGCGTGCGGTCGTGTCGTACCAGAACGCAATGATGAACGCGACCGCCAGTCTTTTCTGAGGATATCTCCCCTATGTTGAATCGCATCGTACTCGACGACGCCGGCGGCAGCGGCGCCTTTCTGGCACGCCTGAAACTGGTCGGCGAACTGGCGAAAATCAAATCCAGCTTGAACGACGGCATCGCCGCGCTGGAACGCCTGAAACTGGTCTCCCGCGCCCACCGCATCCGCATCGAACTGGGCGCGGCGGAAACCCCGGTGGAAGCGGCGCCGGAGATTCCGGGCCAGGATTCCGCCCCGCATCCGCAAAACGCCCTGCGCCGGCAGACGGCGCATTTTTACGGATTCGATCCGGAGCGCAAACGCGCCCAGCGCAAGAAAGACAATGCGGCGGCGATGCAGTTGTTGCAGCGGATCGACAGCGGCGACCTCGATGCCGGGGCATTGTCCGAGGAAGACAAGCGCACGCTGGCCAAATACTCGGGCACCGGCGGCGCGCTGACCGGCGCCGACGGCAAAAAGGGGAGCGCCTACGAGTATTACACCCCGAAACCGATTGCAGAAGGCATTTGGGGGCTGATGGGCGAACTGGGTTTTCAGGGGGGAAAGGTGCTCGATCCCTGTGCCGGTACGGGAATTTTCGGCGCCACGGCGCCGGAATCCGCGGCGGTCGATGCGGTGGAACTCAACGAAACCTCGGGGCGCATCAACGGACTGGTGAATGACGGCCCCGGCCATACCTCCCTCGTCGCCCCGTTCGAAAAAATCGCCGCGAACACCCCGGACGAGGAATACGATGCCGTCGTCACCAATGTCCCGTTCGGCGGCGTTGCCGACCGGGGCGGAAACCAGTTGCTCGACGAACGCTACCGCCAGGAACCGCTACAGAACTATTTCATCCTGCGTTCCCTGGAAAAGTTGAAACCGGGCGGTCTGGCGGTGTTCATCACCCCACCGCGCTGCGTCTCCGGCAAGGGCGGCAAGGAAGAGGAATTGAGAATCAAGGCAAGTTACCTGGCCGAATTCCTCGGCGCGTACCGGCTTCCGAACAGCGTCTTCGGCACGGCGGACGCCGACACCATGACCGACGTGATGGCCTTCCGCAAATACCGGCAGGAGGCATCGGAAAAAATCGCCGAGTTGCGCGAACAGGCCCCGCAAACCCTGATCGATGCCCACGTGCAGTGGACACCATTCATCGAGGGGAATTACTTCAAGGGTGAGGGGCGGCGTTTCGTCCTCGGCGAATTCATCCCGCGCGACCCGGAGAAATTCCGCGATGTGGATCGGGTCATTACAAAGACCCCTGTCGGCGAACTCGGGCGGCTGCTCAAAAAATTCCCCGCCTCGCGCGTCGATTGGGATCTGCTCGGCACGGTGGAGACGACGCCGATCATTTATCAGGAAGGCGACACGCTGGCCCAGGCCGGGCGCATTCTGCAAATGCGGGAAGGCCGCTGGGAGATGCTGGCGGACAACCGCGAAAACGACGACATGGCCGCGTTGCTCGGCACGCTGACGACGCCGTACCGCGCTTTCGAGCACAAGGTCACGTGGCCCCAGGCGTCACGCTGCGTCGAATACCTGCAAAAATCCGCGCGGGCGCTGGATTTGCCCGACTGGCTGCGCGGCGCGGCAATGGCGCTTTCCCGCCTTCAGGACGAAGGCGACCGAACAGCCTACTGGAACGCCGGCATCGTCGGGCTGTCCGTCGTCGATATTCTGCATGAACGCCTCTCTGAAGAAACCGGCGTCAATTACCTGGAAGAATACCCAAGTTTAAGCGAGGCGATGCAGCGCGCCGCGACCACCGCCGCCAAACGGCCCGCCGCGCTGGGCGGAAGCCTCCGCGAAGGGCTGGTCGCCATTGGCACCCACTACAAGAAAAAGAGCGGGTTTTCCAAGGTGTGGCGCGGAGACGTGGAACAGTCCGTGCCGACGATGGCGCTCAACGCCGAATCGAGTTTCGAGGGCATCCGCTACCAGACGAAATCGCCATGGGTGGATCTGGAGAAAGCAAAGGAAATCTACGGGGCCGACTTTGATCCGTTCGAACTTTCGGACTGGTGCGTGTCGGCGGACGGCAAGAGCATCACCCGCGCCGACGACTATTTCATCGGCAACTACGCCGACTTCCTGCGCCGCATCGATGCGGATATCGCGGCGGCGACCGACGAGCGCGCCCGCGCGAAACTGCTGCGGCAGAAACTGGACGCTGAACAGCGCATCGACCGGGTGGAGGTTTCCAAGCTGAATTTCAACCTCTTTTCTCCCCATGTGACCTTCGAGGAAAAGGCCGAATTCCTGCGCCGTTTCGTCCATCCCTCCGCGACCGTCGTCTTCGACGAAAAAACCGGCGAAAAGCGGGTGGATATCGACCTATCGGGCAGCAAGCTGACCGACGCCGAGAAATTGCTGAAGCGTTTCGGCGATTACCTCAAGAACGGCACGATCACGCTGGGCGGCGCGAAACTCTCCATGAGCGACGCCGACGCATTGAGGGAACTGCGGCGGAGGGTCAATACCGCGAACGAACAATTCTCCGGCTGGGTGCGCGGAAACCGTTCCATCGTCGCGCGCCTGGAACGTACCGCCGCCGATCCCGAACGGCTGCGCTTCCGGCAGATCGAGGACGAGGCGCCGCTCGCCATTCCGGGAATGAATCCGGCGCTGGCATTGCACGGCTACCAAAATGCCTTCGTTCGCCGCCAGGGGCGGGAATTCGGCGGCATCAACGGCTTCGGGGTCGGATTGGGCAAAACCTTCACCGCGCTGGCCTCGGTACAGTACGCGCAGAGCATCGGCGTGAAAAACAAAACCCTATTCGCCGTACCGAACTCGACCCTTTCCAACTGGCACAAGGAAGTGAACCGGGCCTACGCCGACACCGCCGATTGCCTCTTTGTGGGCATGCGCATCAATTCCCACGATGAACCGATTGTCAGTTCGCTCAATTTCGATACCGATTTGAACGCGGTATTGGAAAACCGGCACCGCAAAATCTACCTGACGCTGGAAGCCTTCGAGCGAATTCGCCTGCGCGACAAAACGATAGACGATTTCGAGGGCTTCATGCGCCGGGCCGATGCCAGTTTCGCGGAAAAGCTGGACAAGAAAGAGGATGAACGCGCCAAGGGCAAGGTCGCCGGCCTGCGCGTGATGCTGGGAGAAAAAAAGAGCGCGGCGCCGTACCTGGAAGACATGCGGGTAGACAGCCTGGTCTTCGACGAGGCGCATGTATTCAAGAACAGCGCCGAGACCGTCAATTTCGGCAGCGCCAAGTTTCTCTCCCTGTCGCCGGCCTCGAAACGCGGTATCGATGCCCAGGCCAAATCCTGGTACGTGCGCGGACAATCGCCCCTACAGGACGGCGTGCTGTCCCTGACCGCGACGCCGATCACCAACAGTCCGCTGGAAATCTACGCGATGCTGGCGCTCGCCGCCGGGCATGAGCGGGTCAACAATCTGTTTTTAGGCATTCGCGGCGCCGACGAATTCATGCAGATGGTTTGCGTCACCGAAAACACCGACGACGAGAGCATTGACGGTATTTTCCGCACCATCGACGTCTTTACCGGACTGGATAACGTCGGCGTGCTGCGCCGCGCGATTGGCGAAATAGCCGTTATCAAGGATGCCAATGATGTCGGCGCGCAGATCGTCGTTCCCGACCGCAGCGAAAAAGCCTCGCCCGTCTCGTTGCCGTCCGAGATCGTCGACCGCCTGGAAACCTACAAAAACGCCTTCAGATGGGCGGTCGATGACCTGATGGGTAAAAAAGACAATCGCGGTTCGAAATCGGCGTATGACCAGGTGAGCGAATCTTTCGGTGAAAGCCAGAAATTGATCGCGCATCCGTTCAACCTGATTCACAAGATGTCGCTCCTGATCGCCGATCCCGAACTCGACCGCCGCGCGACGTTTTATTCCGTGGGTTCCTTGCAGAAGGAAAAGGCACAATCGGCCATCGAGCGGTTCAACGCCAGAAAGATCATCGAGGAACGCCAGCGTCCGGGGCCGATGACGGAAGAGGCCGCCATCGTCGGTAAAAAAACCATCAAGGATGCCGCCGGAGAGGCGCGCGAACTCCTGAAAATCGAAGTACGCGCGCGTTTCGAGGGGGAAACCCGGATCGTGATCGACACCATCGATCCTGCCGCACAGAGCGCGTTCGAGACGATTGCCGAAGGACTGGGGCTAGATCTCGATGTCACCGTACCGCCGAAGCTGGCGGCGTTCCTGGAAAATTACCAGAACGAACAGGCGTCCCCGCGCGGCGTCAATCCGGACGGCACGGCGGCGAAGATCGTCAAACAACTCGTGTTTTGCGACATTCTCCCCCTGCACAACAAGATCAAGCGCCTGCTGCATCAACGCGCCGGAGTGCCTGCCGGCGCGGTGGCGGTCGTCACCGGCAAGACGAACAACACCCCCGACGAAATCCAGGCGGTGCAGGATGGGTTCAACGCGATGGGCGAGGCCAACAAATACCGCGCGATCATCGCCAATGAAAAGGCCGAGGTAGGCATCAATCTCCAGATCGGCACCCAGGCGATTCACCACCTGACGACGGGGTGGACACCCGATTCCCTGGAACAGCGCAACGGGCGCGGCGCCCGCCAGGGCAACCGGACGGAGCGCATCAACATCTATCATTACGATGCCGACGGGACGTTCGATGTCAGCAAGCGGATGATGGTCGACAAGAAAGCGGACTGGATCGGCGACGTGCTGGACGTGGACGGTTCCGAGCGCATCGCCGTCAGCGGCGGGCTGTCGCGGGAACAGATGGAGGCGTTGATCGACGTGGTGGGAGATGCCGAGGCGATGCGCCGCATGCAGCAGAACCTTGCCGCGAAGGAGGCCGAGGCTCGCGCGGCAAGCAACCGCGAACGGCAGTTGATCAACCTCGATACCATCGACAAACAGCGGTCGTTCCTCACCGAAAACGCAGAACCCCAGCGGTTCGTCGCCCGCAAGATCGTGGCGTTCTGGAATCTGGACGGCCAGATCGATCAATTGCGGATGCGGATCGACAACCCGAAGGCGACCGCCACGGCCATCGCCAAGAACGAAGCCTTGCTCGCGGAACTGAGCGCCGCGTCCAGCGGCCTGCGGCGCCAGATCGAGGAATCGGCGAAATTGTTCCGTAAGGATTGGAAACAGGGCAAAGAAGTCCTGAATCCGGTCACGCTCGACGAATTCCTGCTGGCCGTTCGCCAGGGAAAGGTGCGCAGGGAGAGCGAAATCGTCGATAGGTTGCTGGGAAGGACGTATCCGGCGTTTTCCATCGAAGCCGTGGAAAACGGCCCATTCGCAAACGAATGGCAGGCGGAAATCGACATGGCGCGGGCGATGATCGAGGAAAGCAAGGACCGTTTTTGCGGTCAGGCGGCGTCGAGCGGGGCTTATCCGGCAGCAGTCGCGGAAGCGATTGCCGGCAGCGAAGGGAAGATGATTGCCGGAAAACCCGTCGTTAACGGGATGTTCCTGAAATTCGATTCGGGCGAACTGGGGGTCGTCAACGCTCAAAAGGACGAAGTGTTCGTTTGCGATGGTGAAAAGAATGGTTATCAGGTTCGCATCGTTTCGGTGCTGGAAATGACGGAGGCCGTTTATCCCGGTTCCGCCGGGTACGATGCTTGTCTCACCCGTGCTGCGGAGATCGAGGATGCGTTCAACGCGCGCGGCGATATTGAAAACCGCTATAGCGACTGGGCGCCGGAAGTGGCGCAGCGGCGCAAGGGGGAAATCCTTGCCGCCTACCGAATCAGCGAATACAGCCTGCCGCCGCCGTATTTCCCTTACGTGGTTTCTCCCGATGAGGCCGCTACGCCGGTAAGCCGACATATTTTAGAGGCACAGAAGGAAGTGGTGCGCTCGTTCGCCTGGATGAGTTTCGTCGTGCCGGGCAGTCTCGCGGTCGTTCGCCGCCCGAGGAACGACCCCGCCGAGCGGTGCGCCGCGCTGGCCGAATATGCGCGGGCGCACGGCCTGCGGCTGGTCGTGGACGACTTCAACGCTTCCATAACCTTGTTGTTTTCGCAGATCGAAAAGGCGATTTCGCTGGACGATCTCCGCGCCGCCCTGGTGGGCGATTCGGAAACGGCAATCCGCGAAGCGGCGGTGGGATATATCAAGAATACGATGACATGGATCGATTTCGGCGACAGCGATCCCATTCAATGGTTACCGTGGGAGTACAAATCGGCAGTCAAGGCCGCAAGCAACAAAGGAGCGCCGGAAACGCAGGGGGCGCTGCCCACCCAGGTCGTCGGAATCAAGGGGAACACCAGAAATTGGAAAGGGATCATCAAATCCTGTGCCAGCATGGCCGGATCGAACAAATATCGCTGGGACGGCGATGCGCTGGTGTGGAACGTCTATCGTTCCACCTGGGATTACCTCGTTCAATATTATCCGCAGGCGGCGCGGGAACTCGAATTGACCGACGCTTCCCGCGACACTCTATAGGAGCTTCTCATGGCATCGATGCAATTCACGGAATACCGTTTTTCTCCCGATTTCATCGCGGCACGGGTCGAGGAACGCGCCGGCGCCCTGCGCGCGAACCGGGGGTTTTCCGATCTGCTGGGGTTCGGCCTGAAGGTCGTCATGGAACGGCTGCGCCGAGATCGGCGGCGCTATTGTGATTACGGGCCGTACTGGTGGGCGTTGAAAGAGGCGTTGAACGCGGCGGACTATGCGCTCGGGGAACAATCCGACGTGCCCGTCTGCCGGGCCTACCGGGGGGAAACGGTGGTGGAAACGCTCGTTATGGCCGATGAATTCCGGACGGAATACCTCAAGAGCCACATCGTCTACGCCAACCGTTTCATTCTCGACGGGGAGGAAGGAAATTGGTATACGCTTTACGACGAAGACATGGAATCTGCAACATCAGGATAGTGCAACCATTCAAATTCGGCCTATAGCGATAATCAACGGGGAGGCCCATAAAATAATTTATATTCGCTATTGGGAATGGCGTTCAAATGTAAAGGGCCACGATAGAGGGTTAACGTGCGTTCCGTTCCCACTCCTTTGAAACTGCGGCCTTCGGGCTGCGTGCGGATCAAGATTGAAACCACCGGATCGGACAAAGATTGCCAGTGTTGTTCCTCATCATTCTCGATGACGATCCTGAATGGTTCTTGCTGTTTTTCTCCCAACCACAGGGAGACATACCCCAAAATCTGGGTGGTCATGAATACCACCACAATTGCCAGAAGCATGGCGGGTAAGAGTTTATCTTTGTTGCGACGCATGTGCCAGCATGCCGCCGCAACGACGCAGATGCCGACTGTCCAGTAAAAGGGCTTGTGGAACGCACTGTCCAACGTAACCAGACGGCCCGGCAGATACAGCAGAATCACTGCAAGGATCGCCACAACCAGCGCGGCATAAGCGATATGTCCGACTTCTTTTCCCAGTTCAACGACCCCGAATTGAGCGAAACTTCTTTCTTTGTCTTCACCGCTCAGTTCGACGGCCGGGCCTGAATATGTTTCGATCGCCTGAGACAACGTCAAGGTATGGCCATCGCCGATATAAAAGAATTCTTGCTGCGTAGTGACAGGATCATTCTGCGTACTGACAAATAGCTGGTATTGTTTGCCGTGTTTATGGGTAAATACGATTATTCGTAATTGACCCTTGGCCCTGGTCGTAACCGTCGTAAATCGAATCTGCGCAAAATCGTCCCAGGTGCTGTGTCGAGGCATTTGATTCAGCCAAAAGCCCGAGCAGGAGATCCCATTGGGGCCGATGACAATCCTGAGCCGCCGATGGTAGAACAAAGACAGGGGGAACAAAAAGAATGGCAGGAAAAATAAGATAAGAATGAATGAAAACAGGGAGCGGCCGGTGTAGATCCAATCCCACAAACCAGGAGTTACTGAAAAGAATAATGCCCATATCAATAGCAGAAACGCCTGATAGAAAAATATGCGGCCCAACCGCTTTTTCAAATAGGCAAAGTTATATACAAACCGATATTCACCGCAATTTGTGTTCAAAATATCATTCGGCATTTTCTGCAACGCTCCGTCCTGAAATACTGCTGTCCGTTCTTCTTTGATTTTGAAGTGTCAGTATAACAACAACCTCCTAGATGTATGCTATCCGCGTCATAAGGTAAAAAGGCTATAGGCGGAAAACGCCGCCTTTCCGGCTTACTGCTCCACCGTACCATCGCGGCATGCCTTCCTCCAATGCCGCATCCACCGCTTCCCTGAAATCTTCCGGCGTTCTCGCCCGCTTCGGCATGTCCGCGCGGCGCTGGGCGTCTTCGTTCATCACGCCCTCGCGCCAGATCAAGGAGAGCGATTCCTTTCTTTATGGTGCCGGGGCCACCACGGTTGCTGCCTTACTCGGTTCCGGGCGCCGCGCCGCGAAGTCGCGGCAGTTGATCTACGACAAGTGGTCGTACATGGAGGGAGACCCCATCATCTCCACCGCCCTGCTGCTGCTGGTGACGACGGCACTCGGCGGGCATGAGACGAACGGCAATCTCGTCTTTGTCGAAAAAACGGCAGCCGCCAAAAGCGACAAGCGGCGCGCGGCCATTGCCGACGAAATCGCCGCCGACCTGGGGCCGCTTTTCAATCGCGTCGCCTTTCAGTCCGCGTACACCGCCGCCGTCTTCGGCGATTCCTACGCGCGACTCTACGCCGACACGCGCGGCGTCACCGACCTTTATGTAGACGAAATGGTGCGCCCGCCGCTCGTTCAACCGTTCGAGCGGGGGAGTAGAACCGTCGGATATGCCGTCTACACCGGCCCGCGCAATGTCGAGCGTCTCACCGTCGCGCAGATGGCAAGGCTAAAAATGCCCCGGACGCAATGGGTGCCGCAATACGGCGTCGTCGAGAAATCGCACCGGTTGGCCATCACCGAGGACGATCCCGACAAGCTTCCCGTGATGCCCGCGATGGCCGGCGGTTCGCTTTTGTATAACGCGGAAGAACCCTACGACAACCTCGCCGCGTCGTTGCTCGGTCTGGTCGGACAACGCTGGATGGATTCCATCGACGAACAGATACTTTCCGTCAACGTCGAATCGATGACGCGCGACCAGCAGGAACGGTTTATCGCTTCCGTCACCGACATGCTGAAGGCGTCCAAATCCTACGCGGAGCGCGCAGTCAAAAGCGGGCGTCCGGTCATGGAGCGCATTCGTCACATCATCCCCATCTTCAACGAAAAGCAACTGACCACCATCGGCCCGGCCAACGGCGGACAGCCCGGACGTGCCGCGACCATCAGCATCGAGGATGTGATGCTTCATGCGCGTCTTCTGTCCGGTGCCCTGGGTGTTGATCTTTCCATGCTGGGGTTTGCCGATCAACTTGCCGGAGGGCTTGGCGAAGGCGGGTTTTTCCGGGTTTCCGCCCAGGCGGCGGAGCGGGCGCGGATCATCCGCGTTTCCGTGGCGGAGTTTTTCAATTCCATCGCCGACATTCACACCATGCGCCGGTATGGAGTGGTGTTTCATCCTTCGGAACGTCCGTGGGAGATCAATTTCTTCGGTTCCATCTCGGCCCTGGAATCGGAAAAACAGCGCACCCGCGCCGATGCGATGAATTCCGGCATGCTGCTGGTGCAGTCATTGCAAATGATGAAGGAGCTTGGCGCCAGCGAAACCGTTTTGACCGAATTCCTCAGCAAAACGATGATGCTCGACGAGGAACAGGCCAAGCTGTACGCCACCATCGTTAAGGCACAACCGGCAGGCGGCGAGGAAGGTTTTTAGAATGAGTCTCTACAACGCCGTGGCCCAGGGGCTTGCCGCGCCGGAACGAACCGGCCCGGTGACGGATGCCGTGCGGGGTGCGCTCGACCGCCACCTTCCCGCCCAGGCACGGCGCGCGGTTTCCACCGGCCTGGACGTGGCCGGCGACCTGATGGACGGGAATTGGGAAAGCGCGGGAAGACGCTTGTTCGACTCCGGCCTGCTCGATTCCTTAGTTCCGGGCATGGGAGGACTGGCGGCACAGACGCGCTATTGGGGAACGCCGACGCCGCTCTTCGGCGGCATCAGTCCGTCCGAGGCGAAACGGATCTATGAAGAATTCCGCAACGTCGAGCTTGCCAAGAAAAACCTGTTTTTGATTGAGGTTTCCAGCCGTCTCTACGGGGATTTCTCGCGGCGGTTCAATCTGTTCACCACCGAAGTCGATTACGCGCCGCTGATTCTTTCCGGTGAAAAGCGGCGCGTCGGCGCCGCGAACGTCGATGCCGTGCAATCGTCGGAAGCGGTGGAGCTGCGGATCACGACGCTCGACGACAAAGAGGGGTCGATCAAGACCTGGTACGCCGCCCACCATGCCGCCGCTGCCGCGCGAGACGGCACGGTCGGCGTTCCCGGTCTCTATGCGATCCGCTTTCGCATCGTCCATGCCTTCATTACCCAGGGAAGCAATCAGAACGGTTACGAAGATATCGGCTGGTTTCGGCCCGCCAACCTGGAGACAGCGTTGTCGCGGCGGGAAGATGGGCTTGAGGAAGTGCAAATGACCTTTTCGCAGGTCGATACGTTCATGAGGGGGTGACGATGGCGTTGAAAAGCGATGCCCAGGGTTTTCTGGTCGGTACGCCGGTCGAACTGGGCCGGGCGCTGGATGTGTGGGATTCCATCCGGCGTGACGTGCGCGCGATCCGCGCGGCGGTGTCGGGTATGGAAAAGGTCGGCGCCAGGGAGCGGAACGCCGTCGCGGCGAAGGTCAACGCGGCGCCGCGCGCGGAACCGAAAGCCGGGAAAGCGCGAAAAAACGATCTTTCGGCTTCCATTTCTTGGCCCGCCGTACCGCGTTCGCCCGCGCTTCCAAAGAAAAGAACCTCGCACGATGCCGGTGACGGCAAAGCATCCATTCCCGTAAATCATTCCAGAACGCGGACACCTTCCAATACCGCTGCCGTCGTGGCCGAACCGCTGGGGCGGGACAGCCGTGGCCGTTTCCAGAAAAGAAGCGCGCACCCGGAAAACGGTGGCGACGACAAAAACCGCAGGCGCGGCGACGACGGCGATGAATCCATTTCCGAGCGTGCTTTGAACGAAATATCCGAAAGAATGGTCGGTGCACTCGGCGAGGCCGGGAGCGGAGTGGAGGAAGCCGACCCGGCGGTCAAGGCAATGCGCGAGGCGACGCAACCGCTGGCGCGCGGCTATGAAATGATCCGGGGCCGCAAGGATGAACGGCGTCGGGAAGGCTGGTTACGAAAAATTCTCGGCGAACTGAAATTGTTTCGCCAGGAAGAAACCGCCTACTCCAAGGCCGCAAAACGCAGCCTGGAAGCCATCGAGGAAAAGCCGGCAGGGGCGGCGGGCGGGGGAATGTTTTCCGGTCTCTTGTCGGGCCTGCTCCCGAAAATCCCTTTCTTCGGTACGCGATTCGGCGGCAAGGCCCCCCATGTGGCCGGGGCGGGCGGACTGCGCGGATTGGGCAAAGGAATGCTGCGCCGGGTGCCAATGTTGGGCGTGCTGCTCGGCGGCCTGGGATTGGCTTCCGAGGTCTTCGGCAGTGAGACGGATGACACGGCGACAAGGCAACAGAAGGATCGACGTACCGGCAAGGCGCTCGGCGGGTTCGCCGGCAGCCTGGGCGGCATGGTCGCGGGCGCGAAACTCGGCGCACTGGTGGGCGCCATCGGCGGGCCGGTCGGCGCGGCCCTGGGCGGTGCCATCGGTGGCGCCGTCGGTTTGTTCCTGGGCGATCAGGCGGGGCAGGTCATCGGCGAGACCGTGGGCGGCTGGGTCAGCGACCTGCGCCGCGCCGATCTTCCGGGGAAAATCAGCGCGGCCTGGGACGGCGCCGTTTCGGCGGTCAAGGCGGGATGGGCTGCTGTCGTGTCGAAGTTCAATGGAGTCATTGAGCGCATCGGCAACGGCTGGGAGGCGGTCAAAAACCGGACGAATGCCACCATCGAGGGCGGCAGGCTGCTGGCCGAAGAGGTTACGGGCAAGGTTGCCGAAATCAGGGAGGGGGCAAGCCGATGGGTGACGGACAGGACGGACAGCGCCAATGCCTTCGTCAAGGACAAAACCGGTCTCGACCTGAAAGCGGGTGCCGCGAAGGCTGTTTCCACCGTCCGAGAAAAAGCTGTCGTCGCCGGCGCGCAAGCGGCGGTCGGAATCAGAAAGGGAATGGAATGGGCAGCAGAAAACACGATGCCGGGGCAGATTGCCGCCCAGGCGGCAACGGGCGTCCAGCGCGCCGCCGATTGGGTGCTGGGACAAACCAGCAAACGCTTTGAGTCGGGCAGCGGCGGCGCCGGAACCGTTTCCAGCGGTAACGGGGATTACGGCGGCGTTTCCTACGGTACTTATCAACTCTCTTCACGGCAGGGAACGCTGCAACGTTTCTTGCGTTCTTCTCCCTTTGGAACGCAATTCGACGGTTTGACGCCGGGAACGCCGGAATTCAATACCCGCTGGAAAACCCTCGCGGAATCCGATTCCTCGTTCGGTGCCGCGCAGCATGAATTCATCAAGAAAACGCATTACGTTCCGGCACTCGAAAACCTGAAAAAAGCGGGGATCGATCTGTCCGGGCGCGGAGCGGCGGTACAGGATGCGCTCTGGTCAACCTCGGTGCAGTTCGGCGCCGGTAATGAAAAAGCGGGCGCGGTGGCGCTTTTTAAAAAGGCGCTGGCCGGGAAGAACCTCGATGCGTTGTCGGATCGGGAGATCGTGGCGGCGTTGCAGGATTACAAACTCGCCCATAACGATACGTTGTTCTCGCGTTCGTCGGACAAGGTGCGCGCGGGAACGGCGCAGCGCGCCATCGATGAGAAAAAACGCCTGCTCGCGCTGGCCGACCGGACGCCGGTGACGGTGATGCCGCCGCAAGCGGAAATCCCCTCGGTGATGGATCGTGCCGCCGTTCCCCCGGTAGTTGCCAGCACCCGGACGGCGCCGGTTTCCGTCGCGCCGCCCGCGCCGGCAATCGCGCCCGCGCCTGCGGTTTCTGTACCGGCAGGAAGCGGCGCCAGTCGTACCGTCGCCGTCGTCGCGCCTGCTGCTCAGGAGGCCGGCCAGGATGTGCGCGACCGCCGGATTGCGCATATCGCCACCGGCGGCTTGAGCGGCACGTAAAAAAAACGCCCCAGCGGAGGGGAATCCCTGGGGCGAAAATAGTAGTTGGTATGCAAATGTCGATTCGTGCTTTACGCGGAATCAATATTGCATGCGGAAGTTACTATGAATGCGAGTGGAATGCAAGCGGGGTTTGAATGGAAAAACCGTGCGGCACAAAAACGAAGCCCCGGCGGTGTCTGTCGCTGGGGCGCCGAATGTAGTGGTTTTTCCGCAGTTGAGAAAATGAGACTGCCCCGCGAAAGTAGCGCAATTGCGCGCGGGATTCAAGCGGAATGCAGTCCTTGACGCCGCTCAACCTGCGGGGATATGCTTTTCTTGCTGCGGTAAATCCCGCAGCCGGGCATGGCAGCTCGATGTAGAGAATCACAGCCGTCGAAACCATTTGGGTTTTACGGCTGTGTCGTTTGGCACGTCTATGGGCGGGCCGGACGGGGCATCTTCGGATGCGCCGCTCTCTAGATCGGTCTGCCACCCGTTCGGCTTCGCCCACCCGCAAAGGTGGGCAGAAAAACATCAACGATCCACCGAACGCAAGGAATTCCAGAATGTTTTCCCGTAGCGTGCCCCCGCAGCAAAATGAATTGCCTTCTTTTTCTGAAACCCTGATGCATGCCATCGTGTCGATCCGAATGGCAACCTCGAACCTATACCGCTGCGCACTGGATCGAAATATGGGGTGTGACTCATCGGACGTTCTGGAACGCGCATTGCGAATCACCGAAATGGTGGCCGAGCAGTTCGATTCCATCGCTCATCTGTTCGTCTCGATCAAGAATCTATCCGGGGATGATCCAGCGGTAAAAATCCTGGCCGAACTGGGGGGTAATCTGTCCTCATGTGCATGTAAAACCGCCAATGCCGCACACGAAGACTTGAAAAAATCCGGCGAAAACGTGGATGAAACGGACAAGCGGGAAATTGCCGCCATGGAATCGACATTGCGCGGCGATAGCGATCATAATTCACACGGAATATAAAGCGAAATGCGATTCTTGACTCCGTTCTCGAAGCGGAGATATGCTTTTCTCGTCGCGGTAAATCCCGCGATCAGGTATGACAGCCTGAATCCAAAAGGACACAGCCGTCAAAAAACCAATTCTGGTTTTTTCGGCTGTGTTGTTTGGCACGTCTATGGGCGGGCCGGACGGGGCATCTTCGGATGCGCCGATTTCCTTTTGGTCGGTCTGTCACCTGTTCGGCTTTGCCCACCCGCATAGGTGGGCAGAAAAAGAGCAACGATCCACCGAACGCTGACCGCAAGGAATTCCTTCATGTCCGGTATTTCTCGCCCCGTGCCGCCGTATGACAAACCGCCTTCTTTTTCCGACGCGCTGGGCCATGCCATTGTGGCAGTCCGACTGGCGACCACGACACTGGCC
>JAVBTC010000036.1:0-3201 GCA_031556405.1 Rhodocyclaceae bacterium
GGCACTCCTCTGGGTGATGCCAGCAGGTTGGTATCGTTTTGTGGGTCGATCATGTTTTGTCCTGCGTTTTCTCGGCTAGACGTGTTCTCGTACCATTCTGTGCCAACTCTGGTGCCAGACGCCGAATCACTCCCACTCAATCGTCGCCGGCGGCTTTCCCGAAATGTCATAAACGACGCGGTTGATCCCACGCACTTCATTGATGATCCGGTTCGACACCCGCGCCAATAGCGCGTGCGGCAATTCGGCCCAGTGCGCGGTCATGAAGTCCTGGGTTTCGACGGCGCGCAGCGCGACGACGTATTCGTAGGTGCGGCCGTCGCCCATGACGCCGACACTCTTCACCGGCAGGAATACCGCGAAGGCCTGGCTGGTTTTCTCGTACCAGCCGGAAGCGTGCAGTTCGTCGATGAAAATCGCGTCGGCGCGGCGCAGGAGATCGGCAAAATCCTTTCTCACTTCGCCGAGGATGCGCACGCCGAGGCCGGGGCCGGGGAAGGGATGGCGGTAGACCATTTCGTGCGCCAGCCCGAGCGCGACTCCGAGTTCGCGCACTTCGTCCTTGAAGAGTTCGCGCAGCGGTTCGAGCAGTTTCAGGTTCAACGTTTCCGGCAGGCCGCCGACGTTGTGGTGGCTCTTGATCGTGTGCGCCTTGCCGCTCTTGGCCCCGGCGGATTCGATCACGTCCGGGTAGATGGTGCCCTGCGCCAGCCATCTGGCGTTCGGGAGTTTTTTCGCTTCCTGCTGGAAGACTTCGACGAATTCGCGGCCGATGATTTTGCGCTTCTGTTCCGGGTCGGTCACGCCTTCGAGATGGCCCATGAATTGTTCGCTCGCGTCGATATGGATCACTTTCACGCCGAGGTTGCGGGCGAAGGTCTGCATCACCTGCTCGGCTTCGTTCATGCGCAGGAGGCCGTGGTCGACGAAGACGCAGGTCAGTTGCTCGCCGATGGCGCGATGGATCAGCGCCGCCGCGACGGAGGAATCGACGCCGCCGGAAAGCCCGAGAATCACTTCCTCGTTCCCGACCTGGGCGCGGATCGTGGCAATGGCCTCGGCAATGTAGTCGGGCATGTTCCAGTCGTGGCCGCAGCCGCAGATTTCATGCACGAAACGGGCGAGGATTTCCTTGCCTTTCAGGGTGTGCGTCACTTCCGGGTGGAACTGCACGCCATAGAAGCCGCGCGTTTCGTCGGCCATGGCCGCGACCGGGCAGATCGCGCTGCTGCCGATGACGGAAAATCCCGGCGGCAGTTCGGTCACCTTGTCGCCATGGCTCATCCACACTTCGAGCAGGCCGTGCCCGGCATCGTTGGTGCGGTCCTGGATGCCGGAAAACAGTTTCGAGTGGCCGCGCGCGCGGACTTCGGCAAAACCGAATTCGCGCTCGTCCGAATAGGTAACCTGCCCGCCCAATTGCGTCGCCATGGCCTGCATGCCGTAACAGATACCGAGCACCGGTACGCCGAGTTCGAAGACGGCGGTGGACGGACGCCATTTTTCCCCGGCATAGACCGAATTCGGCCCGCCGGAAAGAATGATTCCGCGCGGCGCAAATTCGCGCACGAAAGCGTCGTCGACGTCGAAGGGATGGATTTCGCAGAACACCTGCTGCTCGCGCACGCGCCGGGCAATGAGCTGCGTGACCTGGGAACCGAAATCGAGGATGAGAATTTTCTGGTGCGTTTTCTGAGGCGACATGGCGTTTTTTCCGAACAGCGAAAAAAGAAAGGGAATATGGCGATTCCCCAAAATACCCGGAGTACCCGGAATACCTGGAATACCCGGACGCGAAGACGAGCCGCGGGCAATACAATCAGTGCGCAGGGCGAAGTCGACGAAATATGGGTGGTTTGGGGGATCGCTATAAGACAGGAGAAGAAAGGCGAGATGATAGCGCGAGCCTTGAGAGCAAAACAGGCACCCGTCAAAAACGCTTGCGCGTTTCTTTCATCGCCATACTTTTCGAATCTTTCCAATAAAAAATAATTTGTTCTTATAATCAGCTACACGAGCCGAATCATTTTTTACTGTTAATTGGAATCAAGCATCCTGCTTTTCAGATTTTCGTGACGTTTCCGAATCGGACGCTCGGTCCGCATCGCTTGCGCCATTCGCTGCCGCCGACACTCTGGCGGCGGGAAAGTGCGCGGAAAAACGGCTTCCCTTTCCCGGTTCGCTCTCCACTTCCAGATACGCCTGATGCAATAGCAGCACGTGCTTGACGATGGCAAGCCCCAGGCCGGAACCGTTTCCCTGTCCTGCCCCCGGCATCCCCGCCATCGTTCCCGATGTTTTTCCGCCGCCCGCATTTTTTCCGCCACCCGTCTGCGTGCGCGCCGGGTCGACGCGGTAGAATCGCTCGGTCAGGCGCGGCAAGTGCTCGGCGGCGATGCCGATGCCGTCGTCGGTCACCGAGAAAACACCTTCTTCCATCGTTTTTCCCGCCACCTTCGTTTTCACGTTCCCCTGCCAGCGAAGCGCGATCGTTCCACCGGCAGGCGTGTAATGCACCGCATTGGCGGCGAGATTGCCGAACGCGCTGTGCAATTCGCCGGCACAGCCGCGCAGCGTACCTGCACACTCTGCACCCTCGCATTCGAGCACGATCCGATGCCGACCTCCGGACAAAAGCTCCGCCTCGGCTTTCGCGGTTTCAAGCAGCGGCCGCAATTCGACGGGATCGTTTCTCCCCTCTCTGCCTCCGGCACTTTCCCGCTCTTCGTTTTCGAGGCGCGACAGCGCCAGCAATCCCTCGATCAAACGCCGCATCCGCAGTGCCTGCTCAAAGATCAGGCCGAGATAGTGGCGGATTTCTTCCGCTTCATAAGAGGAAAAATCCTCGTTCAGCATCTCGGAAAATCCGGCCACCACGGTCAAAGGCGTTTTCAATTCATGCGACACATTGGCGACGAAATCGCGGCGCATCGCCTCCAGCCGCTCGATCCGGCTGATATCGCGCGAAAGCAGAAGCAGGTTGCGGCGCCCGTAATGGATTTTCTGCAACAGCAGCACCCGCGCTCCGCCGCCGTCATTGCCGCCAATTCCGCTTTTATTACTGTTTCCGCCCTGCTCTTCCCTGCCGCTGCGATAAACGAACACCGGTGCGTTTTCGCCCGCGGCTTCCTCTTCTTCCCGCCCGCGCTCCAGGTAAGCGACGAATTGCGGATGGCGCACCAGGTTGACCAGGGCCTGGCC
>JAVBTC010000171.1:0-26358 GCA_031556405.1 Rhodocyclaceae bacterium
TGCTGCGTTTCATCGGGCGCAAAAAGGTTTCCTGAAGTGCTCGTTTTGTTGGTACGTGGTTCGCTGTTGTTATGGAAAAATTATAAATTTATATGAAAATTATTTACTTTAACTCCGTACTATAACAGAACTATATTCTATCAAATATGGAATTCAGGTTGTAAAGACACCGATGAAAAGCTTGATCGAATTGATGTCGGAAAAGAAAAAGTAGAGCAGCGTCTACACGAGAAAAAGCGGCGAGATACGCAGGACACATTTGCACAGGAATTGAAAATAAAGCAGCGAACGGTTGAGGCAGATGGCTTGGAATATGAAGCCGCTTAACGCTATGAGCGGGGGAGAATCCGGTATGGCCTTCGGTGAAGAAGCTTATTGGCCAGAAGGAGGCCATGTAGTCGTTGGGAATCTGCAGATTGAAGTGGATGCCGTGCTGCCGTTGATCAGTGCACGTTCAAACCGAGCCAGACGTTCGGGCGTGCCGATATCGCACCAGCGTCCATGATGTCCCTCGCCCGTGAGTCTGCCGTCGGCTGCGGCGGCGTCGAGCAGCGGACGCAACTTCAGAATCTGCCCGGGGGCGACCGGCGCGAAGAATCCGGGAGAGAAAATGCCGATGCCGGTATAGGTCAGGGTTGGAGTCAGAGGTGGGGCCAAGGTCGGGGATCGCCCGGCGGTCACCGGACGCAGCGACGAACCGTCGAGACTGAAGTCACCCTTGGGATTATGCTCCGGGTTCGCCGTGAGCACGAGGTGCGCACCGCCTTGTCCGCGGAGGTGCGGAACCCGTGCTCGCGCATGGGCGAAATCCCAGTCGCAAAAGATGTCGCCGCTGACGACGAGAAAAGGACCGGACCCGAGTAACGGCAAAGCCTGGGCGATTCCGCCGGCCGTTTCCAGGGCTCCGGGAGGCTCCGCCGACCAGGCGATGGTGACATTCCAACGGCGTCCGTCGCCGAGCGCTTCGATCAGTTTTTCGCCGAGGTGAGCGTGGTTGATGACGACCTCGGAGAATCCGGCGGCGGCGAGCCGCTCCAGATGACGCACGATCAAAGGTTTGCCGCCCACGGCGAGCAGCGGCTTCGGTGTCGTGTCGGTCAGCGGGCGCATTCGTTCTCCGCGTCCCGCCGCCAGGATCATGGCCTTCATCCCGTCACCTCCATCAGAAGGTATAGCCGACGGCGGGTGTGTGTCCCGAGAGTTCGTCGATGAGGCGCGGCAATGGCCGCAGTTCCGCATAGCGTTCCGTGGCGCGGCGCAGATAATTCATGACCCGCGGCAGGTATTGCAGATACAGTTCCTTGCCATCGCGGTAGAAAAGGCGGGCGAAAATCCCGAGCACCTTGAGCTGGCGCTGCACGCCCATCCATTCGTAATCGCGCCAGAATTCGGAGAAATCCGCGCGCACCGGCAGTGCAGCGCGCCGTGCCGCTTCCCAGTAGCGGATTGCCCAGTCGAGTTCCTGTTCTTCTTCCCAGTCGATGTAGGCATCGCGCAGCAGCGATACGAGATCGTAAGTGATCGGGCCGTAAACGGCATCCTGGAAATCGAGGATGCCGGGGCTGTCGGATGTCGTCAGCATTAG
The DNA here is from genome assembly GCA_031556405.1 of Rhodocyclaceae bacterium. Lineage (GTDB taxonomy): Bacteria > Pseudomonadota > Gammaproteobacteria > Burkholderiales > Rhodocyclaceae > WQZF01. The sequence continues at coordinate 1,586 of JAVBTC010000171.1, forward strand.
ATTGCGCGAGTGGTAGTCGCGATGCACGAAAACGCGCGGTTGCGCCAGCACGTTTTCCAGCAGGACGGTAAAAATGCCGTTCAGCGTGGCTTCCTGCGCGGCGGAAGGCGTGATGCCGAGATGCTTGCCGACGTGCCACTCGGGGAAAAGCCGCAACTCGCGCAGCAGCAGTTCCCGGTTGTAATCGGGCAGCATGCCGGGACGGCTGGCGCTCTGGATGGCGATCAGCGCACCGCAGGCTTCCCGGTACAGCGCGGAGGCGCGCGCGCTTGCCTCGTTGCCGGGGTGATCCGCCCGGTCGGCTTCCAGTGCCGTCAGATAAGTAATGGCGCCGAGATCGGCGAGCAGCAGAAAGCCTTCCTCCGGATTCGCCGCGTATATTTGCGGTACGCGCGCCCCCGTGGCGGCGAACAATTCCGCCACGTGCAGGAAAGGCCGGCAGTCCTCGTGTTCGGGAGGCGCGTCCATCACGATTCGAGTCGTCCGGTCGGCCAGTGTGACGCGGAAGTAACGGCGGAAGCTGGCATCGGACGATGCCGGCGCAAGCTCGAAGGCGAGGCCGGGGAATTGTATCCCGACCCACTCCGACAGACGCCGCATTCGATGGGACATCCGGTCTTTCATTTGCTGCTCGGATTGCTCCTGAAGAGGCATTTTTCGCCGTATCCTGATGTAAAATAAAAAAATTTTAACATCTGAACGAACCGGGCGCGCTGCCCGGTGCTCCCGGTGTTTTTTCCGGCGTTTCCGTTCCACGGACGCCGCGCGGATGAAATGGATGCGGCTTAGGCAATGAAAATGACAGGAAGAATAGAGCGAATGGAACCGCGAGGACGAAAAGTCATCGCGGCGGCGCGGTTTTTCGCGCCCGTCGCCGCTTGTTGTCGTGGTGCGCCGGCGGATATCCGAATGTTTCCGGATGGAGCCGCGGCCATAGCATGATGCCGAGATCGTTCCCATTGCGAATTGCCTGCCTGGCCGGTTTTTTTCTCTGCGGCGGTTTTTCTGCCGCGCAGGCGGAAACGCTGCCGCCTTTTCGCGTCAATCCCGGCTTGCTTGGAGGTGCGCCGAAACGGGAAGCGCCGACACAGGACAATGTTCCGGCTGCGCCTTCCTCAACCGCTTCCTCGTCCGCTCCGCCACCGGAAACCTCTGCTGCCGAAGTGCGGGCGGTAACGCCGGTTCAGGCCGAATTTCAGCCTGAATCCCGGCCTGAATCCCGGGCAGAGCCCCAGCCTTCGGCTCCGCCGAAGCGGATGGCGGTGCCGGAAGAACGCGGTAAGTCCGTTTCCCGTCCCCGCGTCGCGGGAGGAAACGAAGAGGACACGAGAAGCAAAGCCGCGACGGCGGACATGCCGGCTGCTGCACCGGATACGGCGCAGGGGGAAGGCAGCCGGGCCGGGCGGGAACAGGCGCGTACGGCAGCGGCTGCCGGTGCGCATGCAGAAACACAAACGAAAACGCCGAAACCGGTGATGCAAACGATGTCCGAAACGGACCCAGGAGCGAAACCGGAAACGGAATCCAGGGCGGAGCCCGAGATCCGGGCCCTGGACGAAGAACCCCGTTCCACCGCCACTCCCTCTTCGCGTCCGGAGGTGACGCTGCCGCCTTCCGCTCCTTCCGGCGCTTCCGAAACTATTGCTTCCACACCGCGCCCGCACGGCGCGAAGAAAGAGGAAGCCGGAGCCGAGCCGGAAACGGTTTTTCTCACCGCCGACAACATTGACGGCGTCACCGACTGGGAGACGACGGCTTCCGGTGCGGTCGAGGTCCACCGCGACGATCTCACGGTCAATGCCGATAAAATAATCTATTGGCCACTCGAAGATGAGATGGAAGCGAGCGGCAATGTGCGTCTCACTCGTGGCGAGGATGTGGTCACCGGCCCGAAAATGCGCATGCAGCTCGACGCCCAGACCGGTTTCTTCGATTCGCCCGTCTATCGCCTGAAACGCGATCCGCTGGCGAAGAAGGAGGAAAAGGAAGAAGAAATGGTGACGCTCACCATTCCGCGCAAAGTCACGTCGGACAATCCGCTTGCCGCACTGGTGCCGCCGCAGACGATGACCGTGCCGCGTTCGATTTTCCTGTTGCCCGCACCGCCGGTACCCGTTGTCGAGGCGCAGGGAGAGGCGGAGCAGATCGATTTCGAAGGGGAGAACCGGGTACGTATCCATAAGGGCACATACAGTACCTGTAAGCCCGGCGACCGCTCCTGGTACGCCTACGCCGACGAAATGACTCTCGATTATGATCGGCAGGTTGGAGAAGCGCAGGGCGGTACCGTCTATTTTCAGGATGTGCCGATCATTTATTCGCCGTGGCTGTCGTTTCCGCTCGACAGTGAACGCCACTCCGGTTTTCTTGCGCCTGTTTTCGGTTCCACCAGCGACAGCGGTTTTCTGCTGTCGCTGCCGTATTACTGGAATATCGCACCCAACCTCGACGCGACCATCGCGCCGCGCTTTTATTCCAAACGCGGCCTGATGCTTGCCGGCGAAACGCGCTACCTTCAGCCCAATTATGCTGGGGTCGTTCGTGCGGAAACGCTGCAGAACGACAAGGTGCGCAACGAAAACCGTTACGGCTACAACGTCGAACATCATCAGAATTTTGGTTACGGCATCACTGGCAGCCTCGAGTTGAACGGTGTTTCCGACGACAATTATTTTTCCGATCTGTCGTCAAAATCGACGATCACGTCGCAGACCCAGTTATTGCGCCGGGGCGTATTGAGCTACGGTGGCAGCTGGTGGGGCGCGAACATCATCGGCCAGGGCTATCAAACGCTGCAGTCGGATTCCGAGGCACGGGTCGACGCTCCGTACAATTTCGCGCCGCAAATCAATTTCGTCGGGCGCCGCCTTGATCTGTTCGACAGCGACATCAGCATGCTGGCGCAATACACTTCTTTCACACATCCGACGATGGTCGAGGCGCAACGGATGATCGCTTACCCGAGCGTGGCGCTGCCGTACGTGACGCCGGGATACTATGTAAAGCCGAAAGTCGGCGTTCACTATTCGCAATACAAGCTCGAACATCAGGTCGAGGGCATGCCCGATTCGATTTCACGTACCCTGCCCATCGTCAGCGTCGATGCCGGCATGACCTTCGAGCGCAACGGCAACTGGTTCGGGCGGGAGATGACGCAGACGCTCGAACCGCGGCTTTACTATCTCTACATCCCATACCGCAACCAGGACGACATTCCGCTCTTCGATACCGCAGTAGCGGATTTCAACTTTGCGCAGGCTTTTTCCGAAAACATCTATTCCGGGCAGGACCGGATCAACGACGCGAACCAACTGACCGCGGCGCTCTCTTCGCGCCTGATTGATTCGGCGACCGGACGCGAATATCTGCGCGTGATGGTCGGGCAGCAGTTCTATTTCCGCGATCCGCGGGTGACGCTGCATCCGGACGACAAGCCGCGCTCCGGGCGCAGTTCCGATTTTCTCGCCGCCGCCACCGGGCAGGTGATGAAAAACGTCTGGTTCGATACCGCCATCCAGTACGATCCGAACGCCGAGCGCAGCAGCGACAGTGTCAAGCGCTTCTCGTTCGGGGGGCGTTACTATCCGGAGACGGGAAAGATCATCAATGCCTCGTACCGTTTCGACCGCGACAATTTCAGGCAGATCGATCTGTCCGGACAGTGGTCGTTCGCGGGCCGCTGGAGTGTCGTCGGGCGCTACAATTACTCGTTCATGGAGAACCAGTTGATCGAGGCATTGGGCGGGATCGAATATAACGGCGGCTGCTGGGCGATCCGTGCCGTGGCGCATCAGTTGACGACGACTTCGGAGACGCGTCCGACCGCCTTCTTCGTCCAGCTGGAACTGAACGAGTTTTCGCGTATCGGATCGAATCCGCTCGATCTTCTGTCGCGCAATATTCAGGGCTACAACAAAATCAATACGACGACGAGGAACGCACAGGATTTCCTGTTCCTGCCGTCGTCTTCATCGCAATCGCTGGCGAGCGAGACTTTCTGAGAGGGCTTCTGATGTCGCGTGGAATTTTTCCGCTGCTTTTGTTGCTTTTATCGTTTTTCGCCCATGCGGCGCCCCCGGACGGAGGCTTCGCGCGAGGGTCGGGAATCAAGGCGACACCTTCTGCCGGGGGGCTTACCGTGCCCGCGCAGAGTGGCACTCCCGCCGCCACGGTGAAAACGCCGGCGGCTTCCGATACGGCTGCGGCTCCCGTGGTGGGAGGGGCAACGGAAGGGAAGTCCGGAACCGGAACCGGGATAGCGGCGCGGCCGCTGGAGGTCGACCGCATTGTCGCCGTGGTCAACGATGAAGTGGTCACACTGAATGAACTGCGCGCCCGGCTCAATGCTGCGACGATGCAGTTGAAGCGCCAGGGCACTCCGTTGCCACCGCAGGATGTCCTGGAGAAGCAAATGCTCGAACGTCTGATTATCGACCGTTTGCAGTTGCAGACGGCGCGAAGCAAGGGTGTGCGGGTCGACGACACGCAACTCGATCAGGCCTTGAACCGCATCGCCGCCGGCAACAAGATGACGTTGGCGCAATTCCGCCAGACACTGGAAAAGGATGGAATCGCTTTTGCCAGTTTCCGCGAGGATGTCCGTTCCGAAATGACAATCAGCTTCCTGCGCGAGCGCGAAGTGCAGGGGCGCGTCGTCGTCAGCGAGGGCGAGATCGATAATTTCATCGCGAACGAATCGACTACGGGCGCCAGTGAGGATTATCTGGTTGCGCATATTCTGCTGCGCGCGCCGGAAGGCGCTTCCCCCGAGGATTTGCAGAAGCTGCGGCAAAAGGGCGAGGAAGTCATGAAACGGCTGGAAGGCGGCGAGGACTTCGCACAGGCCGCTGCCGCCAATTCGGATGCACCCGATGCGCTTTCCGGCGGCAGCCTCGGTTGGCGCACGCTGGAACGGATGCCGAATATTTTCGCCGAGGTGGTGGTGAAAATGCGCCCGGGGAGCATTTCGCCGCTGCTCTCCAGCGCCAACGGTTTTCACATCGTCAAGCTGGTCGACAAGCGCGGTTCGACGCTGGCCATGCCGCCGGTCGAACAGATCCGCGCGCGTCACATCCTGATCAAGGTTAACGAACTGGTTTCCGAATCCGAGGCGCGGCACAAGCTCGAAGGGCTGCGCGACCGCCTGAAGAACGGAGCCGACTTCGCCGAACTGGCGCGTCTTTATTCCCAGGACGCCTCGGCGACCAAAGGCGGCGATCTCGGCTGGATCTATCCCGGCGATACCGTGCCCGAATTCGAGCGCGCGATGAAAGCGCTCAAACCCGGCGAACTCAGCCAGCCAGTGCAGACGCCATTCGGTTTCCATCTCATCGAGGTACTCGAACGCCGTACTCAGGAGGCCTCGCAGGACCGGAAACGGCAGGCGGTGCGGCAGATATTGCACGAACGCAAGTTCGACGAGGCTTATCAGGACTGGCTGCGCCAATTGCGCGACCAGGCTTACGTCGAATACCGCCTGGAAGAACAGTGAGCGCGGCCGCCTCTTCTCCCTCTTCCGTCATTCCCGTCGCTTCCGCCATGGTTCCCGTCATCGCCGTTACCTCCGGCGAGCCGGCGGGAATCGGTCCGGAATTGTGCCTGACCCTGCCCCGGTTGTTGGCAAACGCGGCAATGGGGGAGAAGGAGTCGTTTCGCGTCGTCGTTCTCGGTGACCGCGAACTGCTTGCCGCGCGGGCGCGGCAGACCGGGATCGACATGCGGTTTTGTTCCTGGCCGGATTCCGCGCCGGGGGCGCTCAGCGTGCTGCATTGTCCGCTGGCGGTTCCCGTGGAGGCCGGAAAACTCGATCGCGCCAATGCTTCCTATGTTCTGGCGCTGCTCGATCGCGCGCTGGCCGGTTGCATGTCAGGGGAATTCGCGGCGATGGTGACGGCGCCGGTGCACAAAGGCGTAATCAACGAGGCGGGTATTCCCTTCACGGGGCATACCGAATATCTGGCGGAAAAAACCGGTACCGCGCGGGTCGTGATGATGCTTGCCGGAGAAACGGAACGATACGGAGAGCAGGGCGAGGAAAAAGGCAGGAAAAAAGGCGGGAAAAAGGACGAATCCGGCGTTCCTTCCCGTTATTCGTTGCGCGTCGCGCTGGCGACCACGCATCTGCCGCTGAAAGACGTTGCGGCGGCGATTACCGCGCCGCTTCTGGAAGAATCACTGCGCATCGTCCACGCGGAACTGGTGCGCCGTTTCGGACTCGATGCGCCGCGCATCCTGGTGACAGGCCTCAATCCGCACGCCGGCGAAGGCGGCTATCTCGGGCGCGAGGAAATCGACGTGATCACTCCCGTACTCGAAAAACTGCGCGCGGAAGGCATGGCGCTGATTGGTCCCTTGCCTGCCGATACGATGTTTACGCCACCGGTGCTTGCCGGCGGTGATTGCGTTTTCGCGATGTACCACGACCAGGGATTGACCGCGCTCAAATACGCCACCTTCGGTCACGGCATCAATGTCACGCTCGGCCTGCCGGTAATCCGGACTTCGGTCGATCACGGCACCGCCCTGGAATTGGCCGGCACCGGGCGTGCCGACCCCGGCAGCCTGATCGAAGCGGTGCGGCAGGCGCTCTTCATGGCGCGGCGGGTGCGTTGAATGCTCCGGTGGGTGTCGGAATCGGGGATAAGGCAAGGTGCAGGCAGGGAAAAACGGCAGTGGCACAGCACATCGCGCGTAAACGTTTCGGACAGAATTTCCTGACCGACCGCAGCGTCGTCGCCGCGATCGTCGCCGCGATCGCGCCGCAGCGCGGCGACACGGTGGTCGAAATCGGGCCGGGCCTTGGCGCACTGACGGCGCCGCTGACGCAGGCGCTCGAACATCTGCATGTGGTCGAAATCGACCGCGATCTCGCGGCGAAACTTTCTTCACGTTTCGCGCCGGAACGGGTGACGATTCACGAAGGCGACGCGCTCGAATTTGATTTTTCTGTGCTTGGCGAAACGTTGCGGATCGTCGGGAATCTGCCGTACAACATTTCCACGCCGCTGCTTTTCCATCTGGCGACCTTTGCTGACCGGGTGCGCGACATGCATTTCATGCTGCAGAAGGAAGTGGTCGAGCGCATCGTCGCTGCGCCTGGAACGCGCGACTACGGGCGGCTGTCGGTGATGCTGCAATACCGTTTCGACTGCGAATGGCTGTTCGATGTTCCGCCCGAGGCATTTTCCCCGGCACCGAAAGTCGACTCCGCGATCGTCCGTTTGCAACCACGGCCACAAACGGAACTGGAGTCGAAACCGGAGTCAAAACAGGAATGGGGTGCGCAGGAATGGGGTGCGAACGGCGAATCACTGTTGGCGCAACTGGTGAGCGCGGCATTTTCGCAGCGGCGCAAGATGCTGCGCAATACGCTCAAGGATTTTCTCACTGCGGACGACTTCGCCGCGCTTGCCATTGATCCGATGAGCCGCGCGGAAACGCTGGCGGTTGCCGATTATCTGCGTATCACCCGCTTTCTGGTGCGGAAGGCGAATTCCGTGGAAGGGGCGTAAATGGAATGCCTTTGTTTTTATATATTTGATTAAATATGATTTGTTTTCTGTAGATGGTTATATTTTTAAATTATTTAAATGAATTGGAAAGCAACAAAGCTCAATGCGGTTGATGACAGGTGAAGCGCGGCGCTTGGTAGGCGCATTCTTTTTTGCTAGAATGCCGCGTTTTGTTTCAAATTATTTTTGAGGAGTCAGATTTCAATGCCAAGTATTCGCGTCAAGGAAAATGAGCCGTTTGAAGTAGCAATCCGCCGCTTCAAACGCAGTGTCGAAAAAACCGGGCTGCTTACCGAACTGCGCGCCCGCGAGTTTTATGAAAAGCCCACGGCCGAGCGCAAACGCAAGCATGCAGCCGCCGTTAAACGGCACCACAAGCGTATTCGCAGCCAGACGCTGCCGCCCAAGCTCTACTGATCCGGCGCGATTTGCCGCATTGACCCGATGAAGGGCCGTCCATCGTCGCGATGGGCGGCTTTGTCGTTTCCGCTCGTTTTTCATGCCGATGCCGCTCAGGCGTGCAGTCGGCAACCGGTAGGCAAGGTGGGCAAGGCATAACGTGTAGACGTGCCCGCGAAGGTCCGAATGCCTTCGAACCGGAAGTGTGCCGGTACCGTTCCGATGCTGTTTCAGGCATTTTTTATTGACGGCCTTTCCTTTCCCGATACAGGGCATGATCCCCGAAAGTTTTCTTCAGGAACTGCTCAACCGTACCGACATCGTCGGTCTGATCGATGCTCATGTGCCGCTGAAAAAGGCGGGTGCGAATTATGCCGCCTGCTGCCCTTTTCACAGCGAGAAAACTCCGTCGTTCACCGTCAGTTCGAGCAAACAGTTTTATCACTGCTTCGGTTGCGGCGCGCATGGTTCGGCAATCGGGTTCTTGATGGAATATACCGGCATCGGATTCCTCGACGCCGTGCGGGATCTGGCGGCGCGTGCCGGGATGCTGGTGCCGGAAACACAGACGGGACGGGCGGGATCGGGCGACGAACGCGACGGCGCCTCGGTGCGCAACCTCGGCCAACTGCTTGCCCGGGCGGCCGAATGGTATTACGGGCAATTGAAGAACGCGCCGGACGCAATCGACTACCTCAAGCGGCGCGGCGTTTCCGGAGAAACCGCCCGGACTTTTCGCATCGGCTATGCGCCGCCGGGCTGGCAGAATCTGGCTGCCATTTTCTCCGATTACCAGTCGCCCGAGCTGCTCGCCGCCGGGCTGGCGGTCGAAAACGACAGCGGCCGACGTTACGACCGTTTTCGTGGCCGCATCATGTTTCCGATCGTCAGCGCCAAAGGAGAGGTGGTCGGTTTTGGCGGGCGAGTGCTGGATGGTGTACAAAATAGAGATAGAGACGGCGACAGCGGCCCGAAGTATCTCAATTCGCCGGAAACCCCGCTGTTTTCCAAGGGACAGGAACTGTTCGGATTGCCGCAGGCGCGCGCCGGGTTGCGCGAGACCGATACCGCGATCGTCGTCGAAGGGTACATGGATGTGGTCATGCTGGCGCAGCATGGCGTGAAAAATGCCGTGGCGACGCTGGGAACGGCAACGACGCCGGCGCACGTGCAGAAATTGTTGCGCCAGGTGGCGCGCATCGTTTTCTGTTTCGACGGCGATGCCGCCGGGAGAAAAGCCGCTTGGCGCGCGCTGGAAAACAGCCTGGAGTCGATCGGCGAGCAAAAGCTGATCGCGTTCGCGTTTCTCCCCGAGGCCCACGATCCGGACAGTTTCGTTTCCGAGTACGGCAAGGATGCTTTTTTGCGGTTGATCGCCGAAGCGACGCCGCTTTCGGATTTCCTGCTGCGCGAACTGGCGACGCAGTGCGACATGACCAGCGCCGAGGGGCGGGCGAAATTGCTGGCGCTTGCCAAGCCCTTGCTGGCACGGTTTTCGGCGCCGTTGTTACGTCTGCAGATCGTCAAGCGGCTGGCGGAGGCGAGCGGTTTTTCCCAGCAGGAGGTCGAGCGCCTGTGTGAACTGCGTCCGATCGTTCCTCCCGCGCCGCCGCGCGCGCAGCGGCCGGCACCGTCGCTGTTGCGGACGTTGATCGGCGATCTTTTGCAGCGTCCGGAACTGGCGCGGCGGGTTCCGCTGGAAGCGTTGCCGGAAGACGATCCAGATTCCGAGCTGCTGCGCCGGCTCGTCGCCGCGCTGCTGCCGGAGAGCGTGGAAGATGGAGAAGAGGATGCCGGAGTGTGCAGCCATGCGATGCTGATCGAGCGTCTGCGCAGCCGCGGCGATCAGGATCTGTTGCGGCAGTTGAGCGGAATCAATCAGGATTTATTGCAGGAATCTTTTTCCGAAGGCGATGTCGAGACGGAATTCCGCACATCGCTCGAAAAGCTGGCTGAAATGCAATCCCGGCGCGCCTTCGAGCAGTTGAAGGAGAAGGCGCGGAAACTCGGTGTGGCCGGCCTGTCGTCGGAGGAAAAAGCCCGGTATCTGCAGTTGCTGGCGGCGGCGAATCTCTGGGAAAAGCGCTCGTGAATGGGATTGCGCCGGAAATCGAGGCCGGAGCGCTGCATTGGAACTGTTGTGAATGGTGAAAGGTATTTATGAAGAGGGAAGAATTGTGAAAAAAGTAGTAAAATCCGAAGTTTTCGCAAAAAGTTAGCAAGGGACGGGGTATGGCCACCGAGAAAGTGAAAGAGAAAAAGCCCAGAGCGTCGAAGAGCTCCCGCAGCAAGGAGCGGGCCGCCGCCCAGTTGCTCGCGCAAGCGGTGAACGCTCCGTCTCAGGCGGACGCGGAGACGCGCCGCATGCGGCTCAAGAATCTCATCATTCTGGGTAAGGAGCGCGGCTTCCTCACCTATGCCGAAATCAACGACCACCTGCCGGACGACATCGTCGACGCGGAACAGATCGAGTCGATCATCAGCACCTTCAACGACATGGGTATCCAGGTCTATGACGAGGCGCCCGATGCCGACACGCTGCTGATGTCCGATACGACCCCTAACGTCACCGACGATGAGGCGGTCGAGGAAGAAGCGGAGCAGGCGCTGTCGTCGGTTGATTCCGAGTTCGGCCGCACCACCGATCCGGTGCGTATGTACATGCGCGAAATGGGCACGGTCGAACTTCTGACGCGCGAAGGTGAGATCGAAATCGCCAAGCGCATCGAAGACGGGCTGAAACACATGATCCAGGCGATTTGCGCCTGTCCGACGACGATCGTCGAAATCCTCGATCTGGCGGCGAAGGTCGAAAGCAACGAAATGCGCATCGACGAGGTGGTCGACGGCCTGATCAATCCCGACGATCCCGAGGAAGAAACCGTGATCGAGGCCGGTGGCAGCGGCGGCAATGGCGGCGATCTGGATGAAGACGAAGACGCGGAAGAGGATGGCGGCGAGCGGGTTTCGGTGGCGCTCCTGAAACTGCGGGAAGATGCGCTCGAGCGTTTTCACGCCGTTCGCGCCCTGCATGCGAAAGCCAGGACGGCGCTGGTGAAAAAAGGCTCCCAGGATAAGGCCTACCTCAAGCTGCAACAGCAGATCATCGACGAACTGATGCAGATTCGCTTTACTTCGCGCACGATTGAGAGGCTGTGCGACGCGGTGCGCAGCATGATCGAGGAAGTGCGGCGTTGCGAGCGCAAGATCCAGCGCATCTGCGTCGAGAAGACGAAGATGCCGCGCACGCACTTCATCAAAGTTTTCCCCGGCAACGAAATCAACCTCGACTGGGTCGATGTCGAAATCGCCGCCGGCAGCAACAAGGTGTTTGCGCCGGTGCTCGCGCGCAATGCGCCGGCGATCAAGGAACAGCAGCAGTATCTGATCGACCTGCAGAACCGCATCGGCATCCCGCTGAAAGAGCTCAAGGAAATCAACAAGCAGATGTCGACCGGCGAGGCCAAGGCGCGCCGCGCCAAGCGCGAGATGACCGAGGCAAACCTGCGCCTGGTGATTTCGATTGCCAAGAAATACACCAACCGCGGCCTGCAATTCCTCGATCTGATCCAGGAAGGCAACATCGGGTTGATGAAAGCCGTCGACAAGTTCGAATACCGGCGCGGCTATAAATTCTCGACGTATGCCACGTGGTGGATCCGGCAGGCGATCACGCGTTCGATTGCCGATCAGGCGCGCACGATCCGTATTCCGGTGCACCTGATCGAAACGATCAACAAAATGAACCGGATCAGCCGTCAGATTCTGCAGGAAACCGGACAGGACCCCGATCCGGCGACGCTGGCGAAAAAGATGGAAATGCCGGAAGAGAAAATCCGCAAGATCATGAAAATCGCCAAGGAGCCGATCTCGATGGAAACGCCGATCGGCGACGACGACGATTCGCATCTGGGCGATTTCATCGAGGACCAGTCCACGCTGGCGCCCACCGATGCCGCGCTTTATTCGAGCCTGCGCTTCATCACCAAGGAAGTGCTCGATACGCTGACGCCGCGCGAAGCCAAGGTTCTGCGGATGCGCTTCGGTATCGAGATGAACACCGACCACACGCTGGAGGAAGTCGGCAAGCAGTTCGACGTTACGCGTGAGCGTATCCGTCAGATCGAAGCCAAGGCGTTGCGCAAGCTGCGTCATCCTTCACGTTCGGACAAATTGCGCAGTTTTCTCGACAACAACGGTTGAATTCGTTCGGCGCGCGGGTTATGCCCGTGCCGCCGTGCGTGTGTATCCATTGCCGGTTCCGTATCGATTTTGTTTCACGCGCGGGGTGCGGCAGTGGAAAGTTTCATGGCGATTCTCGAAGACACTCGAACGCAAAGGCGGGCCGCTGGCAGTACAGGCAGTATGGCAAGGCGAAACCGGCAAAGCATGAGGATTTTTGGGAATGGCTGATTCAAGGAATACGGGCCTATAGCTCAGTTGGTTAGAGCAGGCGACTCATAATCGCTTGGTCGGGGGTTCAAGTCCCTCTGGGCCCACCACTTTTCCCCAAATTATCCAATGGCGCGTAAGCGCCATTTTTTTCGCGATTTATCCGTGGGTACAAATGTTGAAGTGCCGTGTGTGGGAGCGGGGCGATTGGTGCGGCAGAGCGCTTCAGCAAACGCCACTATCCAGGGTGATGTGTTTGTTTTTTAAATTTGTGAATTAATTCTGGATTTTTACCGCCTACAGTGGCTTTTGTTTATTTAATTATTTTTAGAAAATCGTCCGATAAAAAACCTCCCGTTCCTGAGGAAGAACGGGAGATGCGCTACGGAAGAGGTCGGGAGTGAATTCAAATACCATTCCCCGGCCGGAGCCGGGGAATGTCGATGCAAATAACTTTTTCAGTTTTTCTTTGTCTTGGCGGCAGCCTTCCCTTTGGTGCTCAGGTCGCCCTTGAAGGTATTTTCCACGAGCGGTGGCGCATCAGTTTGCGGTACGTGGCACTGTACGCAGTTATACCGTGCCGCGGTGGCTTCCGGTGTCTTCTTGCCTTCACGGTCAAGGAAGTGTGTATCGCTGACTTTCGGCGAATTCTTTTTCTTATAGTTCGACGCATCGTGACAATCGAGGCACTGATTTTCTTCGAGATTGATCTCGTCGAAGTTTTCCACGGCGTGCGGAATCACCGGCGGCTGAGTGCTGTAAAAGCGCGCGATCGGACTCTGCGTGCCGGGACGCTTGCCGGTGAAATCACGGTATTGCTGGGTGCTCGCATCGGCGGCGCTTACATCGGCGCCACGCAGGGAATGCACATCGTCCGCAGCCAGAGTCATGGCGCTGAAGCAGGTTGCGAGAATGGCGACGGATAGTTTCAGTGAATGTTTCATGGTTGACTCTCCCTCCACATCAAAGGATTTCAAACTGGGTTACTCGGGTTTTGGCGCGTCTGGTATTGGTGTTGAATTACTGAAGCGTGTGCCGAACTGAAATACATCTTTGGAACAGACATCGATACAGCGCCCGCAGTTGGTACAGGCAGGGGCGAGGATTATCGGGCCGACGCCTTTTTCCTCCCCTTTCAGGGCCGGACGGATCACCTGCGGCTCGGGACAGATTTCGAAGCAATCCATGCAGTCGTTGCAGGCGGCGCGCCTGGTCGCGGAGATGCGGACCGGACTCCATTGGCCGATCAGCGAATAAAAGGCGCCGACGGGGCAAAGCCGGCTGCACCAGCCCCGGTTCATCACGAACAGGTCGAACAGGAAAACGGCAAGCACCACCATCCATGCCGCGCCCATGCTGAAAATGAGACCGCGGTGCATCATCGATACCGGGTTGATCAATTCCCACACCACGGTGCCGGTGATCGCCGAGAGGATCAGCGTCATCGCCAGCACCCAGAAGCGGGTGCTGCGGTGCAGTTGGGCGCTGCCCTTGATGTTCAGGAATCGGCGCAGGGCTGCGGCGAGGTCGGTGACCATGTTCACCGGACATACCCAGGAACAGTAGACGCGTCCGCCCACCAGGAAATAGAAGGCGAGCACGATCAGTACGCCGACGATGCCCAGGGTTTCCGGAATATGTCCGGCAATGAACGATTGCAGGGCGACATAAGGATCGGTCAGCGGCAGCGTGTCGAGCGTCAGGCTGTAGGCGAGATTACCCTTGACGATCTTGAGATCGGCCCACGGCAGGCGGGTATCGCCCTTGGCGATCATCACGGTGGCCAGCGGGGTCAGCATGAACAGCAGCAGGATGCCGATCTGCACCACACGGCGCAGGATCAGCCAGCGGTGGGCTTTTAGCCAGCCGAATTCGGCAATAGCGTCGGCGCCGGGGTGTTTCATGGCTTACTCTCTTGCGCGTCGCCCAGGCCGGGCGGAGCGCTTGGAACGAAATTCGGAATGGCACTGCCGAATTCGGGCGGGGTATCCGCCGCGGAGTCATTGGCAAGGCTTTTATCGCGGTTGTGCGGGTCCTTCGGATCGTTTTCGAGTACGACGCCTTCCGGCAGACGGTTGGGTAATTCAACGACGCTTTTTTCGTCGATCAGTGCGCGGCCCGCCTTGCGCTTTTCTTCCCAGCCGAGTTGATAGTGGTCGCCGATCTTACCCTTGGCAATGGCGATGGGGAGAATCTTGATCGCGGCTTCGTCAAGAATGCAGGCTTTTTCGCATTTTCCGCAGCCGGTGCAGTGTTCGGAATGCACGGTCGGCAGAAAAAGCGCGTGCCGTCCGGTACGGGTATTGGGTTGGAGTTCCAACGTGATTGCCTTGTCGATCACGGGGCAGACGCGATAGCAGATGTCGCAGCGCAGTCCGAGAAAGTTGAGGCAGGTTTCCTGGTCGATGAGGACGGCCAGGCCCATTTTCGATTTGTTGATGTCGGTGAGCGAGTGGTCCAGCGCGCCGGTCGGGCAGGCGACGACGCAGGGAATGTGTTCGCACATTTCGCAGGGACCGGTGCGCGCGTTGAAATACGGCGTTCCGGTGGCGACTTCCGATTCGGGTGTGGCCAGAAAGAGGATGTCGTAAGGGCAGTCGCGCACGCACAGGCCGCAACGGATGCAGGCGCCGAGAAATTCATCCTCCGCGAGCGCGCCGGGCGGCCGCAACCCCAGCGGCGGCAGCGCCTGCGATCGCTTGGAGTAAAGGCCCAGCGCCAAGCCAAAAATACCGACGCCACATGCCATTTTGGCGGTGTCGGCGACGAATTGGCGCCGCCGCGGACGCGGGGGCTGAGGAGGATTTTCGGATGAAGCCTTGGACATGACAACCAACGATACGGACAACTGATAAAACGATACCTTCAGAGAGCGTAGCCACCGGTGTGCGGCTTACCGCGTCGCACACCGGCGGATACTCAGAGGAGCCGAGACAAAACGTTCTAGACTTTCACTACCTTACATGCACATTTCTTGAAGTCGGTTTCCTTCGAGAGCGGACATGTGGCATCCAGCGTGAGTTTGTTGACCAGGCGCTGTTCGTCGAAGAACGGGACGAATACCAGTCCGACCGGCGGCTTGTTGCGTCCGCGCGTGTCGACACGCAACTGGATGTTGCCGCGCCGCGTGGAGACCTTGACCAGGTCGCCGTGCTTCAGGCTGCGGCTTTTCGCATCGTCCGGGTGCATGTAGATCAGCGCTTCCGGCATCGATTTGTGCAGGTTCGGCACCCGGCGCGTCATCGAACCGGTGTGCCAGTGTTCGAGCACACGACCGGTACAGAGCCAGAGATCGTATTCGTTGTCCGGTTGTTCGGCAGCGGGCTGGTAAGGCAGTGCGAAAATGACCGCCTTGCCGTCCGCGTGGCCGTAGAAACGGACGCCTTCACCCTTCGGAACGTAGGCATCGTAACCTTCGCGGAAACGCCAGAGGGTTTCCTTGCCGTCGATGACCGGCCAGCGCAGGCCGCGCGCCCGATGGTACATGTCGAAATTCGCCAGGTCGTGCGCATGTCCGCGGCCGAACACCGCGTATTCTTCGAACAGCCCCTTTTGCACGTAGTAGCCGAAGGCCTGCGATTCGTCGTTGGTGTAGTTCTGAATCGCGTGCGCGTTGACTTTCTTCGTTTCGTCAAGCGGAAAACGGTTGACCGCTCCATTGGCGAAAAGAACGTCGTACAGCGTCTTGCCCTTGTATTCGGGGGCCTTGTCGAGTATTTCGGCGGGCCAGACTTCATCGGTCTTGAAGCGCTTGGAAAATTCCATGTACTGCCACAGGTCGGATTTCGCCTCGCCCGGTGCTTTTACCTGTTGCCGCCAGAATTGGCCGCGGCGTTCGGCGTTGCCGTATGCGCCTTCCTTTTCCGCCCACATCGCGCAGGGCAGAATCAGGTCGGCGGACATCGCCGAGACGGTCGGATAAACGTCGGAAACGATGACGAAGGCTTTCGGGTTGCGCCAGCCGGGATAGATTTCCTCGTTGACGTTCGGTCCCGCCTGCATGTTGTTGGTCGTGCTCGTCCAGTACCAGAGCAGCTTGCCGTCCTTGAGCGCGCGAGATTGCGCGACGGCGTGCAGGCCGACCCAGTCGGGAACCGTGCCTGCCGGGAGATTCCAGATTTTCTCGGCGGTTTCACGGTGTTTCGGGTTGACGACAACCAGGTCCGCCGGCAGGCGGTGGGCGAATGTGCCGACTTCACGCGCCGTGCCGCAGGCGGAAGGCTGGCCGGTGAGCGAGAAGGGGCCGTTGCCCGGCTCGGAGATCTTGCCCACCAGCAGGTGGACGTTGTAGATCATGTTGTTGACCCAGGTGCCGCGCGTGTGCTGGTTGAAGCCCATGGTCCAGTAGGACGTGACCTTGATCTTCGGGTCGGCGTACATCTTGGCCAGCGCCTCGAGTTTTTCCTTGGGCACGCCGGAGATTTCGTGCGTTTTGTCGAGGGTGTATTCGGAGACGAATTGCTTGAATTCATCGAACGTGATGTCCGTGGCCTTGTTCGGGTCGCCTTTCGGTTTGCCGTCGGGGCCGGGATAACCGTTGTCCGTTGCCGCTTGTTCGAGCGGGTGGTTCGGACGCAGGCCGTAGCCGATGTTGGTGACGCCCTTCTTGAATTTCGTGTGCTTGCTGACGAATTCTTCGTTTACCGCGCCGTTCTGGATGATGTAGTTGCAGATGTAGTTCAGGATCGCCAGATCGGATTGCGGCTTGAAGATCAGTTCGTTATCCGCCAGTTGGCAGGAACGGTGCGTAAAGGTGGACAGCACATGAACGCGGACATGCTTGGCGGTGAGGCGGCGGTCGGTGATGCGCGACCAGAGGATCGGGTGCATTTCCGCCATGTTGGCGCCCCACAGGGCGAAACCGTCGGCATTCTCGGCATCGTCGTAGCAGCCCATCGGCTCGTCGATGCCGAAGGTACGCATGAAGCCGACCACGGCTGAGGCCATGCAGTGGCGGGCGTTCGGGTCGAGGTTGTTGGAACGCAGGCCGGCCTTCATCAGCTTGACTGCGGCGTAGCCTTCCCAGACCAGCCATTGGCCGGAGCCGAACATGCCGATCGCGCGCGGACCGCCTTCTTTCATCGCGGCCTTGCATTTTTCGGCCATGATGTCGAAAGCCTGATCCCAGGAAACCGGCTTGAATTCGCCGTTCTTGTCGTACTTGCCGTCTTTCATGCGCAGCAGGGGCTTGGTCAGGCGGTCCTTGCCGTACATGATCTGCGCGAGATAGTAACCCTTGACGCAGTTGAGGCCGCGGTTGACCGGTGCGTCCGGGTCACCCTGGGTGGCGACGACGCGTCCGTCCTTGACGCCGACGAGAACGCCGCAACCGGTGCCGCAGTAGCGGCAAACCCCTTTATCCCACCGTACGCCCTCGAGTTTCTGCTGTCCGGGCAAGACCTTTTCGGGCAGCGGTTTGGATTGCGCAATGACAGTGGCGGGAAGCGTAATGCCGGCAACACCGGCAGCGGCGGCAACCGCATTGCTTTTAATGAAATCACGGCGTGTCAGCTTCATCTTCAGACCTCCTCGTTCGGATCGGGTTCGTATTGGTGGTAGACAAGAGAGACCGACAGCACGCCTGCTTGCCGGCCAATGGTTTCGTAGGTACGGACTGCCTCTTCGTCCGTGTCGGCTTCGATCGTGGCAATAATGCGGCCGTCCGCAGCCGTTGCATGTGTCTCAACACCGGAAAGCGTGTTAAGCCACTCTTTTACCTGCTCGATGCTGTCGGGATGCGGACTGACAATGATGCTTGAAATGTCCATTGCGATTACAAACTTTCAATAACTTTCACCCGGGTGGGCTTCATAAGCAATGTAGGGCGCTCGTAACGGAATTTGCTTGATTTGTATCAAGACTTGACGAAAGAAACCCTTTTGCTTCAGTGCCTTATATACGAGTGTATATATCGCTCGTCCCGGGAAGCTTTCCGGATTCTTTTAGGTTTAATGCGGATAGGGCGTTTTCCCGTGTCTGCGCTGCAACGATTTCCAGGGGAACTCCACGCAAATCCGCCAGTGTTTGTGCGATACGCGGCAGATAAGCGGGCTCGTTGCGCGGACGGCGAGTATCGGTGGATTCCGCGAACAGGGGCGGAATGTCCGGCGCGTCCGTTTCGAGGACGATGGTTTCGAGCGGCAGCGTGGCCGCGAGTGAACGCAGGCGGGTGGCGCGCGGCCAGGTCATGGCGCCGCCGAAACCGAGCTTGAATCCCAGTTTGATGAATTCTTCCGCCTGTTGTCTGCTGCCGTTGAAAGCGTGGGCGATACCTCCCGGGCTGTGGGAGGTAGTACCGAAAATGCGGCGTATCTGTTTGAGGACGGCGTCGACGGCGCGGCGTACATGCAGCAGAACGGGTAATCCGTACTCACGGGCAAGTTTCAATTGTTCGACGAAAAAGAATTCCTGCCGTGCCGGGTCGAGGTTCGGAAGATAGTAGTCGAGCCCGACTTCGCCGATGGCCACGGGGCGGACGGGGTGCGCTTCCGTCGGCGGGCGTTGCAGCCATTGGCGCAGAATGTCCAGGTGTTCCGGTTCGGCGGCGGGGGTATACATTGGGTGAATGCCGTAGGCGGGAAGGCAGATGGGAATGCCTTGGAATCGTGTGCAGCAGTCCTGTACCGCAGCGAAGTTACCGATGTCTACCGCGGGTACGACGATGGCTACAATCCCCGCGGCGCCCGCCGCGGCAATGACTCGATCCCGGTCGGCGGCGAATTCTTCCGCGTCGAGATGGCAGTGGGTATCGATCCACAATGGTGGAGAAGGGGTGGGGGAAGACATACACAGGGCGACTTTTTATAAATTTAATTAAATTTAATACGGCTTGTGTAGAGATTTAAATTGAATAATTAATTTTTATAAGTGGAAATTGTTTTCATCGTTGCCGGGAAGCATCGGGTAAAAACGGAAATTCCGGTTCCGGGCGCCGGCCATCGATCAGGTCGGCCAATGCAGAGGCCGAGCCGCAGGCGAGCGTCCAGCCGAGGGTACCGTGGCCGGAATTGATCCACAGGTTGGGGAACCGCAGACGGCCGATGAGCGGGACGTTGGAAGGCGTCGCCGGACGCAGTCCGCACCAGAATTCGGGGTCGGCGGCAGGTGCGAGCGCGGGGAAAAGTTCAGCCGTCCGCCGCATCAAGGCGGTGCAACGGTGTTGGTTCAAGGTTTTGTCGTAGCCGTTGAATTCGGCGGTGCCGGCAATCCTCAGGCGGTTGCCGAGACGGGAGAAGACGAGTTTGTGGCCGTCGTCGGTAAGGCTGACGAAAGGCGCGACGCTGGTTTCGGAAAGCGGCACGGTGGCGGAATAACCTTTGGCCGGATATATCGGCACGCGGATTCCGAGCGGGGATAGCAGCTTTGGCGTTTCGCTGCCGGCGGCGACGATGTAGGCATCGGCGCGCATCAATTCGGTGGCGGCCCCGGATTCAAGCGCACCGGCAGTGGTGGCAGGAGGCGCGGAAGAGGAAGGAGACTCGACTTCCACGGCGTCGATGGTTCCGCCCGTGATGAGCAGGCGCCGTATTGCCGTGCCGTAACGGAAGTCGACACCGAGGGCGGCGCAACGTTTTGCCAACTCCCGGGTAAACCGGTGCGCGTCACCCGACTCGTCTTCCGCCGTATAGTCCGCACCGACGAGCAGGTGGCGTGCGCCCGCCAACGCGGGTTCGATGGTGAGGCATTCGTCGACGCCGACTACGCGCCGTTCGCAACCGAATTCACGCATCAATGCGGCCGCCTTGATGGCCGCCGCGAATTCTTCGGCGTCAGTGTAAAGATGCAGGATGCCGCGCTGTAGATGGTCGTACCGGAATTCGCCGGGGTCCGCTTCTTGGTCCGTTTTTTGGCCCATTTCTTCACGCAACGTCTGGAGGCAGCGGCGGCTGTAGAGCGCCAGCGCGACGATATCGCGGACATTGGCGCGCGTGCGGGCGGGCATGCATTCGCGCAGGAAAAGCAGCAGCCAGGAAAAGAGCGCGGGGTCGTAACGTGCGCGGATCAGCAGCGGCGCGTCTTCCCGTCCGAACCAGCGCAGCGCTTTGGGCAACACATGGGGATTGGCCCAGGGCTCGGCATGCGAGACCGAGATCTGCCCACCGTTGGCAAAGCTGGTTTCGAGCGCCGCGCCGGGCTGGCGTTCGAGCACGGTAACCCGGTGTCCAGCGCGGGCGAGATACCAGGCGCTGGCAACGCCAACGACACCGGCGCCGAGAATGAGGATATGCACGGCGCGCTCCTTTGCTTCAGGCCGGGGTTGTCACCGCTTTTGCGTGCTGAATGGAAGTTATTCCGCCCGGACGCGGGAAATCTTGACGACACCCGGCACATGGCGCAATGCGCGCATGATGTTCGCCAGATGGCGGCGGTCGGCGGCCTGGATGATGAAGTTGAGAGGAGTGAAACCGCCTTCCGCGGATTTTTCCTCCATATTGACGCTTTCGATGTTGGAACCCGCGTCGCTGAGACAAGTAGCGATCTTGGCCAGCATGCCACGGTCGTGCCTGGCGACGACATGGATGCCGACATCGAACAGTTTTTCCGCCACCGGCGCCCACTCGACGTCGAGCCATTTCTGCGGCTCGTTGCTCATCGATTTACGGATATAGAGGCAGTCGTGAACGTGAATGACCAGTCCCTGTCCCTTTTTGATCAGGCCGATGATGTCGTCGCCCGGAATCGGGCGGCAGCAGGGCGCGAGCTGGACCGCCATGCCCTCGGTGCCGCGGATGACGATGCTGGCGGGGGTTGTCGCGGCATCGTTATGCAGCGATGCGTCCTGCGCAAGCAGGCGCCGCGCGACGACCGCCGCCAGCCGCTTGCCCAGTCCGATCTCGGTGAAAATATCCTGCACCGAGCGCAATCCGGAAGTGCGCACCATGTCTTCCCAGGTTTGATACGGAATATCGTCGGGCTGAACCCCGATTGCCATGAGTTCCTGGTTGAGCAAGTGCTCACCCAGACGTGCCGACTCTTCCTGCTGCATCGTTTTCAGGAAATGCCGGATCTTGCCGCGGGCGCGCCCGGTTTTCACGTAAGAGAGCCAGACCGGGTTCGGCGTGGCGTGCGGCGCGGTAATGATTTCGAGCTGGTCGCCGTTCTTCAGTTCGGTGCGCAACGGCATCAGTTCGTTGTTGATACGCGCCGCGATGCAGTGATTGCCGATGTCGGTATGCACCGAATAGGCGAAGTCGATCGCGGTGGCGCCGCGCGGCAACTCCATGATCTTGCCTTTGGGCGTGAATACGTAAACTTCGTCGGGGAAGAGATCGATCTTGACGTGTTCGAGGAATTCGGTCGAATCACCGGCGGTGCTTTGCAGTTCGAGCAGCGATTCCAGCCATTTGTGAGTGCGCACTTGCAAATCGGCGCCGCTGCTTTCGGTGTCCTTGTACAGCCAATGCGAGGCGACGCCTTCCTGCGCCATGTGGTGCATTTCCTGGGTCCGGATCTGGACCTCGATCGGCGTGCCGTATGGCCCGATCAGCGCTGTGTGCAGCGACTGGTAGCCGTTCGCCTTCGGGATCGCGATGTAATCCTTGAATTTTCCGGAGACCGGTTTGTACAGGGAATGCAGCGCGCCCAGCGCGAGGTAGCAGGTGGGCAGGTCCTTGACGATGACGCGGAAGCCGTAGATGTCGAGCACCTGCGAAAAGGACAGGCGCTTTTCCGTCATCTTGCGGTAGATCGAAAAGAGGCTTTTTTCCCGCCCGAATACCTGCGCCGTGATTCCGGCCTCGTGCATCTTGCTGCTGACTCCGTCGAGGATCAGCGCCAGCAGTTCGCGCCGGTTGCCGCGCGCCGCCTTCATCGCGCGGGCGAGCACCTGGGCGCGCATCGGGTGGATCAGCCGGAAGGAGATGTCCTGCAATTCCCGGTACAGCTTGTTCAGCCCCAGCCGGTTGGCGATCGGCGCGTAGATTTCGAGCGTTTCGCCGGCGATGCGGCGCCGCTTGTCGGGACGCACGGCCGCCATCGTCTGGAGATTGTGCAGCCGGTCGGCGAGTTTGATCAGCACGACGCGCAAGTCGCGCGCCATGGCCATCAGCATCTTGCGGAAATTTTCGGCCTGCGCTTCCTGATAAGACTGGAATTCGATTTTTTCCAGTTTGGAGAGGCCGTCGACGAGATCGGCAACCGGCTTTCCGAAACGGCGGGCAAGTTCGGCCTTGGTGACGCCGGTATCCTCCATCACGTCGTGCAGCAGCGCGGCCATGATCGCCTGCGCGTCCATGTGCCATTCGGCCAGGGCGCCGGCTACCGCGAGCGGATGAGTGATGTAGGGTTCGCCGGAATAACGCGTTTGCCCGGCGTGGGCAACCTCACTGAAAGCGTAGGCTTCCCGGATACAGAAAATTTCTTCCGGCGCGAGGTAATTGAGACTATCGAGAAATACCTGATAGGCGGGGTCCGCCAGGCTGACGAGCGACTCCGGCGCCGCATTGCCGGCACCGGCGATCCCGGGAATATCGGATGCCTTGGACATGTCGGAATTCACTTGAGTATCCATGTTTCCGCTCAAAACCGCCTGTCGAGCCATTCCTCGGGCCATATTCTCGGCCGATTGTCAGGCTTGCCAGGCTTATCAGGCACATGTCACGTTGACCACCGCATTTCGATAACGATACGAGAGCCCTTCCCGTATCAGTTTTGTCCGCGCCGGAGCGCTTCCAGGCCGACCAGTCCGGCGGCGATCTCGCGCAACGCGATTACGGTCGGTTTGTCGCGCTCATCCTCGACCTGGGGCGTCGCGCCCGCGGCAAGCTGGCGGGCGCGGTATGCAGCGGCCAAGGTCATCTGGAAACGG
This sequence comes from Rhodocyclaceae bacterium, assembly GCA_031556405.1. GTDB lineage: Bacteria > Pseudomonadota > Gammaproteobacteria > Burkholderiales > Rhodocyclaceae > WQZF01. The sequence continues at coordinate 24,695 of JAVBTC010000171.1, forward strand.
TTGGGAATACGCTGGATGCAGTCGTCGACGGTGATTCGGGCCATAAAACTACCTTATGAGTTATTCGTAAAAAATTCACGGATCAATTAAGAAGCAGGGAGGCAAACAGGCCGGGATGGCGTGCGCGCTGGCAAGGGAGACGCAGTCTCGCCGTGCGCACGATCCCGCAAAGGTCTGCGGTGGCCGTTTGCAGGTCATCATTGATAATAACATAGTCGAATTCGTCGACATGGCGCATCTCTTCCACCGCCGCGGCCAGACGGCGGGCAATCGTCTCGTCGCTGTCGGTGCCGCGTTGCCTCAGGCGCTGTTCCAGGTGCGCCAGGGTGGGCGGCATGATGAAAACCCCCGACAGCGATGGAAAACGGCGCCGCACCTGCTGCGCCCCCTGCCAATCGATTTCCAGGAGCACGTCGTTGCCGGCGGCCAGTTCCGCCGCGACCGTGGTGCTGGCGGTACCGTAGTAATTGCCGTGCACTTCCGCCCATTCGAGAAAATCGCCGCGTGCGATCATTTCCTTGAAATGCCCGCTGCCGACGAAATGATATTCCCTGCCGTCCCGCTCTCCCGCGCGCGGCGCGCGTGTCGTATGAGAAATGGACAGGCAAATTCCGGAAATGTTCTCAAGCAGCATACGCACCAGCGTCGTTTTCCCGGCTCCCGAAGGGGCGCTGACCACGTAGAGCTGGCCTGTCGGCGTGCCTGCGGGCTGGTTGTCCTGGACGTTGTTCATGAGTCGAAACGGGGAAATTTGCCGCTGCCGCGGGTTTTACTCCAGATTCTGGATCTGTTCGCGCATCTGCTCGATCAGAAGTTTCAGCTCGATCGCCGTCTGCGAGATTTCCTTTGCCACCGATTTCGAACCGAGCGTATTGGCTTCGCGGTTCAATTCCTGCATCAGGAAATCGAGTCTTTTGCCGACGTTGCCGCCGACGCGCAGAACGCGTTCGACTTCGTCGAGATGGGTGGAAAGACGGGTGAGTTCCTCGGCGATATCGGTACGCAGTGCGAATACGGCGATTTCCTGCCGGATACGTTCATCGTCGGCACTGCCGATGGCGTCGAGGAGGCGCTGCTTGAGTTTTTCCTGGAAGGCGGCCTGCGCCGCCGGGATGTGCGGAGCGACTTCCGCGACCTGCGTACGCATGAGCACGATCCGTTCCTGGATCATCGCCGCCAGTTTTTCCCCTTCGCGGGCCCGGCTGGCGGTCAGGTCGTCAAGCGCTTCGGCAGTGAGTTCCTGGGCCATCGCGGCGATCGCGGCGGTATTCGTCTCTTCTTCGCCAAGCATCCCGGGCCAGCGCAGGATCTGATCCACCGAGAGTGTCGCCGCCTCCGGAATGAGCGCCCGGATATAGGTGTCGAGCGTTTTCAGTTGCACCAGCAGATCTTCGTTGGGGAGCAACTGACGTTTCGCAAGCGGGGTCGAAAGCAGGTTGACGCGGCATTCGATTTTGCCGCGTCCGATACGCGCGACAATCATTTCGCGCAAGGTGGGTTCGAGAAAGCGCAAGTCGTCGCACACGCGGAAATGCACGTCGAGATAACGGGAATTGACGCTTTTGAGTTCGAGATGCAACGTGCCGCAATCGACATCGCGGCTTTTCACCGCATAACCGGTCATACTGTAGATCATGAATTTCTCACTTTATTTTTCGTTTCTG